>NZ_FWYE01000001.1:324485-648970 GCF_900176435.1 Picrophilus oshimae DSM 9789
ATTGGAACTATCACCTTGCTTGGACTCTTCTTCTCGATTTTTCTTCTCCTCTCCATGGTCTTTTCGTCCATGACCCTTATTTTATCACCCTGGCGTTCATAGACTATTACCTCTTCGTGCTCCCCAATACGCCTTGTCTGGGTAACCCTTTCATTGCTGCCAACGCCAAAGGCCGCGCCTATGACGTTAAAAACGTCGCTGAACGGACTCTGTGCTGTATTAACCATCTTTGTATTTCCGCACTGTGGGCATACATTCTCTGATGGCGATGAGTAGAAACCACAGTGGGGGCATCTGTATCCAAGACGCTCGGCCACATTCTGCGGTGCATCCTTTGGATCTATTAACTGCCCCTCAATGGAATTCATTTCAATTTTTTCACGTTCTATTTCATCCCTGGTTTTTACCTCGACAAACGGCCTCTCAGGATAAACTGGATTATGAACAACCCTAATCTCCTCCTGAGGTCTGGGAAGATAGAATGACATGGCCTGTGCTATCATGGATTTGCCAACACCAGGAGGACCGACAAGCAGCAGGTTCCTTCTCTGCCTTGCGGCCATGAGTGCAAGCTTAACTGCCTCATCCTGGCCTATCACACGGTCCAGTGGATTTGCCGGAATCTTAATCATTGATGTGTCTGTATATTCATCAAAGTTTATATATGATCCCATGCAACCACCTTTATATCATCTGGCTTCTTTGTGATGTTTCCTATTTTAAACCCGTATATGGCTTTAACGCCGATATTATATGCTATATCAAGAAGCCTCTGTGATATTATGCCACCTGTTATTAATAAATCGCCGTGCATGCTTTCTATCTTTTCTATTGCATCCGAAACCGGGAACTTTCCAACTGATGATTGCCCATCGAAAAGCTCAAGCTCCCTGGACTCGTAAAGCTGCTTTAACTTAAACTTTATTGATTCCGGGCTGGAGGGATCGAATTCTGGAACGGTTTCAAGCTTCTGGACAGAGCCCTCCTTTAACTCAACGTTCTTTTCTGATTCCTCGTTTTCGTTTATTTTTTCAGGCCTTTCATTTTTTAATTCGTTGCCCTGCCTTTCCTCAAGTTCCTTTGTGTTCCTGCTGCTCCACTCCTTTAGCTCTTCTATCATACCATGTGTTTCCAGATACTGCTCAACAGGTGTTTTATATTTTAATGCCTTTATTATCTGCTTGTATGTTAATTCCTCAACCTCGGTTCCAGGCGGGGCCCTTGCTATGAAATCGACATCAGCGACCTGAAGCATTTCCTTTATTATTAAATCACCGCCATGATCACCGTCAACGAATAATGTGACAGTCCTTGATTTTGAAAGCTCCTTAACAGTCTTTGGCACGCTTGTTCCCTGAACGGCTATTGTGTTCTTTATTCCATACCTTAAGAGGTTTAATACGTCGTTTCTGCCCTCAACAACAATTATTGAATCTGAATCTTCTATTGCAGGCCCTGCAGGCAGATGCTCCTCACCGTATGATATGATCTCCTTTTTCTCAACCTCCTCACGAACCGTCTGTACTATGCTCTCGCTCAGGCTCTTGCCGTTTTCACCCATCTTTCTGTACAGTTCCTCTGCTCGTTTTATTACACGATCCCTTTTGTTTATCCTTACGTCCTCTATGGATTCTATCTCAACCTTTGCCTTGCATGGTCCTATTCTGTCTATTGTTTCGAGTGCTGCGGCAAGTATTGAGCTTTCAACCTGATCCAGACCTGACGGTATAAGAACATAGCCCTCTGTTCTGCCCTTCTTTGTATCTATTTCAACCTCTATTCTGCCTATCTTACCGCTTTTTTGGAGGTCCCTTAGATCGAGCTCATCGCCAAGGAGCCCCTCGGTCTGGCCGAATATGGCCCCAACAACATCAGGTTTTTCAACCACACCATCAGTTACTATTTTTGCCTTTATCATATATTTTGTTATGTTTGGATCGACATTCATAATTTATCACCACTATGCATGATGAATTAATGAAGACTGAATACATCAGCTATCAATAAATTGTTATGCTAAAACAATATATAATCTATTCGTTTAATTTTTATATTTTTATATATATTTTAATTTAAGATGCTTCGATAGATTAAAATAATTCAAATTATTCTATAAAAAGATGATAAAATTTGGTGTTGCCGGTATTCCATTAACAAGCAAGGGCAGAACATACATAGATTCAATAATAGATGTCTTAAATCTTGGTTTGAACTCACTTGAGGTTCAGCTTTTAAGGGTAAATGTAAACGATACGCCTGCTACCGAGTATGCAGGAATGTATCCAAAGGATGTGGAGGATTCAATAATAGTTGATGTGCTAAGACCTGATGAGAATGGAAATTATCAGAGTGTTGGTGTTGAAACCGAGATAGAGGAGGATGATATAGTCCAGGAGCTTTTCTGGAACATGGCAAGAAACTACAACGAGCTTGCAGAGGGCATGGAGCTTGCAAAGGAGCTTGATGTTGATGTATCGATACATGCACCTTACTACATGGACATGCTGTCAGATGATGAAATGGCCGAGAAATCAATAAATCATTTAAAATGGGCCATAATAATAGGAAAGGCCATGGGTGCCAGGCGTGTTATAACACATACAGGTTTCTATCACTCGGGCCGTGAGAGCAGCATGTCAAGGGCCATATCGATATATTCGGATATATTAAAAATGTATCCTGCCGATAAGGGATATCCATACATAGGCGTTGAGGCAACCAGTAAAAGCGATATCTTTGGCACCGTTGAGGAGCTTTTATACCTTGCAAGGGCCGTTAAGGGCATAGAGCCCATTCTAAACTTCCCGCATATACATTCAATAACAAATGGATCATTAATAGAGCCATCAAATTTCAGCGACCTCATTGAAAGGTTTCTGCCTTACGCGCATGGTGATCTATATACAGAATTTGCCGGCGTCGATTATGAAAACGGCAATGAGGTAAAAATAACCGCAATAAAGCATGGTGATCTAAAATTCGAAACCCTTGCGGAGGTTCTTTCAGTCCTTGATAATGATATGACAATTATATCAATGTCCCCGCTTCTTGAGCATGATGCACAGTATATGCAGTTAATGTACATGCGATCCCTGCTGAAAAAATATCAGAAAAAGACGCTAAAGAGGTGATTTAATGGTAAGGGATTATCCAGTTAAAAAAAATATTAAGATTAGCAAGGAATTTATATACGAAACTGTGAAAAATGTTACAGGAAATGCAGAGATTTTAAATGATCACATAAAATCGAGCTATCCTGGCATGAAATCTATGGATCTCTGGACTGATGGAAAGAAGCTCTATGCAGAGACCGAGACTGACAGGGATTACAATAATCCAATGGAAACGATAAAAACGTACAATGAACTAATAGAAAAACTAACAGGATACACTGCAAAGGAGAGAAAGAAGCTATTATCAAAGTAGCGATAAATTAAAATGTAACATTTATATAATGTTACATGCCAAGCCCATTAAGGAAATTGCAGATACCTTTGTATATAATCATAGCGATAGCATCATTATTCTTCTTTGTAATAAGTTCAGATTATTTAATATTTGGAGATACATCAATTGAAAATTCGGTTCATATTGTTATAGGTAGATACTATTATTATTTATTTGCCGTTTCATTGATATTCCTTATATATGGACTCTACGAATCCTATTCAGGCATAAAGGACACAATTGATTTTAACAGGTACATAGGCAGCGAGAGCAAGAAGATGTTCATGGAGCATCTAACCGAGCTTGAGAGGATATCAAAGAGATTTGACGGCTCATATGAGGAAAGACTTGAGGAGGCAAAGAAAAAGTGGAAATTAAAGAGCCTTAAATAGATTTTATTATATTCTTGACGAATTCAGGAAGGTAAAATGATCCTTTTAAAACATCCTCATTGAAATATCTTCCAGGAATGACTTTTTCCTTTCTTTGCATTATTTCAGATTTTGATGCCATGGTAAATGACCAGAGACCGCTTGGATACGTTGGTATAAATGCTATGTAGGTTCTTACGTTGCTAAAGACATCAAGCATTCCTTTGGTGGCCATTTTAAGTGCCTCGGGCTGGTAATATGGTGACCCTGACTGGGTTACTATTATACCATCATCGCTAAGCCTGGCCCTTGCATTTTCATAGAATGATTTATTGAAAAGACCCTCTGCTGGACCAACCGGATCTGTTGAATCTATTATAATTAAATCAAATGATTCGTCTGTATCCTTTACATATTTTATTCCATCCCCTATTATAAGCTCAACGTTTTTATTATTAAATGAATCTGCCAGCTCCGGAAAGTACTTCCTTGATATTTCAACAACGTTCTGGTCTATTTCAACGTTTACAATCCTCTTTATTCCAAGGTCTATAAGCCTCTTGGCAGCACCACCATCACCACCGCCTATTATAAGGGCACTGTCAGATTTTGCGGTGCAATAGTACGGAACCATTGTTATCATCTCGTGGTAAATGTACTCATCCTTTTCCGTCAGCTGAACGGTGCCATCTATAGATAGAAGCTTTCCGAAATCGTATGTATTGAAAAGGTCTATTCTCTGATAATCTGTCTTAACCGATAGAAGCTGATCCTGAACCCTAAAGGACAGCTGCAGATTATCTGAATACCTCTCTGAAAACCAGTTTTCTATTAATCTCATGAAATGGCATTTTTAAAAGATATATAATTTTATTTATATCTTTATAAGCTCTAATGAGCATTTATCAGCAGCATCAAGTGCAAGAGACCTCAGCCTTGATGGAGAACCCTTCCAGTCTATTAATATAAAAGAGCAGTTCTCAGTATTTTCTATGCTTTCAATAATTTGATTGTCCTTTATTGTTTCAGAGACGTATTTAGGTATTATATGCCCTATATTTATATCATTATTAAAAAAATAATCAGAGATCTTTGGTGCGTAATGGCCGCCGCCTATGCCAATGCCTGATCTAAACCTTTTCACATTTTTTTCAATTACAGATCTTGCCATTATTTCCAGTATTTTATCATTATGCCAGTCCTCGCCTGAGGTGCCTATTTCTATAAAATAGGATCTGTTCTTAGTGTATGGCCCATGGTGCGTTGCCTCGAACGTAATATTGTAGCCATCATCATTGTATAATTCTTTTATTGATCTCAATGATGATGACATCTCGTACGGTGCGGATAAAACAGTTTTATTATCATAGCCTCCAAGCTCGGCCTTCCTGTAATTGCCTATTGAGTGGACGGTCAATGATTTTACCCCTGCAGACGATGAGTGCCTTGAGAGAAATATCAATGTATCAAAATCCAGTTTTTCCATATTATGATATATATGAAGATCATCAATGAACATTAATTTAAATCCATCTTTTTGATATTCATTTTCATTTAACCTGTTAAAATCATAAAGATCGATGATCTTTTCGGCCATTAGCATGCTTGCCTCATCCATTCTTGAAGCTATGATGAGATCCATTGTTCTTAATATCATCATGATATTTTAATTATTAACCAAAATTTAAATACAATATTCACATAGTTTTTTAATGCTTGATAATAAAAAGGAGTATCTAAAGGATGCCATGTTTATTAGAGATATGGCCATGCAGCATGAACAGCTTTTTAGGGAGAGCATACCGTTGATAGCATCCGAGAATATTATGAGCCCGCTTGCAATGGAGATGCTTTTAACAGACCTTGGTTTTAGATATGCCGAGGGGCTGCCACACCACCGCTATTACCAGGGAAATGAATATGTCGATGTTATAGAGGATAAAACGACGGAGCTTGGAAAGAGGCTCTTTAATTCAAAGACTTTTGATCCAAGGCCCCTGTCAGGTACAAACGCAAACATGGCCGTTTTATATGCCTTAACCGAACCTGGGGATAAGATATCTGTTCCACCACTGTCAGGTGGTGGTCATATAAGTGCGGCAAAATTTGGTGCCGTTGGCTTTAGAGGTTTAAAAACCGTGCAGTATCCATTTGATATTAATGAGATGAATATAGATATTGATGGCACAATAAAAACAATAAAAAATGAAAGGCCAAAGGTCTGCTGGTTTGGGCAGTCAGTATTTCTCTTCCCAACACCGCTAAAGGAGCTCCAGGATGCTTTTAATGAGGTAAATGCAAGGGTTGTTTACGATGGCGCACATGTTGCCGGCCTTATAGCAGGCGGTGAATTTCAGGATCCATTAAGGGAGGGTGCAGAGATAATCACTGGAAGCACACATAAAACTTTACCGGGGCCACAGCACGGCATGATTATTGGAAATACAGACGATGATACATGGAAGAAGGTGCAGCGCGGTGTCTTTCCAGGTACGTTAAGCAATCATCATTTAAATGCAATGGCCGCCCTTGGTGTAACGCTTGCTGAGGAGCTGGATTTTGGAAGGGATTACGCAAAACAGATCGTAAAAAATGCAAGGCATCTTGGAGAAAAGCTTTATGAATTCGGTTTTAACGTCCTTGGAGAGAAAAATGGATTTACAAGATCTCATACCCTTGCTGTTGATGTCTCAAAGAACGGCGGCGGAAGAAAGGTTGCCGAGAATCTTGAGAAATCTGGAATAATACTAAATAAAAACCTTCTTCCATGGGATGACAATAAAAATTCACAGAATCCAAGCGGTATTAGAATAGGTGTCCAGGAGATAACAAGGATAGGCTTCATGGAGGATGATGTAACCGAGCTTGCCGAGATACTAAGGGATGCCGTAATAAATGAAAAACCGGTAAATGAAATAAGAAGAAGGGCACTTGAATTAAAATCAAGGTTTAATAATATAGAATACTGCTATGGAAATATGAAACCATATTCATACATAAAAATTTTTGAATAATTTTTTTATGCAGATATATTTTCCAGTGGTTTTCCAGTTGCCCTGGTGCCACCTATTAACACCAGTATTCCTGCTATTAGACCTGTTACCGCTATGAACTCAAAGCCAAATGAGAATGAATAGGATGCAACAAGCACTGGAAGAAATATTGCCCCAAAGGCACCGCCTATATGGCCAAGGCCATCTGTTAGTGCAAAACCTGAGCTCCTTGCCCTTGTCGGGTAATTCTCTGCTGTAAATGTGTATGCAACCTGAAGGTACATTCCAAGGGCCATTGATGCAAGAAATGAACCAATGAACAGCGTTATATCCATTTTAAGCGCAAACAGTGTTAATCCAATGAACCAGACAACTGTGTCTATAAATATCACATATTTTCTTTCAAATTTATCCGCCGTGGCTATCATTATAATGGCACCGACAGGATAGCCGATGGCGCCAATTGCCAGATATAGTATCGAGCTGGATATGCTGAAACCCGCGCTTGAAAGCAGCGATGCGGAATCGCCAAGAAATGCATAATTGCCTATGTACCAGAAAAACCAAACTATTACAAGCAATGAAAGCCTTGTTGAGTATGGTCTTTTGAATAAATATAATGTCGGGAATTTACCGCTCTCGGTATCAACTCTTGTTACATCAGGTTCTGGTAGCTTTCCTATCTTCCTTTCAGCGGTTCTTTCCATCATTTCAAGTATTTTTTCCGCCTTTTTTATGTCCTTTTTCTTTAATGCAAGCCATCTTGGTGATTCAGGTAATTCAAATCTTAATATTAATGCTATAAATGCTATTATAGCTCCTATGCCAAAGAGCCAGCGCCAACCATCGTAATATACTGGAACAAGTTCAAGACCTATGAATGGCGTTACGGCCTGGCCAAGTATACCAACGAGGAATGTATAAACAGTGATTTTCCCACGGACACCTGGCGGGGCAAACTCGCTAATATATGTTGATACAAGGTTTAGATCCGCCCCAAGACCAAGACCTGTTATAAATCTAAAAATTGTAAGCTCGGGTACATTTAATGATATTGCATCTCCAAAGGACCCAAGGGCAGTTAAGGCCATTGTTATTATCATTGATTTATACCTTCCTATAACATCTGCCGTGCTGCCTATTAAATACGAGCCTATCCCATAGCCTATTAATCCAACGGATAGCGCAAGGAAAAGACTTGTTGAGGAACCGAGATGGAACTGGGCATCTATTGCCGGCATTGCCAGTCCAATGTCTGATATATCATAGAATGTAAAGAAGTAGCCCACGCCTATAATAGCAAGAAAGGAATAAGGCAGTGACCATACAGGTATTCTATTGGCTCTAGCAATTATATTCTCAACATTGTTCTCCATTAAATAAATAATATTATATCTTATATAAAGCTATATAATAGTATTGATAAAACAATTTGATTTCAAAATCTGTATAATTTCGTTTTGTTTATTTTTAAATTAATGAATTTTAATACCAGGTTATGTAAAATCTGAAAAAATTAAATATATTATTATAATCAGAATAAAATAATCGTCGATCAAATCAATCTTTTTGCAACTGAAATGAAATTTAATTCACATTTATGATTATTTGAAGAAATATAGTAAAAATTGTTTAAAAATAACTTTATATATGAATTAGTAATTTAAAAATTGATAGATATGGCAATCTCGTATCCTGTATGGGATAGTGCAATGTTTGCATATACGATATCATCACATATACTCTTTGTTACATTAAGTATGGCTCTTGCCATAACAATAACAATAGCAGAGTTCCTTGCCCTGAGAAAGAAGGACAAGTACTATGATACACTGGCGTATAAATTATCAAAGGGACTGGTTATATTCTTTGCAGTCGGTACAGCATCAGGTACTGTAATGGCAATGGAGTTGTTCCTGTTCTGGCCTAACTTTATGAAGATAGTTGGTCAGGTCTCAATAGGCCCATTCTATGTCGAGGTCTTCTCGTTCCTTTTAGAGGCAATAGCATTACCAATGTATGTTTACTTCTGGAAGGACTTTAAGAACAGATGGGAGCACTGGGCCCTATCACTGGCAGTAACAATAGGAACGTACCTTTCAGCCTTTACTGTAACCGAGATAAATGCATGGATGAACACACCAAATGGATTCAACGTAAAGTACTATCTATTACATAACAAGATCATAGATGTAAATCCTTTAGCACCTTTCTGGACACCATCAACATTTGCAGAGGAGTTACACATGTCTGGTGCAGTTTACTATGCAGGTATCGTCGTTATATTAGGTTACCTTGCATACAAGTACCTTAAAACAAGCAACATGTCAGAGAAGATGGTTTACAGGCGCGGTATAAACATAACAGCAGTCTTCGCAATCCTGGATATAATATATCTTGGTGCAACAGGCTCAAACGAGCTTTCAACACTGCTGGTAATAGAGCCATTAAAGTATGCAGCCCTGGAGCAGGACATGGTTCCTGTTACATACGGTGCACCTGAGCACATCTTTGGTATAATAATAAACGGACATCCTGCATACTATGTTAATCTGCCACTGGCACAGTCATTGCTTGCATATCCGTTTACATTTGGACATGGATACATACCCGGACTTTCATCATATCCTTCAAGCGTATGGCCGCCATCATTTGTTCATGATACACTGGATCTAATGGTCGGCTTCGGAGTATTAATGGGATTCTTCTGGCTAATCGTTGTAATAATGTACTTCATGAAGAAGGATCCACTATCAAGGCCATTAATACTAAAACTAACAATGGCAGTAGCAGTCCTTGGTGTATTAACAATGGAGGATGGCTGGTACACGGCCGAGGTCGGCAGGGTACCATTCATAATAAAGGCACCTGTTGGCGGCACAGGCATACCAGGAGTTTACGGTGTTATGACCATAGGCCAGGCAGCATCAACATCACCTGTGGTGTTTCCACTTGGAATAGCGATAATAATCTTCTACATTGTATTGCTTCCATTAACGTTCTACTATGCCTTCAAGGTCATGAAGCTATCAAACATAGATGATGACCTGAAGATGGCAGAGGAAGATATAAAGATCGAGGAGGAGAGGAAGAACCGCGGAGTTCCAGCAAAGGCAGGCATGAGGTGATTTAAAATGAATCCTATTTTTTCTGCTCCTGTTGAGGTAATTTTTCTTATTGTTATTATAGCATCAATGATAACGATGTTCACAACAGAGCTTATGTCAACGATTCCATTGATAACAGGCTTTAAAAACGATGGTATAAGGAATAATATTCTTAAGTACGTTATACCTGCATGGGAGGTCGTTGGAACATTCTTTGTTCTCTGGCTTGTTGATATGGAAACAATAGTGCCATTCTTTGCACCGCCAATGGCATATACATTATTCCCGTTGTTTGCAGTATTCATATTCTTTTTAATAGTGAGAAATGCAACGATAATATATGCAGAGTTTATATGGAAGGACAACAGACTATTTGATGATAGAAAATTATACACATTCTATGCAATAGCAACATTTATAATGGGCTTGATGGCTCTTTCAGTTATAACAGTTATGTTATCCGGCTATGGCGCCGTTGTAAATATATCAAAGCCATCATTAAGCTCCCTGAATTACGCGGTTTTATTATCAAAGATACAGCTTTACGGCTTTATAATAGGAACATTAATACTATTATCTGGCATGGGAATGGTCTTTTACAGAACCGTTGATATAAATACTCCAAGAAGATTTTTACCATTGGTTCTTGTTGTAATAGGATTAATAATAGACTGCCTTACATACCTTAGCTTAATATCGGCAGACCATTCAGTGAATACAGACTTAATTATAATACCAATAGTGCTAACACTGATAATACCAATACTATATACATTCAAGAAGACAACGTACATTGCATCATACAAGCCATTATACGTTATATTTACAATAATATCCGTGACATTCCTTGAGCTTATTGTATATCCATACGTCTACGGTGGAAAGGTTTATGTGCCAGCCGTTGTAACAAACTCTGCGGTTCTCACAATGGACTTTTACATATCAATAGGCGGCGGACTCTGGCTAATACTGATGATGATATACTATGGCTATGTCTCGAACCACAGAATGGCAAAGATAATGGCAGAGGCAAAAAATTAAATTTTTTAATTTTTAAAAGAGTGAAAGAATTATATATTATTTTAAAATTACATGCCAAGGGGCTGTGGGGTAGCTTGGTATCCTACGGGCTTTGGGAGCCTGAGACTCCGGTCCAAATCCGGACAGCCCCATCCGCAGTGATGAAAAATAAAAATTATGATTGTATGATTAATGACAGGCGAGCTGAGCGGTTATGGATTATTATAGAAGGAGCTTATCTCAACCCTTGAGCCGTCGTGATTGTATATAAAGATTTTATCACCTTCATTGACGGTTTTTGTATGATGCCCATCGCAGTATGGTTTGTTCTCTGAAAGGCCGCAACCGCATAGATAGAGTTCCTCATTGCCAATCTTTACAACATAGGGTCTGTTTCTTTCATGTAAAACCAGTCTTGCCATGCATATTCATTTAATATTATCTATTAAACTTTTTCGTTGAAATAATTAAGTATTTTCTTTTTATAAAAGATCATGGACTATCTGGATGTAAAAAGGGATGATATAAATTACAGAAATGTTTATGGAAGCACGTATCCGCTTATGAAAAATGCCGGCATGGCTGTTGCGAATGTTTTTAAAAGCAATTTTGGCAAAAACAGAAAGGTGCTTGTTATTGCAGGTCCTGGAAACAATGGTGGTGATGCAATATGCGCGGCATCATATTTAATGATTGACAACGATGTCTACCTTTTAATGATAAAGGACCCAAAGACACCGGAAGCAAGAAGGGCATATAATGAATATAATGGTATTTCATACAAATACGATGAAATAGATGATTTGATTAAAAAGACCGAGATTATCGTGGATGGAATTCTTGGTATTGGAATCTCTGGAAATCCAAGGGAGCCTGAATTATCAATAATAAGAAGGATCAATTCCTCCGGGAAAAAGGTAATTTCAATAGATGTACCATCAGGGTTCCCATATGAATCTGTAAAACCTGATATAACGGTAACGTTCACGGATTTAAAGGAAAATATGAATGAATCAAACTCTGGAAAAATCTTTATAGCTGACATAGGCATAGGTAAAAATATACGCGAGTATGCCGGCCCAGGAGACCTTGTTTATTTAAAAAAGCCTGCATTTGATTCCCATAAAGGCATGAATGGTGTTTTATCAATAATAGGTGGTTCTGCATATTATGGCTCTGCGGTTATAAGCGGCCTGGGTGCATACAGCTGTGGTATAGATCTTGTTAAAATATTCACGGAAAACGTCGATATAATATCATCCTATTACCCGGGATTAATTGTAAGAAATATAAAAAATGTTGATGAGATGCTAAAAAGCAATGCCTTTTTGATAGGCCCGGGACTCGGCACGGATTTTGATGATTACGATCTTTTAATTAGAATAATTTCAAGCGGTAAGCCTGTTGTTCTGGATGCTGATGCGCTTAAAATAATAAAAAAGGAGGATGTAAAGTGCAGGAATGTTATTATAACGCCACATAAAATGGAGTTTAAAATATTTACTTCAATGGAACCATCAGAGGAGAGTGCTGTTAATTTCTCAGAAAAATATAAGATAACGGTATTGTTGAAGGGCACAACGGACATTGTTACAGATGAAAATAGGATCATGAGGGTTCCTGGAGGTAATGCAAGGATGTCCATGGGGGGTACTGGCGATCTTTTATCAGGCATGGTTTCTGCATTCGCCTCCAGGGGTGTTTCGAATTTTAGGTCTGCGGTCATGGCATCCTATATAAATAAAAGAGTTGGCGAGCAGTGCTTTAAAGAAAAGGGATACTTTTATTCAATAACAGATATGATAGATAAAATACCATCATTCATTAATAAAAATACATTTTATTAAAAAAGCTTAAAAATTTTAAATATATACATAAAAAATGGCAAGAATACCAGAGATCGGTCCTTACACAATGTTTCTAAGGAACACAAATGTAAACAGAAGCCAGCCCGTCCTGATTTACAATAATAGATACATAGCATATTACAGGATGCTTTCTTATATAGACAGCATGTCCTATTATTTATCGAATAATCTTGGAATTAATCCAGGCGATCCTGGTATAATAATTGTAAGGGAGCTGCCGGAATTTATAATATCACTGTTTGCAATGATAAAGGCCGGATTAAGCATTACAATAATTGATCCTGATGATTCTTATCTTTTAATTGATAAAATAAAGAGTTCAAGGATAACAATTGCATCATATGATGACTATGAGAAACTTTCAGATTTTGGATATTTCATAGTTTCAGATTCACAGTTTTCCGGATTCAGGGATATGATACTTGGCTCAATAAGAAGGATAAAACACAAGGATACAAAATTTTCGAATGTTATATACTCTGGAAAAGGATCAGAAAACTTTGAAGATGATTCAATGATTAAATTTATCAGGAATGGCCATGAGATAAAATTCAATCAGAGGTATATAATTGAAAATGTTTTTAATATTAATTATTCAATGCCAAAGATGGAAAACAGGCCGTATATTAAATCCAATGTTCCAGGGTACATACCTGCCGGCTTCATGTTCTCTATAATGATACCAATATCATTCGGTGCAACAATAATAAATGGAAAAAGCGACAGATCATATGATTTCTCCTTTGAATGCATGGATGGCATGCCATTCTATGGATACAGATATGGATTAAATTATATATACTATTATTTCAGGGATTCTTCACTAGCAGTTTTCAGGGAAAATTCAAATGTTTTTGATATGTTTGATTATAATATCGAAAACAACCATCTTTCAGTTTATTACAAGGATATCACCATTGATCTTGATGATTATTTTTATGATGATTTAAAAATTAGAAGGGGTAATTACATTATAAGATCATGCCGTGAGATATATCCAGATTTTATATTAAAAAAGCTTGAGCCATGCAATATAAAACCGGAGATAATAATAAATGGCAATGAGATTGAGATGATTGTGAATAAATACGATTACAAATGCATCGAGGATCGTCTTTCTAAATTTGAAATGCCTGATAAAATTAACGTTTATGAGTAAAGATTGTATAATCATACAATGCAACCAAAAATGATAGACAAAAATAAATATGTAATAGAAAGGACAGGCGATATGAAGGTGCCTGCCTATATTTACATAAATGATGAATTGCTATCAAAGATGAATGATGAACCATTAAGGCAGCTCATGAACGTGGCCTCGCTGCCTGGTATAGTTAAGGCCGCGTACGCAATGCCTGATATACACCTTGGATATGGTTTTCCAATAGGCGGCGTTGCCGCCTTTGATTACGATGAGGGCATAGTATCCCCTGGTGGTGTCGGCTATGATATAAATTGTGGTGTGTCATTGATAAAAACAAACATAAGTTATAACGATGCAAAATCAAGAATAAAAGATTTAATAGATGAGATCTTTAAAAATGTGCCGGCAGGCATAGATTTAAAATCCTCATTTAGGGTTAATAAAAATGATATGACTGATATATTGTCTGATGGCATAAAATGGGCTGTTTCAAAGGGCTATGGAACGGAAAGGGATATTGAGTCAACAGAGGAAAACGGCAGCATGAATTCAAATCCGGATAAAGTCTCTGAAAAGGCCATCTCAAGGGGAATAAATGAGGTTGGCAGCCTTGGGGGCGGCAACCATTTTCTGGAGATACAAAAAGTTGACAGGATCTTTGATGAAAGGACTGCAAGGTATTTTGGAATAGAAAAGGACAATATAATGATCATGGTTCATACAGGTTCCAGAGGACTCGGGCACCAGGTTGCAACCGATTATTTAATGGAGCTTAACGAGAAGAGCGATATAAAGGTAAAGGACAGACAGTTAATATCAGCATATACAAAATCAGGTATCGGCGAATCCTATATAATGGCAATGAACTCTGCTGCCAACTTTGGCTTTGTGAACAGGCAGATAATATTATATAAAATAAGAAGGGCCTTTGAGAGCGTCTTTAAAAAGGACTTTGAATCTCTTGGCCTTGATCTTGTTTACAGCCTTGCACATAACATGGCAAAGATAGAGGAGCATAATATAGATAATAAAAGATTGAAACTAATAGTTCATAGAAAGGGTGCAACAAGGGCATTCCCTGCAGGATACTCAACAGGAAAATTTAAAAATACTGGACATCCAGTGTTAATACCAGGTGATATGGGAACCGCATCATATGTATTAACAGGCAATAAGAACAACATGGAAATGTCCTTTGGAAGCTCATGTCATGGTGCCGGAAGGGCATTAAGCAGGAAAAAGGCCAATGATGCATTCAATCCTGATGATGTTTTAAAAAACCTTGGTAATCATGGAATATATGTGAGGGCCGCATCAAGTAAGGTTATAACAGAGGAGGCACCTGGAAGCTACAAGGACATAGACGAGGTCATAAAGATTGTTTCAGAGCTTGGTATGTCAAATATAATATCAAGACATGTGCCACTTGGCGTTATGAAGGGATAAAGAAAGTTTTATATTAAGAAATTTACTTAACCGTCATAATGAATAAAACACGTAGAGGCATTATAGTAGCAGTTACGCTTTTAATGGTTCTAAGCACATTTGCGTTCGTTTCACAGGCAGACAGTGGTTCAGCTTTTGTGCCAGCAAATGTTGATCTGTACTGGCATGGTATGGAATTTAACAATTATATTATAAATTCAACGCCTGAAAACGCAACGCTTGTTGTGCCTCAAAAAAATGTTTATTTTAACGTTTCAAATGCGTATTATCCAGATTATAAAGATGTGGTTTTTGCATGGTACCTTAACGGTGTAAAATTAAATGAAACATCATATAATATAAGCATCAACTTTTCAAACATGGCCGGCAAAAACATTGTAAATGTATCTGCCAATGGCGCAAATACAACATTCATTGTATATGTAATACCATCAAATATAAGGCCAAGCCTATCATATAAGGTTTACCAGAATTCACATGAAATATCATTAAGCAATGGTAAATACTATGTTAAACAGAATGAGCCTGTTAATATAAATGCATCAGGCCATCTAAAATATGATAACATAAATGTTCCAGTGTTTTATAAATGGTATGTAAACAGTACATTAAAGATATCACAGTATTTAAATTACACATTCAAAAATGCATTTAAGAACTATACAGTTTATTTAAATGGAACGTCTGAAACAGGGAACTATAAAAACATATCAATAACGTTCTATGTAAATGATACAACGGCACCAAGAACCATCTTTAATATATATTACCAGAACGGGACAAAAACAAACCTGTTACCCTACGATGAATACATTATATTATCAGGAAACAAATCATATGATAGATACTTTGGCCATGATTTAAGGTATCGCTGGTCATTCCTTTATAAAAGCAACGGCACAGTGCTGCCCTCAAGTCTATACAATATAAAGTCCGGAAATTTAACATCGCAATATCTTATAGTAAAGTTCATGACATTATCTCCATTAAATATATCTTTAAAGACAACGAACCCATTAAATTTATCCTCTTATTATAATGAAAGTTATACGCCATATGTATCTGAACCATACCTTGTTGTTCAGAGCATATACATACCAAGGGAGCTTGCCGAGGGCGTTACAGGAACAATATACGTAAACGTAACAAACAGGGGCAGTTCAACAGCATCATCTTTTACTCTTGAGGCTGTTCTTGATGGAAAAACGTATTATCATTTCTATTCATTATCAATAGCACCTGGTGCATATGCAAACGTCTCATTTAAGATAAAGCCACCACAGGCAGGTTCACCATTAATACAGTTTAAGGCATTAAACAAGAATGAACCTGCAAGTCTTGAAAGCCTTGGCGCACTTACAACCAGAATACATGTAAAAACAGATCCTTATTATATATACATAGCAACAGGCGCTGTTGTTCTTGCCTTGTTTGTAATAGGTATAGTTTTATATGAAATAGACAGGAGATCAAGGGTTGAGCTGCCTGCAAGGAGCGATAAAAACGTTAACAAAAGCCCGACAAGAGGCGTAACAAGATCATCAAAACAGAGAAGATAAATTTTATAAATTTATATTTCATCAAGGAGTTTTATTCCAACAAGAGGTGCAGCATCCTCCATTATTTTTATAAATATTTTAATGATCTTTGATCTCTTGTATATTTGATCAGAGCCTATAACAGGACATTTCATGTAAAAATCGTTGAAGGATTTTACCAGTAGTAAAAGATAGTTTGCAATGATGTCAGGCCTTAGATTTTCAAATGCAGACTTTAAATAGTATGGATACAGGAACATATCTTTTATTAATGATCTCTCATAATCGTTAAAATCATTCAATTCCCCTGTATTATTTTCGCTTATCTTCCTGATGATGCTCTTTGCCCTTGCGTATGCGTACATAATATATGGCGCTGAATCCCCCTCAAAGTTAAGGGCCTCGCTCCACCTAAAGGTCATCGGCTTGTTCTGGTTAACCTTTGATATGTTAAATCTTATCGATGATGATGCTATCGCAACGGCAATCTCCCTGGCCTTTTCCTCGCTGTATTCAGGCCTCTTTTCCTTTACAATCTTTATTGATTCATCAACGGTTTTATTGTAAAGTTCATCAAGGGTTACAATGTTTCCCTTCCTTGTTGACATCTTTCCTGATTCCAGTGATATAAAATCATAGAAAACGAACCTTAAGTTTGCATTGAAATCAAGGAGATCTTTAAGCACGTATTCAAGATTCCTTGCATGCTCCTTATGGTCCTCGCCAAGCACATCAATTATAAAATCATAGTCGCCGGCCTTGTATAGATGGTACGCTATGTCACGTACAAAGTAGAGCGATGTGCCATCACTCCTTGTTAAATATATCTTTCTGCCGTTGTACTCTATGTATTTTGCATCGCCATCGTTTTTTATGCTGTTCTCAAGCATGGACATGACCCTTGATGTGCTGCCATTTATGATAAATGACGATTCCCAGACATAGCTCATTATGTTCACATCAATTTTTTTCAGTGATTCCATTATTGATGAAAGTACTATGCCTGCAATATTTTGTATTTTCTTTATTGTTTCTGTATCACCCTTTTCATAGAGCCTTGAAAGCTCAGAGACCTCATTTTCTATTGATTCATCAATATTATTGTATATCTTTTGATATCCGTCAAGCAGGTTTTCAACTGTTGGTTCCTCATTTTTATGGAATTTTTCATAACCAATATAAAGGTATAATACCTGCTTGCCAGAGTCGTTTACATAATACTGCGTCATGACGCGCATGCCGATTCTTTCGATGATCCTTGCTATTGAATCTCCTATTATTGAGTTTCTCGTCCTACCTATGTGTATTGGCCCTGTAGGATTTGCACTGGTATGCTCAACCAGTGCCTTTTCAGCATCCTGGAATACATCCGGATAGGTACCAAGCCTGTCAAATGCATCTAAAAGTATATCAAACATTAGTCTTGTCTTTAACCATATATTAAGATATCTTCCATTTATTTCAAATCTTTCAATGTATGCCTCTTTTTTTAATATATTATAAATATTATTTTTTATAACATCAGGATCATCTTTTATTTTGAAAAGCCTTATTGATATATCGCCATGCTCTGTGTTTATCTCCGCGTCCTTATCCTCAATTTTATAAACACTGTTTAATTTTGTTATTAATTGCCTTTTATAATCGTCAAAAAGCAGCATGATGGTTGATACATTTAATATAATTATATTTTTTCTATTTCAGAATATAATATCCAAGATTTGAGAGGTCATTTAAAAACCCGGGGTAGCTCTTGCTTATATTCTCTATGTTTTCATATAAAATATCGCCAGATGAGATTAAACCTGCTATTATTGATGACATGATCATTCTGTGATCTGAAAATGAGATCCTTTCAGGTAATGATATTTTACCCCTTCTTATTACCATTTCATTATCGTTTTTTTCTATTAATGCCCCGAAGGACCTTGCCATGGAAATTATGTTTTCCTCACGGTTCGACTCCTTTATCTCAAGCCTTCTGTAATTTAGTATATGCACCGCAATGTCAGAGAATATTCCTATTATTGAAAGTGGTGGTGCAAGATCCGGGTTTTTAGCCACATCAATGTATAAATCACCAAGAAAACCTGTTTTATGCACAACAATTTTATTATTGTATATATCTATCTTCCTCTCTGAAATGCCGTTTATTATATTTATAATTGCTGCATCAGGCTGGCATGAATCAGATTTTAAATTTTTTATTTCTATATCGCCCTTGAACAATCCAAGGACAATCCAGAATGCCGCAGATGAGTAATCACCCTCTATGCATATTTTATTGCCTTTCATCAATGTTTTACCAAATTCAAAAAATCCATTTGAGTTATAAACAGAGATGCCAAAATCATTCAGTGTTTTAATGGTTATTTTTATGTAATCATTTGAAACGATGTTTAATGCTTTTAAACTGCCTGATGTTAATGAATGGTACATCATCATCGATGAGACAAACTGTGAGCTCCTGCCCCCATCTATAATTGAATCTGAAGGAATGGAATTTGATGCGTCGATCATTATTCCGTTGCCTAGATTATTAAATACTACGTTTTTTTCTGATAATGTTTTTATTAAATCATCAAGTGGCCTTTTTAATAATGATGCTTCCTCATGTATAAATGTTTTACATCTCCTTGCGGCAAGCAGGCCGGTGACAAGCCTTAATGATGTGCCGGACTCGCCTGCATTTATCTCATCCGGGCATCTAAAATCAGGTTTTATTGTTAAAGAGTCATTAAACTCAATGTCCGCACCACAGGCCCTTGCGATTTCCAGTGCAATCCTTTCATCGTCAGAGAATGATACGTTCTTCAATGTCACAGGAATATTTGAAAATGCAGAGTATAATATATACCTCTGTGAAAAGCTCTTTGAGGATGGTGCATTAATTACACCTGGCCTGAATTCACCTGATATTCTTACATTCATATGTTATTCCCCTGTTTGATGGATGTGTTTTTATAATATTATAATTAAAATTGAAATCATCTATTGCCCTCTTTCTTAGCATGTTGTTATTAAATATCGCATAGACTGCAGGCCCCTTTCCAGACTGGGATGAATATGATGCACCCTTATTTAGAAAATAGGATATTAAATCATAATCTGAGCCAAATATTGATGAATAAAGGTTTCCATTCATCTCCATGGCATCAAATATCATGCCATGTTTTATCAAATTTTCTATTGCATCGGCCTTCCTTGATAAATTTTTAAGGCCTTCAGGATCGATATTAACCGTCTGCCTGCCACGCATGGAATATGCTATGACAATGGGCACATAATCAATATGATACTTTTTTATTATTCTCATGTTTTTATTATCGGTATGGCAGAAGCCCCCATAGTAAACGGAGCATAGATCATCAAGGGCCCCGGTTATGGACGTTTTATTGTATATTGAGGCTTTTGCAGCAAACCTTAAGATATCGATCTCATTTAATTTTATGTTCTCAATCTTTAATATTCCGAAAACCACAGATAATGTCATTGCACTGCTGCTTTTTAAACCATTTGCCTGTGGTATCCTGCTTTTTATTTGTATTGTAAAATTATCATTTATATCAAATCTTCTCTTTATAAATTCCACGGTTTTCTGAACCGATTCATTTGGAAATAAATCATAACCTGATTTCTTTATTTTAATGCTCATTGGCAGGTCTATGGAAAATGCTGCCCCGTGACCGTTTGCAAATGCTGACAGTACCGACAAACCACCGTTTGCAGTTATCTTTATGTTATTCATTGATATCACTTAAGGCTTTTAGAACATATAACTTAAAATCATTATAATCAAGATCTATATTAAATATTAACCTCAAAGTTTCAACACCCTGGCCTGTGAACAGATCAACGCCGTTCACCGCCCGACCACCATTTGATTCCACAATGCTTAGGAATCTTGTCCTTACAGGATTGTAAACTACGTCTATGCCAGTGACCTTTTTTATTATATTATCAGGGAATGCAATGGAATTATCAGGATAGGTTCCCAGAGGTGTGCAGTTTATAAGTATATCATAATCATCCTTTACATTATTATAATTATAAACATTTATATTTTCAGGTATCCATGGCTTTCTTCCTGATCTGGATAAGAATGATACATCAGCGTTAACATTTTTGTCTTTTATTGCATTGAAAACCGTTCTGGCGATACCACCGGTTCCTGAGATTAGGATTCTTTTGTTTTTTAATTCAATATTATTTTCATCCATTGTTTTAATAAAGCCAGCGTAATCAGAATTATATCCATAGAGTCTGTTATCAAGAACCCTTACAAGGTTAACTGATCCTGTTTTCAAAGATATTGAATCCACGCTGTTTGTATATTTAATAATATCATTTTTATATGGTGCCGTGACGTTGAAACCTGCCATGTTTTCCGCTGCATATTTACAGAAGATGCCCAGGTTTTCTTTTATTATATCAAAGGACATGTATATGGCATCCATTTTAAGATCTTTAAAGATCCTGTTGTATACAAGCTGGCCTATTGAATGTGTTACAGGCCTGCCTATAAGACCAGAGATTATCATGGCATCCCACCGAGGATCCTTAACATTTCCTCAGGACTTAAGGCCTCTATTTTATATCTTCCTATGCCGTTAACCGCAACGATATTTATATATCCTGATTCGGATTTTTTATCATTTTTTATGTACTCTAAAAGCCTGTTGATATCAACTGACCTGAAATCAATGATTTTAAAGCCGAGCCTCTTTATTATAGATCTTATTTCATTTGATATATCAGCGTTTCCAAGGCATTTTGATATATATGCCTCTATTATCATGCCATTTGCAACGGCCTCACCATGTGATATATTATTATTAAAATATGATTCCAGTGCATGACCTATGGTATGTCCAAAATTAAGAACGTACCTTAAATGTTTTTTATCATGGAAATCTTTTGAAACGATGCTTAACTTTGCATTTATGCTCAGTGTTATTATTCTCTCAATGTTTTCTATAATGTAATCAGGATCGTTGTTTATAATATTAAAGAGCTCTGGTTCTATGGTTATTCCCATCTTCAATGACTCTGCAAGGCCATCCATCATCAACTTTTTATCATCTATAAATGATATATCATCGATTATAAGTTTCGGATTGTAAAATGTTCCGATTAGATTCTTTATGTTCATATAATTTATGCCGTTTTTCCCGCCGATTGAGCTGTCCACCTGTGCAAGCAGGGTTGTTGGTACCGCTATTAAGCCCATGCCACGCTTGTAAATGGATGCGGCAAACCCTGAAAGATCGCCTGTTGTACCACCACCTATGTAAATAATTGAATCCCCACGCTCAACCCTTTTATTTAAAAGCTCATTTATTATTAATGTTAAATATTCCATGCTCTTGGCCCTCTCGCCATCATCGATTATGATCCTATTTTTTATAAATGATAGATCGTACTTTTTGTAAACGTTTCTGCTTATTATTGAAATATTTCCACCGGAATTTAATTCACATGCAAAATCCTTTAATATGTTTTTACCGGTAACAATTCTTATAACATCGTTACCGAGTTTGTATTTCAAATCCATGCATGGCTAATGAATAATAACTTAAAAAGCTTATATTAAAAATGATATTTGATTAAAATAGATATATTAGAATAAGATCACATAAAAGTTAAATGATAACTTTCAATAATTTGCCGGATATAAACGACATAAGGGTTAATGGTTACGTCAAAATAAAGAATCATGGAATGATAGCAAACAACAGAACAGCGGCCATAGTTGCCATGGATGGAACCATAGACTGGGCATGCTTTCCAAATTTTAATTCAAGGCCCGTTTTTGATTCAATACTTGATAAAAACAGGGGCGGCTTCTTCTCGGTAAGACCTGTTGATAACTCATTTTTAAACCAGTACTATGAGGAGTTCACAAACATACTTATAACGGAATTCCTGAGAGATCACGAGATTGTTTTAAGAATTACAGATTTTCTTCCGATATCTGATTACTCAACAATAAATTATCCAGAAATTCACAGGTTCATAGAGGCGCCTAACAGGGATGTCGACATTGAGATAAGGTTCAGGCCCAATTTTAATTATGGCATGGAAAGGCCAATGATAGAGAGATCTAGATATGGATACCTTTTTACAGGGTCTCAAAACAGCGTCGGCATATCATCAAACTTCAAATTTAAGCTTGAAAACGGCAACATGCTATCTTCTAAAGTAAGATTAACAAGTGGTTCATACGAATGGATTGTTATACCAACAGGAATAAAACACATAAGCCCTGTTGAGGATTATAAATCATACGATCGTCTTGAGGAAACAAGGGAATACTGGAAAAAATGGTCAAACAGCATAGATTACCACGGCGTGTACCACAAGTACGTTTTAAGATCCGCACTGGCATTAAAGGGACTTTTCTATGATCCCACGGGACTCATGGTTGCTGCACCGACGTCCAGCCTGCCGGAGTCCATAGGCGGTGAGAGAAACTGGGATTACAGGTACACCTGGATACGTGATACAGCGTACGTCATAGAGACATTATCGTTCATAGGCCTAAAAAGGGAGGCAACAAAGTTCCTTTACGATATAATGGACACAATAGAAAAGGAGAGACGTTTAAGAACAATATACTCAATTGATCACAACTACGATGAATTATTTGAGGATATAATAAACTACGATGGATACCTTGGATCACGGCCTGTAAGGATGGGCAACAGGGCTTCGGAGCAGCTCCAGGTTGATCAGTACGGATCAATAATAAATGCCCTTTATCATTTAAACAAGATAGGCGGAACCATAAATTCATACATGTGGGATTTTGTTATCGACATTCTTGATAAGCTATCAATAATATGGAAGTACCCTGATTCAAGCATCTGGGAATTCAGAACCGAGCCAAGACACTATGTTTATTCAAAATTAATGTCCTGGGCAGCCTTTGACAGGGCAATAAAGATGGGAAAAAGCCTTGGTTACTCTGCACCGTACAGTAAATGGAGAAAAACAGAAAATGAGATAAAAAATGATATAATAAAAAATGGATTTAATAAGGAATTAAATTCATTTGTTCAGTACTACGGTTCAAATGACACGGATGCCTCACTGCTAAGAATGCCACTTTTAAATTTCCTGCCTGTTAATGATCCAATGATTCAGGGAACGATCTCATTAATAGAGAAAAAATTAATGCATGGCGATTACCTTTTTAAAAGGTACAACGAGGATGATGGTTTAAAGGGCGATGACAATGCATTTCTCTTGCTATCATTCTGGTACGTCGAGGACCTAATACTAATGAATAAGATAAAGGATGCAAAGAATGCCCTTGATAAAATACTAAACATGTCAAATCATCTAATGCTGTTTTCAGAGGAGATTGATTTCAAAACGCTTGAACCTGTTGGCAATTTCCCGCAGGCAATAACGCATCTTGGTGTTATAAGGGCCATAACAAAGCTGAACAACGCATTTAAAAAGATAAAAAACAGCGATTTTTAGGAAATTATTAATAATCATTAAATATAGGTAATCCAATGAGCTATGCCTATCTATTTGTATCATCGCTTGTCACGCTTTTTGCGATAATGAACCCGATAGGAGCTGTGCCAATACTAATTGCACTGACTGATGGATATACCAGAAATGAAAGAAACAATGTTATTTTAAAAAGTGTTTTTACTGCTGCAGGCATGATGCTTGGCTTTATGCTCATCGGTGTTTACATATTCCAGGTGTTAAGAATAAGCATATATGATTTTGAGATAGCCGGTGGCATGCTTCTCTTTAAGGTTGCATTCGACATGCTTCAGGGAAGGACATCACCAACGAAGATAACAAGCACAGAAAAGGAGGAATCCGTTGAAAGGGAGGCCATTGGTGTGGCCCCCCTTGGAACGCCATTGCTGGCAGGCCCCGGAACGATAACAACTGCAATAATCTTTTTTAACGGCAACGGAAACGCAATAATGACAAGATTTGTTGTTATAATGAGCGTTATAATACTGATCATTTTAACATATATAATACTCAAGTTTTCAATACCAATATTCGCAAGGCTTGGAAAGACAGGATCTATAGTTATAACAAGGATTATGGGTCTTCTGCTTGCATCAATAGGTGTTCAGCTTGTTGCCTCTGGAATAATCAACGTTTTCCATATTTAATATAAAATGATTCGTATTCATCCTTTGTTATCTGGCCCGGGGCGCTTTCGTTAATATACCTTGCATATACAATCTCCGATAATATAAATCCCGAGAATATCCTTAATGCCTCGTTACCCCGGCCCATTGGTATGAAGACTATTTTGTATTTTTCATCCTTTTTCATTAAAAGGTATTGAAGGTCATCGACAAATTTTTTATTGTCATTATAGTTCAATGCTATTTTATAATAATCCGGGTTTTTTTCATTCATAATTGTAAATATCGCTGGAACATTATCGTTGTTATTTCCATGGTATGAGACCATTAACATGGAATTCCTTGGCCTGAATTCCATGTTAATGTCAAGATCCATCATCCATGGATTGTAATCATCGGCAATTTTATAATAATCAACACCAAGCCTGCATGTAAATATGTATTTAATCGAATTATCATTCAGGTATGATAATATACCCGGAAGTGATTCAATGGAATGATCGTAAAAAAGATCGTACCTTAGCTCGTAAACATTATTTTTGTTGAATTTAAATCTATCCTTCATTTCTTTTATATCCTTAAAGTATATTGATTCAACTATTAACGGTTGCATGGCAATAAATAACAAATATGTATAAAAATTATTAAGGTAATTTATTATTGAGATCTATGTTCAAGATTACAATAACATCGGTGCCATCAAGGTATGATGATGACCCTGATAGGATCATAGCGTATTTTTTGTCTGATATAGGATACATACCAAGGTTCAATCCAGAGCATGATATAAACAGTATAAAGTCATCCGCATATTTTAAGCTGTTTAAATGCTTTTTAATTACGGACAGGTACTGGGGCGTTGATGAGCTCACATCATATTTAAAAACATCAAGAACCACGCTTTACAGGCATCTTAACAAACTAAAATCCATGGATATAATAGAGGAGCTAAATGATGGCAGGGAGAAAAAATACAGATTAAGATCTGGAAACATAGAAAGCGCATGGAGCTGGGTTGAGGTGAATGTAAAGATGGCCCTTGACAATTACAGAAAGACCGTGGAGAATATAAGAAGATCCATGGATCATAGCTGAAGATATGAGTAACCGAGTTCCTGTTTTTCAACGATCTCCATGACGCCAGCCCTTACGGTTCCTATGTTCTCTGCCAGCTCACTTTTATCTATTTTTAGCTCTTTCAATGAGTTCTCACAGGCAAAGAATTTTATTCCGGATTTTATTAAATCATTTATTTTATCTATGTTTTCGTAGTTTTTTAACAATGCCTTTACAGCAGACCTGGTGAAAACAATCTCGATGTTGCCATCCGGCATTGCATCCCTTAAATTTTTTATCTGTTTTAATATTAGATTCATCTTTTCAAAATCGTTGCCGTTCACTATTACATTGTGCATGCCATGTAATATTAATATATTAATTAAATATTTACAGAGAATGGCAGATATTATTTTAAAGGTAACAAAGGGTCAAAAGTTTTCGGATCTTGTCCCTGAAAAGCTTAATCAGAGGATTGTTGCCGCAAGAATGAATAAAAGGCTCTTTGATCTTTCAGACAGCGTTCCCGAGGATGGGGATGCCGAGCTCATAGATGTTTACTCCGATGATGGTTTGATTATACTAAGGCATTCGGCGGCCCATGTGCTGGCAAATGCCGTTGTTGAGCTTTACAATGCACTGCCAAATACAAGCAATGAAAACCAGGAGGGTTTTTACTATGATTTTGACATGCAGCCAATATCGACGGATGATTTTCCAAAGATAGAGGATAAGATGAAAGATATCATAGACAAAAACATAAAAATAGAGAAATACACAATGAAAAAGGATGATATATTAAACCTGTTTAAAAACAATCCATATAAAATAGATAAGATAAACAAAAATGCCGATGATGATGCAACGGTATATAGGGAGGGTGACTATTACGAGTTCTGCCGTGGGCCACATGTGCCATCCACCGGCTTTATAAAGGCATTTAAATTATTATCAATAGCAAGCACAACGTACAACGGCGAGATAAACGGGAAAAGGATGATAAGGATCTACGGCACTGCATTTCCTGACAAAAAGATGTTAAATGATTTTCTAAAGAACAGGGAGGAGGCCATGAAACGTGATCACCGCAGGATAGGCCAGGAGATGGATCTTTTTATATTCGATACCGAGAGGGCACCGGGAATGCCATTTTATACACCTAACGGTGCGGTTATAAGAAACGAATTAATAAAATACATGGGCGAGATCAATGCAAGGAATAACTGGCAGGAGGTCTGGACCGCACATGTTTTCAGGGATTTAATATGGAAGCAGTCGGGCCATTATGATAAATACAAAAATGATATGTTTTTATTTCAGCTTGAAAACGGTGAGCACTATGGCCTAAAGCCAATGAACTGTCCAGGTCATATAACAATCTTTCAGAGAGGCATTTACAGCTACAGGGACATGCCTGTAAAGTACTGCGAGCCAGGCACCGTTTACAGATACGAAAAATCAGGCGAGATGGGTGGTTTAACAAGGCCCAGGGGCTTTACAATAGATGATGGTCATGGGTTTTTGAGGCAGGACCAGATACTGGAAGAGGTCTCATCGTTACTTGGAATGATACATGAGGTTTTTAATACAATACTTGGCAATGTCGAATTTTCATTTGATCTCAGTGTAATGGATAAGAACAGCCCGGAGAACTATCTAATAGAATACAAATGCAGGAACTGCGGCAACGTCTTCATGCTCAGGGCAGGTTCATCAAAAATTGAATGCCCAAAGTGCTCATCAAAGGATCTTGAAATGGACTTTTCCATGTGGGATGCGGCAACAGAGAATTTAAGAAAGGCCCTGGAATCCAGGAACCTGAATTACAAGGAGTACCCTGGTGAGGCTGCTTTTTACGGGCCAAAGATAGATGTACACGTAAAGGATGCACTGAACAGATTCTGGCAGCTGTCAACGATACAGCTGGACTTCTTCATGCCGATAAACTTCGATCTTTATTACATAAACAGCGATGGTAAAAAGGAAAGGCCTGTTATAATTCACAGGGCCATATATGGCAGCTATGAAAGATTCATTGCAATACTTTTGGAGCATTACAATGGGAAGCTGCCCACATGGCTCTCACCAATTCAGTGTTATGTAATACCGGTAAGTGAGAATTACAATGAATATGCAGAGTCAATAAACAGCCTTTTTGTAAAAAATAACATAAGGTCAAAAATTGATTTATCCCCAGAGACCATATCAAAAAAGATAAAGATGATAAGAAAAATGAGACCTTCATATATAATAGTTGTCGGTGAAAAGGAGGAGCATAACAAGAGCGTTTCAATTAGAAACAGAAAGGATAAAACCATCGAGATGCCGGTGAATGAATTCATAGAAAAGATTAAAGATGAGATATCTTCAAGGGAGATAAACCAGATGTTTTAAATGAATATACCTGAAATTTATAAAAGGTTATTTTCATTTTACGGTGATTTGCACTGGTGGCCTGCAGAGAATGATTTCGAGGTGTTAATAGGTGCGATATTAACACAGAACACATCATGGAGGAACGTTGAAAAGGCAATAGAATCTTTAAAAAGCTCCGGGCAGTTAACAATCGATTGGATTATAAAAATGGACTGTAAAGATCTTGCATTAAAGATAAGGAGTGCCGGTTTTTATAATCAGAAGGCAGGATACATAAAAAACGCATGCATTTCAATAAAAGCAATATATGGTAATCTTGATAACATGAAGAAAAACTTCAATGAGGTCTATGATTTTCTATCAGGTTTAAAGGGTATAGGACCTGAAACCAGGGATTCAATACTTTTATACGCATTGAATTACAGAACCTTTGTGATTGATAAGTACACTTTAAGACTGTTTTCAAGACTTTACGGTAAAAATTTTTCATACATTGAGATAAAAAGCAGTGTGGAGGAATCGCTAAAAACAGTCTTTGAATTAAAGAATTTCCATGCAATGATAGTCGAGCTTTCAAAGGATTACTGCAGGAAAAAACCTTTATGTTTAAAATGCCCGTTAAATGATCTATGCCTATATGGAAATAATAGAACCGTAACCGATTAGGCGCCAGCGGTTCATGACACGCCTGCCTATTGCAACACGGTCGCCAGGGCTTGCCGCAACAGGATATTTTAACGATACCTCTATGCTGTTGTCCCTCGATGATGTTATAACACCAACGGTGTTTGCAGTTCCAACTGTTAGCATGATGTTTTCATTTGTTTTTAGAGGCTCAACCTTTATATTTTCATCGAAGCCGACAACCCTCTTTAAAAGATGCGATTCCATCGTTAATGAGAATGCGGCCTCAGGCACCTTTCCAGGCCTTCCAAGAACCCTGCCTGTTAATGAATCGCTCTTTGTTAAAAATGGATCCAGCTTTGTACCAACAGCGGCCAGACCTCCTGGCCTTATTTTATCGTAAGAGCTTGACCCGGCCATCAGGCTTACTATCTCAGTGTTAATATTCTGCCAGACGGTTTTATTTCCCCTTGTCATTTGTATTCCTGGAACGATCTCTATTTCATCCCCGATCTTTAATTCACCCTTTATCAATGAGCCGCCAAGGACGCCACCTTTAAGGTTTTTTATCGATGTTCCGGGCTTGTTGACATCAAATGATCTTGCTATGTACATTAATGGATCGTCTGATTCCCTAAATTCAGGTGTTTTTATTATATTCTCTATGGCGTATAATACCATGTCAATATTGGTGTTATGATAGGCACTTACCGGTATTATCGGTGCGTTTTCAGCTATGCTTCCCTTTAAAAATTCCTTTATTTCCCTGTAGCTCTCCATTGCCCTTTCCCTTGTAACAAGGTCGATCTTGTTCTGAACAACTATAATTTCCTTTATGCCCATGATCTCCAGGGCTGTTAGATGCTCCCTTGTCTGTGGTTGCGGACATTTTTCATTTGCGGCTATGACAAGAATGGCGCCATTCATTATTGATGAACCTGCAAGCATTGTTGCCATTAATGTTTCGTGCCCCGGGGCATCGACTATTGATATCACCCTTGAAAGTATGCAATCCTCGTTTAATTTTTTGTTTGAATAGAACTCATTTCCGTTTTCGTCGAAGCATTTGTATATCGGTGTATCGGCATAACCAAGCTTTATTGAGATGCCGCGCTTTATCTCCTCTGAATGAACGTCAGTTTTTTTACCGGTTAATGCATATGTAAGAGTGCTCTTGCCATGATCAACATGGCCAACCATTCCAATATTGACAGAAGGCTGCTCCATTACTGCTCTCCCTTTTGCTCTTCTGGTTTTTCTAATGGCTGTGGGCCGTACTGTGTTATGATCATATTTAACTGTGATATATCCGATCCAACAATGTTTCCCCTTAGCGTAACCCTCTTCCTTATACCGTTCTTGCCCTTCCTTCCATGAGTGTAGGTTATTAATATCCTCTTTTTGCCTGCTATTGGAAGATCCTTTTTCATTGGAAATCCATTGTTTGCGCTTCCACCTGTGATCTTTAATTTATAGCCGGGCATCTCAAAGAATGAACCGTCTATCTCATCACCAATTCTTCTGCCTGTTAGCAGGCCGATAACATTTTGATCGATCTCCTTCTTGTAAGTTTTTCCGGTATTTTTATCTGCAATAACAATTACTGCCACAATTATCACCCAATGATTTTATGGTCTATCTTTATTAACTATATCTCTTTTTTTATATCATTTGTCTAATACCACATTAAAGTATTTAATAAAACCTTTTCTAAAGATTATTTAAAAAACTTTAATTTTTATGATTTTATTTAAATTATATTAAAGACGCTTTATAGTTCAGCTGCTATCAATTTTTATATTAATGATGTATAATCTTATATGGAAAGGATCGTCATAGCACTTGGAGGCAACGCAATAGACAGCGGAAATTCCGGTATAAACGAGCAGATAGAAAAGGCCGTAAAGGCCTTCTCAGAGCTTGCTGACATAATAAGCAACAACGAGGTTGCAATAACATATGGCAACGGGCCACAGGTCGGAAACATATATGAAAAGGGCTATGATCTTGACCTAAGCGTTGCAATGTCCAATGGCATGCTTTCATATATAATATCAATGGCATATGACAGGGCAAAGTACATATCAGGAATATCAAAGGATATAATTACAATGGTTACAAGGACTGTTGTCAATCCTGATATTTATACAATGAAGCCTGTTGGAAGGTTTTATGACAAAAAGATTGATGATTCATACTATTACGAGATAAACCGTGGATACAGAAAGAGGGTGAAATCGCCTGAACCAGTGGACATACTGGAAAAATCAGCGATATCAAATCTCATGGCCAATGGATTTCTGCCTGTTGCTGTTGGTGGCGGGGGCATACCTGTTGTACAAACCTTGCAGTACTATTCAGGATTCCCCGGGGTAATAGATAAGGATCTTGCCTCGGCCCTGCTTGGGAACTTAATAGACGCGGATACATTAATGATAATAACAGGTGTAAAGAACATATATTTAGATTATTCAAAAAAGGATGGTATAATAAAGAGCATTGATTATGATAAGATGCTTGATTATTATAATACCATAAATTTTGAGGAGGGGACGATAAAGCCCAAGATCCTGGCAGCACTTAAATTCCTTGAGCGTGGTGGCAGGAAGGTTTACATAACATCAATAGAAAATATAAAGAATTTAAATGATGGAACGGTAATTTATAAATAATATTTTCCAGAATCGTTCCTTATTATCTTCATTTCAACGTAGTCTTTAAAGATCTCGTTTAAATTGATCTTTTCAGTTTCAAGACCATAGTTTTCCCTTAATTTCTGCTCTATAATATTAATGTCCATTGGTGCATCAATGATATTCTTTGAAAGATTGTATACGTCCTCATATACATTCCATGGAAATATAAACCATGACCATTTATCCCGCCTTATGTCCTCACCAAAAAAATCAGGTTTGTATGATGGATTCTCAATATGAAGCATTGTTGCAGTTTTTACATCCACGGGCCCAAGGGATTTTACATAGTCTCTTGAGAGCTTCATGCTCTGTCCGGTATCCGTTATATCATCGACGATGAGCACCTTTTTATTCTCAAGGGTTGATGATAATTTATCCTTTAAAACGGCCTCACCATCAATGTTTGCTGTTATACCCCAGTGCTCTGTTCTTATAGATAGCATCTCCTTTATAAAAAGGTAATCTGAGATCAACCTTGCAGGTACAAGGCCTCCCCTGGCTATGCCTATGATAACATCTGGCCTGAAATCAGATGCAAGTATCTTTTTCTTTATGGCAATGGTCCAGCGCTCTATGTCGTTCCATGATACTATTGTTGCCTTAAACTCCATATGGGTTAAGTAATTTATAATTTTAAACTTTTATTGTTTTTTAAGAAATTCAACCATTATTTCCAGGGCTTTTGATCTGTGCGATATCCTGTTCTTTTCTGATATTGACAGCTCGGCAAGGCTCTTATCATAGCCATCTGGTATAAATACTGGATCATAGCCAAAGTTCATTGAGCCTGATTCATGGTCTGATATAGTTCCATTTAATATTCCCGAGAACTGGTATATTTTTCCTGAATAGAATAATGATATCACCGTTTCAAAATGTGCCCTTGATCCCGCTGCAAGCCTTATTATATTTTTATTCCCAAGGGTTTTGTTAACATATGATGCGTATGGACCTGGAAATCCGTTTAAATCATCTATATATAATCCGGTGTCATCTATAAAGAAATCCTCTTTTATTTTATACATAAGCTTTCTGCAGCTGTCCATTGATATCTCCTTGTTTGTATCACCCTGGATTTCCTCATACTTCATATTCTTCCATTTAATATCTATATTGTATTTTCCAAGAAATTCTGCAGCCTCCTCGTACTTGTGCCTATTGCTTGTAATAAAGAGCATGGATGGTAAATAAAACAAAGAATAATTTCTTTTTCATTTAAACAACAAAATTAATATGTTAAAATGATATCGAACCTATATCATGATCAATATATGGACTGAAAAGTACAGGCCAAAGAGGCTTGATGATGTTATCGGAGAGGATGAAAATATAAACACATTAAAGTCCTTTGTAAAGAATGGTGATTTACCACATTTAATATTTGCCGGACCTGCAGGCACGGGAAAAACATCAACGGCAATAGCCCTTACAATAGAGCTCTTCGGGGATGACTGGAAGGAGAACTTTCTTGAATTAAATGCATCGGATGAGCGTGGAATAGACATAATAAGAAACAATATAAAGGACTTTGCAAAGATCAGGCCCTCCAATAAACTTGGATTTAAGATTATTTTCCTTGACGAGGCGGATCAACTTACAAATGAGGCGCAGGCAGCACTTAGAAGGACCATGGAGATGTTTTATTCCACGACAAGATTTATATTCTCATGCAATTATTCATCAAAGATTATACCACCGATACAGTCAAGATGCGTTGTTTTAAGATTCAGGCCACTTGATAAAGAGGCCATGGAGAGAAAGCTTAGAGAGATAGCAAAAAATGAAAAATTCGATATAGATGATGATTCACTGGATGCAATATATGAGATATCAGATGGCGATATGAGAAAGGCAATAAATGTCATGCAGGCAATACAGTCCACCGGTGAGATAAAACCATCAAAGATATATGAAATATCAGGTGAGATAAATAAAAATGAATACAAGAATTTAATATCGCTGTCATTAAACGGAGCGTTCTCAGATGCAAAGAGTCTTCTTGATAAGATGCTTGTTGATTATGGTCTTTCAGGGATAGATATAATAAGAGGGATGCATTCAGCAATTAGAAATGAAAGGATAGCAAACAGACAGAAGCTTGAGATACTCATAGCCCTTGCAGAGTTTGAATTCAGAATATCGCAGGGTGGAAGTGATAATGTCCAGATGGATGCCCTGCTTGCCAGGATATCATACATAGGAAGCGAGATAACATAGGGCCGGTAGATCAGCGGTAGATCGCCTGCTTCGCAAGCAGGAGGGCTCGGGTTCAAATCCCGACCGGTCCACTTTTTGTAATATCAAAAAGTGGCTTATTTACAGGTTATTCAAATGAATACAATATATATGCAATTTTAATTAAGATATTATGGCGTGTGGAGATTCTATGGGTGCAAAAGGTAGAAAAATAGTAAAAATTGAGGTACCTCATAAAGAGGAATATAAATCAGGTGATAAAAAATTACAGAAGGTGTTACTATAATTAAATATAAGGATGAACCATCAACAATTGTAAACTGGAAACAGATAATTGATGGGGATATAAATTCAAATTTCTTTATGGTGTTTACATGAAATTAAAGAGAATATTTTTCATATTAAGTGGAGTTATTCTTCTAACGGCAGTTTTGATTCTGGATTCATATGTATTTATTACTTCAATTCCTTTTATATTTTTAAATATTATACTTTTTGAGATTTCTTTAAGTATGATCCTTTATGGTTCGCTTAATGCTCAAGATTATGGAATTCCATTTTCTGTAGCATTAATCTCACTTGGTGGTGTAATAAAAATATACAAGATAAAAAATAGAGGTAAAAGATATAAATTCTACCGGTAACGCCAGAATAAATAACCAGCTGTCTAATTATAGACTACGTATTTCCTGCGGCAGGCCTATGAACAGAAATATATAAGATCTTAATTTTAAATTGTGATAATAAGAAAAGTTAGGGAAATAGACCCGCAAGGTAAAATAATCTATGAATCCAGGATAGACCTCGATGCGAATAAAGTAAAAATTTATCAAAGCAAAAGGGCCGAAGCATCTAAGAAAATAGAAATAATAAATTTGCCCCTAAACTCTTTATTCAAGTGTATGTTGCTATTATTAATGGAACAAATTTAAAATACTTTATTGCCTCAATTACCATTGCAGTTCTTCTAATAATGGCAGTAGTGTTAGGAGTCTTTTATCTTATTGTGTTTAACCACAATAATTCAATTGGTTACAAGTTCACTTCGTTTTATTAGCCGCCCTTGGCGTCTATTTTTTGTATAACCGTTTAAGAAGAAAGCATATGAAATTGTAGAATATATTTAAAAATGGTTAAACCTGGGAAGTATATTTATCATGTAATCCCAATTTTTATATTGTCCTTAGCTGTCCTAATATCAGAATATTAGCTTTTTTATTCATGGAATGTAAAAGATTATCTGTATCCATGGTTCTATTGAATATATTTTCAATGCACTCCAGGGTATTTGGTAAAAGGTGCTTTCTATATAATACCACCTTGCAATACAAATTATATATTTAAATATTTAATTGTGGTTTAAATTACAGGATTTCAAGATGCATCAATTTTAATATTTTCAATTATCCTTATTTTTATACTACAAGACAAATTATTTTATCTATAATATACAGGTTTATAAAAAAATATTTCATCTAAATATTTCGATATATATTAATTTAAAATTATATCCAGATAGAAATATTTAAATACTGAATTTTTTATATACTAATAGTAGTTAGTATAAACTACTGAGGGGATGAAATGGAAAAAAAGACCTTGATAGCCATTATAGTTGTTATTATTGTGGTTGCAGCCATAGCTGGTGGGGTTGAATATCATAGTATAACAAGTAAACCGGCAAAAGCATCCATTGTTTTCTCCGGTTGGGTCTCCAGTGGTGCAGAATACACATTTGATTTACAGATGGTAAAAACCTTTAATGACATGCACTCAAATGTCACCGTAAAATTTGTTCCAATAACTACAAATTACTATGGTACTCTGGAAACCGAGCTTTCATCAAACTCTGGTCCAGGAGTCTTCTATATGGAGAATGACATATTACCTGAATTTGTCAAGGGCGGTTATTTAATGGATCTGAGTCCAGTACTTACGTCAAATAGCACATACAATATAGGTGGATTCGCACCACAGATACTTGATACCTTTATGCAGCATGATCAGCTTTATGCCGCACCAAAGGACTGGAGTCCGCTATTTGTACTTTTTAACAAGAATATTTTCAATGCAGAGCATGTTCCATATCCAACAAATTATACAAACTGGAACTGGACGAATTTTCATAAGACGCTGGTTTTGCTCAAAGATAATGAAAGCATGCTACCAGGCAATGGCAAGGGATACTATCCAATGGTTCTTGGGCCGCAGTTTGCCAGGATACTTGCCTTTATGCATGAGGCAAAGGGCCAGTGGATAAATGCCATGGGCGATGGTGCATCATCAAACAGCAATGGACTTTTAACTGCAATAAAATTATGGTACGGCCTTTATTCAAGTGGCCTGGCAGGCCTGAACAGCAATCTTAGTGCCGGCTGGAACGGCGGTGATTTTGCATCTGGCAAGGTTGGCATGGTAGTTACAGGCACATGGACTGTACCTGTTCTTGAGGAAAATGGCTCTGCATTTAAAAATGACATGTCTGCCGTTGGATATGCATTCATGCCATATGATGTTCAGAACGCAACAATGATGTTCAATGTTGGGCTTGCAATTAACAGCCATTTAACATCAACACAGAGATGGATAGCGGAGCAGTTTGTAATGTTCTTTACAGGACCTGCAGGAGAAAAGCTCTGGGTCTCAAAGGGCCTGGCACTTCCATCAAGGACGTCAATACTGGAGAGCAGCTGGTACAAGACAAATTTCCCGATACAGAGCTTTGCCGGTAAGCAGTTCCCGAATGCCTATGGCTGGAACTACAATACAACAAACTTCCAGGTGACAGAAAGCACAGCACACAGCATAATCGTTGACCTATTTGCAGGAAAGATTACACCTGAGCAGGCATATAATGAGATAATAAACGAGACAAATGCAAATCTAAAAGGAACATCAACCCTTTAGGTTCAGTGATTTTAATGGATTCAAATGTATATGAAAATAAGAAAATAAATGTCGGGGATAAGAAAAAAAGGAAAGACCCTGAAAGGCTCACGGGTATTGTTTTTATAATCCCCCTTATGTTTTTTATTACTGTTTTCACATTTTTTCCCGCTTTTTATTCTTTTGCAATAAGCCTGTTCCATTACAACCCATTTTTTCACAGTATTTATTTCGTTGGTGCATCAAATTATATGGATGTCATAAGGGACCCGGCCTTTATAAGGGCATTGATAAATGTTTTGATATACACCGCTGTTGTCGTGACCGTTCAGACATTCCTTGCGTTTGGATATGCACTTTTATTTAACACAGCATCAAGGATAAGCAGAATTGCAAGGGCAATAGTCTTTATACCTGCCGTGGTCTCCCCGGTATCAATGTCCATTATATTTATATGGGTATTCTCTGACACGGGGCTTGTAAACTATTTCCTATCGTTTTTTGGCATACCACCGCATAACTGGCTTTTTAGCACAACCTATGCATTTCCGGCAATAATGGCAATGAACATATTCACAACGGCACCGTACTTTATGATAGTTTACTCTGCAGGGCTTCAATCAATACCATCTGAGATAATGGATGCAGCCAAGATAGATGGTTTAAAATCAGGAATAAAGAGGTTTCGATACATATATTTTCCATTGATGAGGTTTTCCACTATACTGGTTGTTATACTCGGTCTTACAGGTGCAATGCAGCTATTTGACCAGATCTATGTGATAACGGATGGTGGTCCCGCAAGGGCAACATATGTACCATTAATGTACATATATAATAGAACCTTTGTTTACGTTGGTGATATTGGGCTTGCAGCAGCGGCATCCTTCGTGCTTTTTGTGATAATAATGATTCTTACAGTAACACAGAGAAAAGTAATAACGGATAGAAGGTGATAAAAGTGTTCTGGAAAAAAAGAAGAAAAATATATGCTGGCGAAACTTTAAAGATGTACATAATATATACTGTTTCAATATTGCTTGCAGTAATATATTTAATACCATTTTACTGGACTGTGATAAAATCATTTAGAAATAGCATATTTGCAAATTTCCCGCCTGATATGAACCCGTTAAGCAAAACAAGCCCATCATATTTTATAATTAATTTAAAGACCGTCTGGGGTTTTGGAGATTTTCCGCTCTGGTATTTCAACAGTGTTTTTGTTTCAATTGCGGTCGTTATTGGAAGCGTTTTTGTGGGAATGCTTGCTGGCTATGCATTTGCAAGGCTCAGATTCCCTGGAAGAACCTATCTATTTTATTCAGTCCTTGCAACGCTTATGATACCTTTTCCTGTTATATCAATAGCATCATATGTTTTCATGCTTGATCTAAACTGGCTCAGCACCTATCAGGGATTAATACTTCCGCAGATAGCATCCGCACTCGATGTTTTTATAATGAGGCAGTATTTTTTAACAATACCTGAGGAGGTGGAACTTGCAGCAAAGATAGATGGTATGAAACCATGGCAGATCTTCTTCAGGGTAAGTGCCCCAATGGCAAAGCCAGCAATTGCAGCTGCAACAATATTTTCATTTATAGGCTCATGGAATAACTTTTTATGGCCGCTCATGGAGGTGCACAGCCTGCACATGTTTACATTACCTCTGGTGCTCAATTTCTTTAAGGGTGCCAATGGAACGCAGATATACTGGAACCAGATGATGACTGTAAACATATTGACAATAATACCAACGATAGTGATCTTCATCGTTTTTGAAAAGTACTTCATAAGCGGCATTTCATTAAACTACTCAAGGTGATTTTATGGGTATAGACATTGAAGATCTAAATGTAAGTTATGGTGGCAATGAAATATTAAAGAATTTTAATTTAAGAATAAATGACGGCGAATTCTTTGTAATACTTGGATCGTCAGGAAGTGGTAAGACAACACTCCTAAGAAGCATAGCCGGATTAATACCAATAGATTCAGGAAAAATATACATAGATGGCAATGATGTAACAGATCTTTATCCTTCAGACAGGAATATATCAATGATCTTTCAGAACTTTGCACTCTATCCGCACATGACAGTTTTTGACAACATATCATTAAATTTAAAGATAAGGCATGTGCCAAAGGATGAGATAAAGAAAATGGTCAATGATGTTACCGAGATGCTTCATATAAAACAGCATTTAAAAAAGTATCCAAGGCAGCTGTCAGGTGGAGAGCAGCAGCGTGTCGGCATGGCAAGGGCAATGATAAGGAACCCATCCGTGTTTTTAATGGACGAACCGCTCTCGAATCTTGATGCCAAGCTAAGAAGGGAAATGCTTGGAGAGCTTAGATCCTTCCATGAAAAAATTAAAAAAACAATAGTTTATGTCTGCCATGATCAGGACGAGGCAATGGCCCTTGCCGATAGGATACTTGTGCTTAACCAGGGCAATATAATGCAGATAGGCACACCAGATGACCTGTATGAACACCCGTTAAATGTTTTTGTTGCGGGTTTTATAGGAAATCCACCGATGAATATAATCAAATGCGAGATGGAAAATTCAAGGTTAATTATTGAAGACTTTTCAATAGACATTGATGATGATTTAAATGGCCATGCATACCTTGGAATAAGGCCCGAGATACTTGGACTGTCAGAAAAACACGGAATACCGGCAGCATTTGATTATTATATAAATTCTGGATTAAACATTGAGGTGCACGCCACCATCGATGATTCACCTGTAAGGGCTGTTATACCAAAGGAAGAGGTGCAATCATATATAAAGGATTTTAAAAATGGTGATACAATATATTTAAGTATAAAGCCAGGTAAACTGTATGTTTTCAATGCAGATAGCGGTTCAATTATAAGGGAGGTTGAATACGGTGGTTTCAAAAACGTTGAGAGATCTAATTGAGGAGGCAAGGAATCTGGACTGGGACGATAATTACACCGATATTAGGCACTGGATTAAGGTAAAAAATAATGCAATGGATTCATTTAATTACAGCATGGTCAAGGGATCAAAGGCACATTTTATATCATATATAAATGGCGTTATATACAGGTCTGACATGCATAGATCAAGGACCGGATACTGGAAAAATGATGTAAACCATCTTGCCTCCGTTGATGGATATATAAATAATAAATCAATGGGTGATGCATTTTTAAAGTATGTGCGCGGCCTTGGATACATATACAGGGAATATTTAAATCTTGAGAGGCTGGATTATATATCTGAAAATGACGGTTCACTGCATATACAGCTGATTTCAGATTATAAGGCAAAAGTCAGGCTTAAATTTGAAATAGGGCATACAAGGGCATGGCCATCATGTGATGTTTTTAATAAAATTGATGTAAAAATTGCTAAAAACACTGTTTATATATCATCGAACATATCAAAAACAGTAATAAACGTTTTGTGCTCTGGAAACACCAAAATAGATTCCTATAATAATTTTGTTTACATTGATATTGAATCATTTTCAGATGCGGAGATTATAGTATCGGACAGTGATGTTTATTCCGATGATATTGATGATACATTGAATTATCATAATATTATAGAAAAAACTGTAATACTTGAAACGCCGGACTTTGAATTTAACAAGCTCTTTCTATGGGCCAAGCACGATATCCTTGAGTTCTACAGCGAGACAAAAAATGGTAGTGGCTGGTTCGCCGGGTTTCCTGTTTACTCATGGTTTTTTGGCAGGGATGGTCTCTGGATGGCCCTTGCAGCAAATCAGATAGGATTAACGGAACTAACCTTAAAGCACATGCGTCTGCTATTCAAATATTCGGACAAAGGAAGGATACCACATGAGATAGGTCTCGGTAATATTATGGATCAGAATTATTCAATAAATAATACAAAATTTAACACAATGTACATGTCAATAGACAGCAGCCTGCTATGGCTCCTTGTAAATGAATCTGTTAAAAACTGGTATAAATCTGATTTTGATGATAATGATATAAAGAATGTCCTTGATTTTCTATATAGCTGTGATTCTGACAACGATCTTCTTCTGGAAAACGATTTTATGAAAGGTTTGATAGGCTGGCCTGAGACATGGGCAAACATAAGGAATGGAAAGACCGTTGACATAAATGCACTCTGGATTGAGGTTCTTAAATATTACAGAAATGATGAATACGATTATGCATTGAAGAGATATGTATCGCTTTTCTTTAATGAGTATATGAGCATAGATTTCATAGATTCAAAAGCACATGAAATAAAAAGTGCCATGCAGTTTGTGCCGGGCATATTTTTAATGGATCAAAGGATTTCAAAAAGGCTCAGAGACCTTATACCAGGGATGTTTACGCCATGGGGTTTAAGATCAATGTCCGTCTACGATGAAATGTACGACGGCGGATATCATACAGGAACGGTATGGCCGTTAATGACAGGATGGTTCGTACTATCTGCATATAACAATGGTCTTAAAGATGAGGCCTTTAATGCGCTAAAAACATTTGTTAATGCCGCGTTCTCTGCGAATGATCCGGGAAGAATAAATGAAACATACGATCCGGTTAGCTTTACACCAACGGGTCAGTTCGCCCAGGGCTGGTCATCATCAATGTTTGTATTATCATTAATGCAGGGAATGCTTAACATAAATTCCCTGGATTTCAAACCTGAAAACTTTGAGTGCAAAAACATACCTGAATCATGGGATTATGTAAAAATTCATAATTTAATATGGAGGGATAAATTCTATGATGTTTACATTAACCATGATTATCATTCCATAATTGAAATAAAGATGAGTGATGTAAATGAGGATAATAGGTGATTATAAACCAAATCATAAACCGTACACAATCTCATCAATGAAAGCCTATTTTACAGGATTCCTGGATTTAATGCCCGATTCCATTGGATATCACATACCTGGCAACATGAATGGGCTCTGGTTTCCGCCCGTGCGTGCTTTAAAGAACGTCTACATTTTAAATGGTAATGAAATCGTTAAGCCCAAAAGGGTCATTTTATATTCATCCGGCATTGAATTCCATAATGATGATCTATTGCTTAAATTCTGGTTTGATAAAAACAGCATTTTCAGGATAAAAATAAACAGCATGAAAAATTATAATATTGAACTTATCATGGAATTAATGCCATTAAACACCTGGTTCAGTATAAACGATACACGGATACTTGAGAAAAAGCATTTAATCACAATTTCAAGCCAGATGTTTACCGATACAAGAATAAAAATAAGAACTGGAAATCCATTTATTTTAAAAGATGGTATTTTAAAAATTGATGTTAAAAAATCCTCAGAAGTTGAAATATATAATTATTTTAACATTAATAATAAGATACCTGTAAACAATTACAGTGATATCAATAGGTTTTCAGTGCTTAAATCAGAGGGGAACATGCCAAGGAATTTTACAATGGCCAAGGAAAATCTAATAAGGCTCTCCATGATTATTCCAGGAATAGGATACGGATTAACCGCAGGGCAGCCTGACTTTCCATGGTACTTCGGTATAGACAGCATGCTTTCAATAAATGGCATGCTTTACTCGGGTTTTTTTAACCTTGCACGTGGATCGCTGAACATTCTGGCAAGGTTCAGCAGGTCCGGTAAAATACCGCATGAAATACTGCAAAGTGGAAAGATATACAATGATGGTGATCTTGAGGAAACGGCACTTTATCCATATGCAGTTTTTAGGTACATTAAATTTTCATGGAATTTAAAAGAAAACCTGCATTTAATAAAAACTGCAGGTGAATCATTTAATTATATCATGGAGCATGGTTATAGTGGCCGCGGCATTATGGAGGATCCTGGCGCGGGCTCCGGCATTGACATAGATACAATAACGTTCACAATCATGTCATTAAAGGAATTGATGGATTTTAAAAACTGCGATAGCGAAGAGATACTTAATATGATCGATGTTTTAAATCCGGGTGAAAAAATAGATGGGCTTAAAAAGATCATAAATAATTTCTGGTTAAATGAGAAAAAAACCTTTGCAAACAGGATAATAGACAATACGCCCTATGACCATGGCTTCTGGACTTCAATACTGCCATTTTATTCAAATCTGGCAACAAATAATCAGTACAGGATGTTTGCAGATTACAACGGAGGTTTATCATCGATGAAATCTGATTCTGGTATTATGATTGATAGATCCGGGAATACAATGCCATTGAATACAGGAATGTTTTTAATTGCCGCGGCAGCATATGAAGATTCAGAAAATGCACTTTACTGCCTGGAAAAGCTCAATAATTCATTTGAAAGGTTCTCACCAGGCTCATGCCCGGAGATTTCAAATAACAGTCATGGATGCTTTCTACAGGCCTGGTCTGGTTCGTTATACATAGAGTCCATTGCCAGCGGAATATTTGGCATAAAAATAGAGAATGGAAAACCTGTATCATCACCGTTGAAGAACCATGGCCTTGGGCATGCACGGCTTGAAAAATTAAGGTTTGGCAGTGTTTTATACAATTTTAATTTATATTAAAATACCTCATTATTACATCCTCAAGCTGTGAATCGTAGCCCCCAACAGTAAATTTTCCATTTTTTGTTTCAAAAACAAAGTTTATGACATCACTGTCCAGATTTATTCCTGTTATGGACCCCTGCTCATGAAAGCGTTTTCCTGTAAGGCGGAATGATCCATCCAGCACGCCATTGATATTTATTCCATTTAGGCCCTTTAAATCACCTATTAGTATCCTCTGTGATGAATATTTATATGGCCTTATCAACGGCATCTTTAATATTTCCATTGCCCTGTACCAGCCAGTGAAAAAGTTATGGGTTATGAACCATGACATGTCCCTATCTTTTATAATATAGCCATACCTTTCCATGTTTATATTCATTGCCACACCACGTGGCATGAAAACGGAATTTGTTTCATCAGAGATGACTGCAAAAAACTGCCCTGGCATGATATATTTTATATCGATTTCCATGCCTGAAAATTCGTTTTTTATCATTTCAGTTTTAATATCATTGCCAAAGAACATAATCTCAATGCGGCATCCGCCTTTGAGCTTTCTAATTATTGGATCCCTTATATAATTGTATAGCTCCCAGGTGGTTTCTATTTCCAGCGTTTCATTTGCATTGTTTATTAGCTCTATTGAGTTGTTTATCACGCTTTTAATGTTCTTTGCATTGATGAGCGCGGTTTTTTCGTGCCTGTTTTGGATTGCAATGTTTGCCCAGTTTAGAAAATACTCCCTGTTCCTGTTTAGTATCTGCTCCCTGGCCTCAACAACGGCCTCTGGTTCTATGGCCTCATATTTCTTTGGCCTTCCAAGGAGTATATTGATAAAGCCCTTCCTCTCAAGGCCTGCTGTTACGTCATAAAGCTGTGGCTGGCGTAGTGGCAGATAGTTTAATATATCCTGTGCGGTCATGCTGCCATGCTCAAGGAGCAGGATATAAACCCTGGATTCGTTTTCCGTAAGACCCATATCCTGCAAAACAGATATTATATCAGAATGGCCTGATCCATCAGATCTCGCTGGCATAGCAGGAATATTGAAAATATAATAATATAATTTTATACTAATTGAGAATTGCATATAAATAATGTTATAATAAATATATTAGAAATTAAAAAAATCATAACATAAAATGATTAAGAAAGATCAATGTTTTTAAATATTTTTCAGTATCATATATAAGAGGAACGACCTCTCCGGAAGGCTTTTTGTAAATATGTATTCACTGTCTGAATGTGCGCCGTCCCCAACGGTTCCAAGACCATCAATTACCGGGCAGTAATATGAGCAGAAGTTGCCATCACTTGCACCTGAAACTGAGGCCTCTCCTATTATTATATTATTTTCAATGCATATCCTTTTTATTTTTTCCATTAATTCATCGGTTTTTTTGCTTTTTACCATTGGCGGCCTTATATCATAGCTTATATCTATTCCGTGATTTTCCATTAATTTTTTTATAACGTACTGATCATCACCTGGTTCGTTAAACCTTAAATCGAGGATGCCATAGCAGGTATCAGGTATAACGTTTGATCTTGTTCCACCATGAACGATATCGAGATTTAATTTCCTTTTATTATTGTTCATGGATTTTATTAATGGTATAAGATCAAAAAGACCGTATATTGCATTTATGCCCTTCTCTGGATCGAGTCCGGCATGTGCCGATCTTCCATGAACTGTTATTTTTATTGTGCCAACACCGCTCCTCTCTGTTTTTAACATTCCATTTAATGATGGCTCCATAACAAGGGCATAACATGCATTTCTTGCCTCGTTCTCTATTATCGGCCTGGAAAATTTTGAGTCGATCTCCTCATCTGATGTTATTAGAAGCACCACGCTTTTATTAAGTTCGTTCAATGCGAATTTTAAAGCGTATAATGTTTCTATGATCCCTGACTTCATATCAAAGATCCCGGGGCCATATGCCCTATCGCCAATGATCTTAAAAGGTCTTTTATTTACTGTTCCCTCGTCGAAAACGGTATCGTAATGGCATAACAGCAAAATATTTTTTTCGGAGCCCTTATTTATATACAGTTTTATATCATTACCATTTTCCTTTGATTCTATAATCTCTGGATCAATACCGATAAGATCCTTTATGTATCCAGATAAATATGATGCAAATCCATCCAGCAGGTTTTTATTATAAGAAGGTGTCTCCATCTCTATTAATCTTTTAAGATCATTTAACATGCTTTCTTCATAATTATAGAAATCGTTGATATTCATATAATGCAATAATTATAATTTTTATAAATGTTCCCATGGCATAGATAAAAATTTAAATGTATAATTATTTACTTTTCAATGGATGAGATTGACAGAAAGATCATATTTTATTACCTTCAGGAGGCAAGGGTGCAGCAGAGAAAGATATCAACGGAGCTGAACATATCGCCACAGGTTTTAAAGTACCGGTTTGATAAGCTTGTTAGCAATGGCATAATAAAAAAATTTGTGCTTCACGTTAATCCTGCAGTATATAATAAGAAGGTTGGTTTTGCAGCATTTAAGGGCTCATCTTCTTACAATGACCATGTTTTTACAGAGATAAAATGTCTTGAGGAGCTTTCGATATACGGTTTCTATGGTGATTCTGATGACGAGGTGTCTGAAAATATAAAAAAGGCATCCGGGAAGCTTGGTCCAACAGCCATGAGGTATATACCGGTCATGGATGATCATCCATCACTGAATAAATATGATAACAGCATAATAGAAAGCCTAAGGAAGAATCCAAGAAGATCGGCATCTGAAATAGCCCAGGAGCTTAATTTAAGGTATCACTTTGTCAAGCGCAGGATCAATTACATGCTTAAAAAGAATATAATTTCAATAATACCAATACTTGATCTATCAAAGACAGATATTGTTTTGTTTGGACTCTTCACAATGAATTTTAAGGCGGTATCAAAAATAGTTGAGGATATCACACTTTTTAATGTAAATGATCTTAAGTCAGGAATTTCCATTTGCTTCTCCGAGAGTTTAAGCGGGGCAAAACAGATAATAAATAAATGCCGTGAGATAGATAAAAATATTGATGTAATGGTAATATACGAATACGATTTTTATGATGATTTCAATGAAATTAATTGATAAAAATTTAAAAGGCCATTAAAATTACAATTTTAATGAATTTCGATGTCGTTGTTCTTGGGTCCGGTTATTCCGGACTAAACGCATTTTATAATATAAAATCAAAAAGCAAGGTATTAATAAGCAATAAAAAATATCTTAATTATTACAAATCACATGGTTATAAAAGGATAGAATTGAAAAATATATTAAATGAAAATGTAATCGATATAAAATTTGAAGAGAATCTTGTAAAAACTGATAAAAATGAATACAATTATAAAAATCTTGTAATAGCCCTTGGCTGCTCAAGAACAGACCAGATAAGGTTCCTTGAATATTTGGAAAATCAGGATAATATATCATTGGCCTCTGAAAATGATTTTGATGATTATATATTAATACAGGAGCTCTTTTATTTAAAATATCTTGGTAAAAATGTAAAATACCATGGAAATTACATGAATTTCCTTGGCAACAGGATAAGCTCTGCAATAAAGAGCATAATGGATAGAAACGGCATTGAATTCTCTGAAAGATATGATTTTAAAATACCGAAGTGCATGCCAAATCCATTGTTTAAAGATTTTTTAAGAACCGATTCAAAATTCAGATTGAATAATAACGTTTATGCCATAGGCGATGTAATAGATTCCTGGCCAAAGCTTGGCGAGCTATCCATGAGACACGGAAGGTATGTTGCCGATCTTATAAACGGACTTAATTACGAATTTAAACCGGTATTTATAAATATCATTGATACATATAATGGATCTGCCTTTAGAATAAAGAGCACAAGGCCCTGGAATGGCAATACTGAAAGAATAAGCAAAGGTATTTACGTTCATTACATGAAGGAGTTCCTCCATTATTATTATAAAATAAGGCGTGGTAAAATGGGCTTTCTAACATATATTTAAAATGCAGGGAAACCCAGAGCCGCATCTATTATTATGCCAAGGGCCAGCACAATTGATGCATATATATTATAATAGAAGGCCCTGCCAAAATTGCCTTTATAAGCAAAAATGAATGCCGCAAGCATTATTATACCGTGAAGTGCTGTTGCCGTGTATGATATAAAGTATAATTTATAAACAATGTCTGCCGCAATGGCAAGGGATACAGATATTATTTGATTTATACCTGCAAATTTTAATGCCTTTTTGCCGAGAAGCACGGCAAAGCTGTGCAAATTGTTTTCACGATCATAGTCCATGTCAGGTATATGATTGTAAAGATCGAAGCCAAGGGCCCAGAATACAGTCGCAAAGACAAAAAGCCATGGTATTCTGTATATTATATATAAAGGCCCATGGTTTCCAAGGACAGATATGGCACCTGCCATGACAGATAAACCCTGAATCGATGCTATTTGATAATTTGCAAATGATGTATATCTTTTCATATACGGATAGCTCATTATCACGAGTGCACCTATTGGACTTAGTGCAAGTGCAACCTTGCTTATGAAAACAACGGATGCAAAATAGCCTATTAAACCGATGATTATCATTGTGTATGCATCCTTAACGGTTATCACGCCTGTAACCATTGGCCTTGTCCTTGTCCTTGGATTCTTTGCATCAATGAAGCGATCGGCAAGGTTGTCATTTGTCATCCCTGCTATTCTTATAAAGAATAATGCAACAAATATCAATAACAATAATCTTATTGATGGTATCCCCCTGGCCGCAAGGAATGCGCCAAGATAGGCCATTGGCAGGCTGAATAATGTCTGCTCCAATCTAAGAAATCTAAGCGTAATATAGAACTTGCTCTGTTTATTCTTGACTCCACCAGGGTCCCAGTACACGATTCAGGATTTTTTCACCCCTTATAAATATTGTTTAAAAAAGTTTGAAATATTACGCTTTATAATTATTTAAGACAAATTTTCAAAAATTATGATTTTAGGTTTACTGGTTTATTAAATTAAAAAAATAAATTAAAAAATTTAGCTGTAATAGTTCAGTGCAAGGGCACCTGATCCTGTTGCGGTTCCTGAAAGCTCAAAGCTCACATAAAGTGTGTATGTGCTTGTTGATGATCCAGATAATTTTATTGGGGTTCCAAGAGTGTATGCAGTTGCATTTATAGACAATGTTGTTGATGATGCCGAGCCTGAAACTGTTGCGGGTGATGTTGTAATATATATCGTGACGCCTGATGGAAGCGTTCCATTTATGTACAGTGTGCCTGCAACCGTTGAATTTATGTAAAGCACGTTCAAAAGATAAACAGCACCAGCACCGGCAGTGGTATTAACATCAATTGTTGTACCGCTGGTTATGTTTAAGGGCGATCCTGTTACCGGTGCATATATAAAACCATCTGCATTTGCCGTATTATAATTTGGTCCCTGTGCCATATAAACAACTGGAGCCTCCCCTGAAACTGAAATCGCATGTGTGCTTGTAATAACAACGCTTGCGAAGACTGCTGTAGGAAGGAGTGCAACTATGATTATTGCAAATAATACATATAACCTCTTCTTGTTCATGCTATCAGTGAGTAAATTTTGTCATCTATATAAATTTTTGTATAAATGATTTTAACAATTGAACGATAGAAAATATCATAATATAAATATTATATATTGAATATATAATTTATAAACCGTAATTATATCAATTATAAAAAAGTATTTTAGATAATCTTTTATATTTACAATATATTATTATCGATTTAAATGATAGAGTTCTATTCGAAGGCAAGGCTGCCATCAAGGTTTGGCAGCTTCGAAATATACGTTTTCAAGAACGATGAGAACAAGGATCATGCGGTTATAGTTCATGGTGATGTGAGAGGCAAAAGTGATGTTCCGGTTAGAATACACAGCGAGTGCCTAACCGGTGATGTCCTTGGCTCAATGAGGTGTGACTGCCGTGACCAGCTTATAGAATCACTAAAATACATAGGAAGCCAGCCATACGGCATGCTAATATACATGAGACAGGAGGGACGTGGCATAGGCCTTTTAAACAAGATAAGGGCATACAATTTACAGGATCAGGGACTTGACACAGTTGAGGCAAATCTTGAGCAGGGCCTTCCCGTGGATGAGAGAAAGTACGATTATGCCGTTGATGTAATAAAGTACTTTAACATAGAGAGCATCCAGCTTATAACAAACAATCCTGAAAAACTAAAATACCTTGAGGAGCACGGCATAAAGATAACAAAGAGGATACCAATAATAATACCACCAACAAAGTTTGATGAATTTTATCTCGAGACAAAAAAGGAGAGGATGGGCCATCTATTTTGAGCTCAGCATAAAGCTTAACTCCGAAATTTTTTTTAGTGCATCATATGGTTTTTTTTCTATTGCATCTTTAAAAAAATCTATTGAAATGTCATAATCCCTTACATTTACAGGTTTTGGCACCCCATCCTTTCCGCCAAGACAGAATGAAAACTTTACAGGGTCCTTATATGATGGTTTATCGCCGTATATTATCTCTGCAAGGTATGAGATGGCCCTTATCGTGGATTTGCTGAGGCCCTTTATTTTTATGAAATCATCAAAGTTCTCTGGGTTGTAATCATATATCTTTTTAAGTTTCTTCCATTCTATTTTATAATTAAGGTCCAGTTCCGGTCTTTCATTGAAGTTGTCCAGGGTCCTCTGTTTATCATATTTTGGCATATCATGTATAACATCAATCATGTCCATCCTGTTTTTTTCGCTCTCAATTGATGATAGATCAAGAACATTTTTATTTTCATAGCCAGAGATACCGCTCCTTGAACCGTTGTAAAAATCATTTGGATTTATCCAGTGGTATCTTCTGGCAAGGCCGAGATCAGTGTTCATTCCCTGATTTATAACAGTATAATTTCCATGATAATCCATTATGATAAATTGTATGTATAGATCAAATGAATCCTGTAATAGCTTATTATCTGTTATTCCAGAGAGCCTTGATCCCTTCATTACCCTGTAAAGATCTTTATTATCTACATTGCCTGATCTTTCTATTTCATCGAATTCGTTTTTAATATTTCTGATGTGGCGGCCCTTGCCACCAAGTATTATAATATCATCCTTTTTATTTAAATACTCCTTCATTGCGCCCAAGGTTGCTGTTGTTGTTCCACTTGAGTTCCAGTCAAAACCAATGGCAAGTGAAAATGAATGAAACCAGTACGGATCACTTAAATTTTCAAGAAGTTTCCTTGTTCCAAAATTATCTATAATAATATCTGATAGTATTCCGGATAATTTAACCATCCTTTTATAAAGGTATTCAGGTGGATGGCCGTAGTGAAGTGGCATCACAGAGGTGCCTGTTCTATCCATATAATAAATTATCTTCGATAAATAAAAGCTTTACTATTTATATTAAATTTGCATTTAACATCTGTGAGGGATGTTATAATTGTTGGTGCCGGTCCTGCGGGCTCATACGCTGCATATCTATTATCAAAAAAGGGCTTTGATGTGCTTCAGCTTGAGGAGCATAGGGAGATAGGAAAGCCGGTTGAATGCACCGGGCTTGTATCAAAAAGGGTCTTTAGTATGGTAAGAAGCAGATCAATGATAAATAAGGTTCATGGCGCAAATGTCTACTTTCCAAATAATAAATATATACATGTATCAAAGAATGAGGAAACAATAGTAATGTACAGGGATCAGTTTGACAAGGATGTTGCCGCCATGGCAATAGAAAATGGAACCGATCTGAGAATAAATGCAAGGGCCATTGATGCATCTGTAAACGATGATTTTGCATCTGTTAAGTTCAGGGAGAATGGAAAAATACAGGAGGAGAAAACAAAAATCATTATAGGCGCTGACGGTGTGAACAGCACAGTAAGAAGGTTATTATCAAATGAGAGGCCGTCAAGGATAATATCAACATACCAGGTTGATTCATCTTATAAAATGGATGACCAGGATGATGTAAACGTTTACCTTGGTTCATCCAGCAGCAGGGGATTTTTTGGCTGGGCCGTACCTTCAGGCGATATAACCAGAATAGGGGTTGGCGCCGATCATGATACCGCGATAAAATACTTTAAAAATATAAATAAAAATTTCAATGATAAAATTCTTGGAATAAACGGAAGCCCAATACCGATAAGATATTTAAAGAAAACATACGGAAAAAGGTACATGCTTGTTGGCGATGCTGCCGGCATAGTAAAGCCGCTATCAGGTGGTGGAATATACACAGGAATGATCTCAGGAAAAAATGCGGCCATTGCAGCTGAATCAATAATTGACAGAGAGGACTTCTCAGAAAAATCCATGAGCCTTTATCAAAAACTCTGGAGATCAGAGATAGGCCGTGAGCTTTACATAGATTCAAAAATTCAGGACGTTTTTTCAAGACTTACTGTAAATGACAGGGCACTTAACAGGTTGTATGATATACTCAGCTCTGGACCAATAATAAAGCAGATAAACAGGCTTGGAGACATAGACTATCCATCAAAAATAGCGATATCAATACTTTTGAGGAGGCCCCAGATATTTAGATATATAGTTGGATCACTTTAATATATTATGTTTTCTTTCTTAATAGAATGAACCAGTATATAAAAAAGAATAGAGGCCTCTTTTCAATAATATTCTCAGTCCTTCTTGGAGCTGGTGTATTCACGCTTTCAATATATGTTCCATACGCAGTTTACCTTGTTATATTATTGCCGGTATTCATATTTTTAATAATGCACTTTCTTGGTCTTTATAAATTAAGGCAAAGGCTGCTTGCAGGTGCAATAATAATTATACTTATAACCATGATCTTCGGTGGAATATATACAAACTATATTTACACGCTGGGCGGAACAGAAAAGGCAAATATAAACGGTACTGAGGTTGAAACGATCATAGTGCCATACTCAGGATACACAGGTTTACATAACATAACGGCATTAACAAGCTATAACGGTTCATTAAATAATTCATATCTAGAGATTATATCAGAGACGTCTAATTGCAGGTTTAATATTACATACAATTCAAGCAATGCAATATCCATTGACGGCATGCGGGGTATGTATTACACTGTTAATCTTCCCAGGGGCCTATATTATGTTGTTTACAAGGTTAATAAGAATTATTACATAGACAGCGTTGGGCCTGTAAATACCAGTGAATCCTCACTTTATACATATGCAACGTATGCAATATTGATTAAATACCTGCTCATAGTGATAGTTCTTTACCTGATCGGTGTCTTCTTTGCAAGCTATATACAGAGATCTGCAAAAAGGAACGATATAAATAAGGACAGGTAACAATATAAACTATGTGAATAGATAAATAGATATATAAAATAACATTTTTCTATATATGGTATCAAGAAGGATTCAACTTACAGGCGGCTCAACCTACATAGTTTCGCTACCGTCAAAATGGATAAAGAAGAACAATTTGGGCAAGGGAGACGAGGTTTTTATAGATGAACAGGGAAATAGTATAACAATATACACAAAGACATCAAAAAAGGATGAAAAGATAAAAAAGCTGATAATAAACGGAATACCAAAGGATGAGGATATACAGAGATATTTGATCTCCGGATACATAGCCGGTTATGATTCAATGGTTATATCAAGCCCATTTTACATAAATGAAAAGGTAAGAAACTCAATAAAAAACTTTGCGAAGCTAGTCATAGGCATTGAGATCTTTGAGGAGGATTCAAACAGAATTGTTCTGCAAAATGTTGTTAAATCTGATTCAATGCCGTTAAACAGGGCAATAAAGAGAATGTCATTAAATGTTGAATCAATGATAGGTGATGTTATAAAGGGTATAACAGATGATGATGAGAACCTTCTCAACAATGTAATAGCAAGGGATGATGAGATAGACAGGTTTCAATGGTACATATATAGAGAATCAAGGATCTCAATGGATGATGATAACATATTTTATCTTTTGTTATCAAGGATAATGGAGAGAATAGCGGATCATGCGGTAAATCTTTGTTCAATATGGATAAACAGAAAAAGAAATATAGAAATACCAAAGGCAAAGATCGTTGAAAACCTTAAAGAGGCCTTTAATATCTTTCAGGAGGCCATATCAATGTTTTACTCAAATGAATACAAATCAATAAACAGTATTATATCGAAAAAACAGGAGATTTATAATTCCAGAAAGGATCTGCTCTTTCTGAGCAGCACACAGGACATCATGACCGTATCATTATCTGCCGAGGAGATATCAAGGATAGGCCTCTATGCAACCGACATAGCAGAGCTCTCACTTGATTCGGTCTTTTCATCCAGGGATGAGATCTCAATTTAAATATTATTTAACATCTATTATTCTGCAGCCATCAATTGTTCCCTGAAAGATCTTTGTTGCAAGATGCCTGAATATTCCAACCTCAACAACGCCAGGTATCATCTTTATCTGTGATTCAAGCTCCGGGTCTGTATAACTAAAAACGCAGTCTATTATGTAATTGCCATTGTCGCTTATGAATTTTTTATCATCGCGGAATGATGCCCTGCATCCAAGCCTCTCTATGTTTTCAAGGGTCTTTTCACTCATAAATGGAAGTACCTCCACGGGCAGCGGAAACTTATGAAGCCTTTCAGAGTACTTTGAATGGTCGACAAGAACGTAGAATTCCCTGCTGTTGTATGCAACGATCTTTTCACGCACAAGTGCGCCGCCACCACCCTTTATTAGGTTTCCATATGGATCGAATTCGTCTGCACCATCGAAGTCTATGTCTATATCCTTTATATTATAATCGACCGGTATATTGAATGATCTGCAGAGTTCCTCGCTCTTCTTCGATGTTGGAATTCCGGTTATCCTCAGGCCATTTTTAACAAGCTCTGATAAACCCTCAATGAAGTAGTATGCCGTTGAGCCTGTTCCTATACCTATGCGCATATCGTTCCTGACAAATTTCAGGGCCTCCATGGCGGCCATCCTTTTTTCATTTTCAAACATGTTTGTTAATTATAATATTGGATAAGATTTTTGTTAATTATATAGTGCGATAATCAATAAGAAAACTTTAAATAATCATTATTGCTAACACCTTAAGGAAAAGAGATGAACGAAATAATCAGTTCACTTGAAGAGGAAAAGCCTCCAGGTAGTCCACTTTTATCAGGAGCCTACCTCAGAGGTATAATTGACAGTGATAGGGTTTTTGTTAAATATGAGGGTGCAAATCCAACTGGCACGCAGAAGGACAGAATTTCTGAGAACCATGTTAAGAGGGCGCTGTCTCTTGGAATGAAAACTGTATCTGTTGCAACCTGCGGCAATTACGGGGCATCGATATCGTATTATTCAAGAAAGTATAACATCGATGCTGTTATAGGAATACCTGAGTACTATTCAAATGTTAGATCAAAGGAGATGGTTGCAAACGGTTCAAGGGTAATAAAATATCCTTACAAGTACGAGGAGATCGTTGAATTGTTCCATAAGATCTCAGAGAGGAATGGATGGTATGATGCAAGCCCCGGTTCAAGGAATGATGTTTACGATATTATAGGATATTCAATAATAGCAATAGAGATATATAAACAGCTTGGCCATTCCCCGGATTACATAGCCGTGCCCGTTGGCAATGGAACAACCCTTGCAGGCATATACTATGGCTTCAGGGCCCTTTACGATTATGGATACGCCTCAAATGTCCCGAGATTCATTGCAGCAAGCACCTCTGGCGGTAATCCAATAGTAGAATCATACATGAATGGTTCCAAAAAAATAATGGAATTAAGCGAGGAAAAAATAAGGGAAACAAACGTAAATGAGCCCCTGGTGGCTTACCGCTCATACGATGGGCAAAAGGCCCTTGATGCACTCTATGATACGGACGGTTACGCATTCTATGTAAATGATGATGAAATGATAAATGCATCACATTTAATGAAGATGAATGGACTTTCTGTTTTGCCCGCATCGGCATCTGCGGCCGTTGCCGCGGCGAGGGTATTAAAAAATAACGATGAGTGTGTTATAGTTATAACAGGTCGTGATCACTAATGGATAGGGCAACTTTACTGGCTGAGGGTTTTTTTACAACAACCTATGGAAAGACCGCAAATGGTCTTGTAAGATACAGTAAAAGGTACGATATAACATCTGTTATAGATTCAAGGTACCATGGCATGGATGCCGGCATGCTTTTAATGGGCAGGCCAAATAATATTCCTGTTATATCATCAATAAAGGAGGCACACAACCTTGGATCGGATACAATGATAATAGGTGTTGCAACTGATGGCGGTTTTATACCAAACGAGTACAGAAAGTACATAAAAGAGGCAATATCAATGGGAATGAACATTGTAAGCGGACTGCATGAATACCTGAGCGATGACCCGGAGTTTAGAAAGCTTGCCAAGATATACAATGTTAAATTAATCGATGTAAGAAAGATGTTTGAATCATATAAATACTCGTTCACCGGAAGAATAAAGGATGTAAAATCAAAAAAGATAGCGGTTCTTGGTACCGATAGCGCAATAGGAAAAAGAACGACTGCCATATACCTGAACGAGGCCATAAACAATGCAGGTAAAAAATCAGTAATGATAGGCACAGGGCAAACATCATGGATGCAGGGATTTAAGTACACCGTTGTTATGGACTCGATAATAAACGATTTTGTTGCCGGCTCTCTTGAATACATAACATTAAAGGCCTGGGATGAGGAAAGGCCGGATTACATGTTCCTTGAGGGCCAGGGCTCGATAATACATCCGGCTTATCCTGGAGGCTTTGAGATCATAGGTGCACTTAGACCGGATGCAATAATACTTCAGCATGCACCAAAGAGGAAATATTACGATGGCTTCCCGGAATTTGAGATACCGCCTCTTGAAAGATACATAAAGGTTCTTGAGTTAATATCAGATAAACCTGTTATAGCGATATCACTGAACAGGGAAAATATGACAGACGATGAGGTCCAGTCTGAAAAGGAAAGCCTGGAAAAAAGGTATAATATACCGGTCTTTGATCCACTCAAAGAATTTGAGCGCATGAGAGAGGTAATTGCAAGCCTTTAAGTGTTTTTATGTACGCTGAAAGTGTAATTTCTTTTAAAAATATCACTGTTTCCGTATTAAATATAACAAGTAGAAGGATATACGGAAGCATAGGCATAGAAAATGCTGATGGTTCAAGGGATGATTTTAAGATTATTTTTAGCTACGATGATGACATAGACGTTGATGAGTCAACAGCAGGGCTTATACTAACAATGCCTGTTATAAACTATGCCTACTTCTCAAGGGAAATCACATTGAACTTTGATTTGTCATACGAGGATAAAAGTTTAATAGAAAGATTCATAAAAATAAACAATCATGAGGTTTTTATAAACAAAATTATAAACCGCAGGTATGATTTTATATTAAATGAATACATACCAGATGATTCTGATATAAATGAAAAGAATGCCAGTGGAATAACAGTTTTAAATGCAAATGCAAGGCCAAATAATAAGGGATTTGAAACCAATAAAAACAGGGTTGCCATAATGTCTTCTGGGGGCAAGGAAAGCCTTCTTGGCTATGGCATTTTAAACGAGATTGGTGCTGAAACCTACGCATTTTACTTTGAAGAATCCGGTTCACACTGGCTGACCGCAAAAACAGCCTATGATTACTATTCAAGGCATTTCAAGAACGTTTTTAAGATCTGGTCAAATGTGGATAGATTCTATAAGTTTATGAATCTAAAATTAAAAATTATTGATAAATCAAAAATTAATATAAGGGCAGACGACTATCCAATACAGGTCTTTATATTTCCTGTATATATATTCTCGATGATACCATTTATGAAAAAATACGGCATTGGAAACATAGTTATGGGGGATGAATTCGATGATCCCAGGCAGATGAAGTTATTCCACGGTATGAAGTATTACTATGGTATATTCGATCAAACCGTTGATTTCAACGATATGATGACCGATTATTTTAAATTAACTGGCAAAGACATAGATGTTTATTCAATAGTTTATCCAATAACAGGAAGCCTTGAGGAAAAAATACTAATGGAAAGGTACCATGATCTGTTTTTGAACCAGAGATCATGCCATTCATGCCATATAAAGGACGGAAGGATAGTTCCATGCGGTAAATGCACAAAATGCCTTGGCATACTGCTCTTCATTCTTGCAAACAACGGCGACCCAGGGGAGATAGGGTATTCCAATAACGATATAAGATTGCTTCCAAGAAGGTTAAAAAAGGCAAGGCTGAGGCTTGATCCTGATGAGATAAAATATACAGAATCAAGAATAGGCATAATTAATGATAATGACTATAATCATGTTGCAGGCATTCACATAATGCCATATGAAAATAGTATATTATCAAAGGTTCCAGAGATGTACAGGGATAATATATTTAAAATATTCAATGAGTACAGTTCAGGAATTTACAAATTAAACAATAATAAATGGGAGAGGATATCCTAAAAGTACATATCCTCTGTTTTTTTTATATCCTCCTGGGTTCTGCATCTTTCATAATCAGATAATGGCATCATGTTTACACTTAAAAATGTCTGCGCCCATGAAAATTTTTCAAGAATCTTAGAAGCCTCATCATGCCTGCCAAGAATGTAAAGAGCGGCGGCAGCGGCCTCAACCGATGATAGTTTTCCAGGCCTTCCATAGTTCACGGGGTTTACAGGCAGCAGCAATGGGAGCCTTCTTGCATTCAATGGCCTTATTCTTGATATATCATTTATTGAATTCCATGAGGTTTCAAGAATGCAGAGGCCATAGGCACTGTAAAGCCCTGAATCTTTGTTATTTAGATATATTTCGCTGTACGGTGTTAAAACGATCTTTTTACCGATTGCTTTTAATGGTATGTGCCTTGCGAGGCTAAAGCGCTCAAGCTTCCTCATTGTTGCCTTTTTTGGATCGTCCATGTGGAAATCCACGTAATATATCACGGTATTCAAATATGTCATTGTATATAAATTCAGTGTTTATAATTTAATACTCCATGGATAATATTTTATAAATCAATGAAAACATTTATTAAAACATTTTTACTTTATAACAATGCATTATATAGTTATAACCGGTGGTGTTATATCAGGGCTTGGCAAGGGTACGATCACCTCAAGCCTTTCATATCTTTTAAAGAATAGCGGCTTTAAGGTAACAAACATAAAGATAGACCCGTACATAAATTACGATGCAGGCACAATGAACCCATACCAGCATGGAGAGGTCTTTGTCCTTGACGATGGCAGCGAGGTCGATCTCGACCTTGGCAACTATGAGAGGTTCCTTGATACTGATCTAACAGGTAATAATAACATAACAACAGGAAAGATTTACAAAAGCGTTATAGAAAGGGAAAGGCATGGCGATTATCTTGGAAAAACTGTTCAGATAATACCGCATATAACCAATGAAATAAAGGAAAGAATTAAAAAGGCATCCAGCGGCTATGATATAGCATTAATAGAGGTCGGTGGAACCGTCGGTGACATAGAATCAATGCCATTCATAGAGGCTGTAAGGCAGTTAAGGTCAACGGATGACGTTATATACAGCCACGTAACTTTGGTTCCCGAGATAAACGGTGAGCAGAAAACAAAGCCAACACAGCACAGTGTTAAGGAATTAAGATCCCTTGGCATATCTCCTGATATACTATTCTGCAGATCTGAAAAGCCCCTTGGAAAGGACGTTATTGAAAAGATCTCGCTGTTCACGGACGTCCCTGCAAGCGGAATAATAAGCATGTACAATGTAAAAAATGTGTACATGATCCCTGAAATAATGATGCGCCAGGGTATTTTAGAATACATAAAGAAGAGAACCGGGACATCGAATCATAATTTAGATTACACATGGAGGAACTTTGTTGAGAATATAAAGAATCCGGCAGAATCGGTTGACATTGCAATAGTTGGCAAGTACATAGAGCTCCAGGATGCATATATAAGCCACAAGGAGGCATTTTCACATGTAACAGGAAACACTGGAATATCGGTTAACATACACTGGGTTGATGCTGATAAGCTCTTAAACAGTACACATGATCTTAAAAATGTTGATGGCATACTTGTCCCGGGCGGCTTCGGCTACCGCGGTGTTGAGGGAAAGATCATAGCCGCAAGGTATGCCAGGGAGAATAGAATACCATATTTAGGCATATGCCTTGGATTCCAGGTTTCTGTAATAGAAATATCAAGGTCATTGCTTGGATTAAAGGGTGCAAACAGCACAGAATTTGATAATAATACCGATTATCCTGTAATAGATATACTTCCGGAGCAGAGCAATATAAGCGATCTTGGCGGCACAATGCGCCTTGGCTCAAAAAAGGTATTAATAAAAGATGGAACCCTCGCAAAAAACATTTATAAATCAGATATAATATACGAGAGGCACAGGCACAGGTACGAGGTAAACCCGGATTACATAGAAAGACTGGAGGATTCAGGTGTGATATTCTCCGGAACAGACGATGAAAAGATACGCATGGAGATACTCGAGTTATCAGACCGTGATAATTACATAGCAACACAGTACCATGCAGAGTTTAAATCCAGACCATTGAACCCATCGAAAGTGCACATGCACCTTGTGCTGAAGGCCCTCGAATACAGGAGGAATATTTATGAAAGAAACACTTCAGGAATTAGTAGATAAGGCAAATAATAAGATAAAGGATGACCCAAAGTACGCTGATAAGCTTAAAAATGTAAATAAAACAATAACAATAACATTCGATGATAAGGAAACATACCATTTTAAGGTTGAGAACGGCCATATAACAAACCCGGAGGAGGGAAAGGTCCCTGCGGACATTGAGGTAAGTGTCTCATCAGAGAACTTTAAAAAGATATTAAACAAGGAAATGAATGCAATGGATGCATATTTAAATAAAAAGATTATAATAAAATCGTCTCTAATGGATAAGTTATTATTAAGTGATCTATTAAAGTAGTGATGATAGATCACTCCCTTTTTGATTACAATGAAAGATTAAGAAAGGAAACATATGAATGCTATGAAATAGCAAAAAAGGCAAGGGCCATGGGCCTTGATGTCTCAGATGAGGTTGAGATACCCATTGCAAATGACATGGCCGAACGCGTTGAGGAATTAATACATATAAGCGGCATTGCAGGTGAGATTAGAGAGCTTTCAAAATCCATGTCCAGGGAGGAATTATCTCTTCATATATCAAAAAAGGTTGCATCACTTTTAAAGGATAACAGGGTTGAGGCACTTGACAAGGCTGTCCGTGTTGGTCTTGCGATTTTAACAGAGGGCATACTTGTGGCCCCACTTGAGGGCATAAAGGATGTAAAGATAAATAAAAATGATGACGGGACAGAATACGTTTCAATTGTTTATTCAGGACCGATAAGAAGTGCCGGCGGCACGGCGCAGGCATTAAGCGTGCTTATCGCAGATATAGTTAGAAGGGAATTAAACATAGGATCATTTTCGCCCACAGATGATGAGATTGAGAGATACATAGAGGAAGTAGAGGCATACAATAGATTAAAGCATCTGCAATACATGCCAACACCTGATGAGATAAGACTTGTTTTAAAGAATTCTCCTGTAATGATAGATGGCGAGGGCAGCGAGGAAGAAGAGGTATCAGGCCACAGGGATATGAAGAGGATAACAACGAACAGGATAAGGGGTGGCATGTGCCTTGTACTCTGCGAGGGTTTAATACAGAAGGCAAAAAAGGTGCTAAAATACACAAATGTAATGCATCTAAATGAATGGAATATCCTTGAGAACATAGGAAAGAATAAAAGCGATGAGAAAACAGAGAACAAGTCCGAGAAATACTTAAAGGATATTATAGCCGGCAGGCCCGTCTTCGGTTACCCGAACAGGCCAGGTGGCTTCAGATTAAGATATGGCCGTTCAAGGATTTCAGGACTTGCAGCTGCTTCGATAAATCCTGTTACCATGAAGGTTCTAAACGATTTTATTGCCATAGGGTCCCAGATAAAGGTTGAGCTGCCAGGAAAGGCCGCGGCTATAACACCATGCGATTCAATAAATGGCCCGATGGTCTTAACAAGATCCGGGGATCATATAAAGGTAAAAAGCATTGAGCAGGCGGAGAAGATAAAAAACGATATAGAAAGAATAACAGATCTTGGCGAGATATTAATTGCATACGGAGACTTTCTTGAAAACAATAGAAACCTCGATTTATCTCCGTTTACAAGGGAGTGGTGGGAGTACTATTTAAATGATGAGCTGTCAATTTATAAAAGCAGGGATCCGGACCAGTTCGATGCGGTTAATATATCAAGGAAATATAAGATACCAATGTTTCCAGGATACGATTACTTCTGGCATGATATCACAATGGAGGAGCTTAATTTATTAATAAATGCAATAGCAAATGGAATTATAAATGATGATTCCATGATGCTTGATGCCTCAGTCTCCGAGATATTAATAAAGCTCGGCATTGAATTTAAAAAGCATAATAATAAATTAATTCTGCATGAGTACTATCCATTAATTGTATCCTGCGGCTTTGATTTAATCAATGAAAAAATTGTAAAGGTAAGTGATGAAAGGAAAAACGACGTTTTAGGCACAGTTAATGCCCTTTCAGGCATTGAGATAAAGCCAAGGGCTCCGGTGCGTGTTGGTGCCAGGCTTGGAAGGCCGGAAAAGGCCGGAGATAGAAAGATGAAGCCAAAGGTTCATGGACTGTTTCCATTAATGAACTATGGCGGTTCGACAAGATCAATAATAAACGCCGCAAGATCCGGCTCAATCATGGATATCGAGCTCGGTGCAAGGATATGCAGGGTATGCGGCACCGAGACCCCATTCGTAAGATGCCCGAAATGTGGCATGCCAACAGAGGATTCTGATTCAGAGAAAAAATTTAAGATAGACATATCAAAGGCTCTTGATGATGCAGCCTTAAGGGTTTCCACGGACATTGGCACCATAAAGGAATTAAAGGGCGTTAAAAAGTTAATGTCAAGGAGATCAGTAATTGAACCACTGGAAAAGGCCATATTAAGGGCAAAGCACGGCATATCAATAAATAAGGATGGAACATGCCGCTATGATATGTCAGATATACCTATAACACATTTCAAATACAATGAGATATCATTAACAAGGCAAAGGCTCATGGAGCTTGGATACAGTGATTCTGATATAAATGAGATATATCCACAGGATATAATCATACCAAGGGACGCTGCCTCATACCTTTTAAATGTTTCAAAGTTTATCGACGATCTGCTTGTCAATTATTATGGCCTTGGACCTTATTACATGTGCAACAGCGAGGATGACCTCATAGGCCATCTTGTAATAGGGCTTGCGCCTCACACATCTGGAGGTATAGTTGGCAGAATCATAGGATTTTCGGATGTTAATGGTTGCTATGCACATCCATTCTTCCATGCTGCAAAGAGAAGGAACTGCGATGGTGATGAGGATAGCATAATGCTGCTTTTGGATGGATTATTAAACTTTTCAAAGAAGTACCTGCCATCAACAACAGGCGGCCTTATGGATGCACCGCTGGTTCTAACGCTCATACTTGATCCAGAGGAGATCGATAAGGAGGCACTAAACGTTGACACACTGCAAAGGTATCCTCTCGATTTTTATATTGCCACTGAGAAGAATGCACCTCCGGCAAGCATAGAAAACATGATGAAGACCATGAAAGTTTTGATAAGGGATGGAAGGTACACAGGGATTTCATATTCCTTTGATACAGGTGATATATCATCCGGTACCAGGCTTTCAGCATATAAAACAATAGGCTCAATGGAGGAAAAGATAGAAAAGCAGCTGGGCCTTGCAAGGATATTAAGATCTGTTGATGAAAACGATGTTGCAGCCCGTGTGCTATCATCACATTTCCTTCCTGATATATATGGAAATTTCAGAAGCTTCTTTACCCAGGAATTTAGATGCACAAAATGCAATGCCAAGTACCGCAGGGTTCCCCTCTCAGGAAGATGCCTGAGATGTGGTTCATCGAATATAATATTAACAATACATCACGGCAGCATAGTAAAGTACCTTAATGAAACAAAGAAGGTAATGAACGAATATAAATTGCCTGATTACCTGGTTTTTAGAATAAACAGGTTATTGGAGCAGATAGAGAGCACATTTGACATTGAAAATGGCAATGACACTACCCTTGATGCATTAATTGAAAATGAATAGAAATATTTATATAACAATTTATTTATTTTAGATTGTGGATTACAGGCATGATTTGATCATAAAGCTTTACGATGCGCTCATAAAGAATGGTTTTAATGTATCAGAGCCTGATTTATACGGCCTTGTTACCTTTGATCTAATATGCAGGCGTAATGATGAAAAGTACATAATAAAGGTTTTATATAATATAGACACGTTCAGCAGGCTTAGCATATCATCTTTAATGGCCATGGCCAGCGTTACAAAATCAAGCATAATAGTAATAGGTGAAAAGAGCGGTAGCGGGAGGCTTGAGGATGGAATACTATATTACAGGCATCATATACCAATAATGTCATTTAAAACGTTTATTGATTACATAAACGGTGAGAGCCCATATATATATTCTGCGCCAGGTGGATACTATGTATCCATAGACGGGGATAAGATGAGAAGGATAAGGGAGTTAAAGGGTTACTCTGTTGGATATTTATCATCAAAGCTTGGCATATCAAGGAGATCAATATCACTTTACGAATCAGGAAGCTCTGCAACCATAGACATCTATTTAAAGCTTGAGGAAACACTTGGCGAGGATCTGACAAAGGACATAGATATAAGAAACGAAAAATATGATTATAATATAAAGGACGATATAAAGGATGTTTTTATAAGGGAAACGTTCCAGATGCTTTCAGCACTTGGCTATTCCTATGAATACATAAAGAAATCCCCATTTGATGGATTTTCATATGATCCTGAAACCATGTTCATGCTTGGTATATTTAATAATTACATGGAAAATGAGAGGATAATCTCAATAAAAAAGATCAGCCAGGTTTTAAATAACATACCATTGATTATACAAAAGGAGTATACTGAAAAGGAGAATATCTATGGATGCCCTGTTGTCTCAATATCTGAGTTAAGGAGCATGGGCAGCATGTCCGCATTTAAAAAATTAATAGAGAAGAGATACAGTTACGATTAATATGGCCAGGGAGGATTATATAAGAAACAATGTCCTGCTCTTTGCGGGCATAAAGGGATTGATTGAGGATGGAAACGAATTAAGGAAGGATCTGCTGTTCTTCAGGCCAGAGATTATATATATAACGCTATCAAAAGAGGAGATAGATGGCCTGAGATACTTTATTAAAAATCCCTTTGAGATGACCCTTTCAGATTACGAGATATTATACGGTGTTAATTTATCAAGATACGGCGAGGTTATGACGCCGCCACCGACATACATAGAGGCCGTTAAATATGCCGATGAAAATGATATAGAAATAGAACCCTTGGATATGAATGAGGAATTATATGAAAGGGAGTACTCAAACAGCATTAAAACGTTTGATTTAATAATGCATTCTTTAAGAAAGCGCAGGATAAAGAACAAGATATTCAGGGCAGACAGTGCCGAGGAATTCGTTGATCTATGGAACAGCTATGTTGATTTGCATGGGTTTAAAAGGCTTTACATGAAAAGGCTTGATTATATAAGAACCGGTATAGACAATGCATTAAAAAACTCTGATAAAAGGATAATGATAATCATTGATTATGATTTCTATAAAGACATTAAAAAATCTTATATGTAATAGTATTCACCCTTTTCCTTCTGCTCCCTGTCCAGTGCACTGTCCGTTTTGTTTATTCTTGGCCTCTTGGTTATCTCGTCCCTTCTAAATGTAACGCCTATGTCCTTTAAAAATAAATTCATGCCGGATCTCATGTCCATCGGGCCAAATGACTCGCCGCTCCTTCCAGGGGAGCCCTTAAAAACGATCAGTGCGTCTGATATGAGATCGATTAGATATATATCATGATCGACAACTATTGCACTTTTTTTGCTGTTTTCTATTGCACGCCTTATAATCTTTGCAACGTTGATTCTATAAGATGCATCAAGATGCGCGGAGGGCTCGTCTATTAGATAAAGATCGGCGTCCAGTGATAGCGTTAACGCTATGGAAAGCCTTTGCAGCTCGCCGCCTGAAAGATCGCTGACGTTCTTCTCGTGAAGCTCCTCTATGTTTAACGGAAACATGATCTCGTTTATTATAAATGGATCCGAAAGCCTCTCCTTTAATGTGTTTGAAAGCATCTCGTAAACTGTGCCATCGTAATCAGATGATATGTACTGTGGTTTGTATGCAACTTTTACCTGTTTATTCACAGATCCATTATCAGGGGTTACAACACCTGCAAGCATCTTAACAAACGTGGTCTTTCCAAGTGCGTTTTCACCAAGAATGCCTATAATTTCCTCACGGTTAATGAATCCTGGGTTTATTCTTAGCTCAAAGGTCTTGTATCTTTTATAAAGCGATTCCCATGATGATGCCTGAACTGAGACATTTGTCCTCTTGCTTGATTTTACCGAGAACTCTATACTGTAAGGCCTTATTCTTACATTTTCTTCCTTTAAATAGCCCTCCAAAAATGAGTTTATCGCCTTTGATGGCGATTTCTGCTGCGTTATTACACCGTAGGCACCTGGCTCACCATAGACAAGGTGTATTTCATCTGCTATCTTATCAAGTATTGCAAGATCGTGCTCAACAATCATTACAATCTTGCTTTCTGATAGCCTTTTTACTATGTTTGAAACCCTGAGCCTCTCACCTATGTCAAGATATGACGTCATCTCATCAAAGAGATATATATCGCCGTCCTTCATTAATGACCTTGCTATTGCCAGCTTTTGCAGCTCACCGCCTGAAAGATCCCTAACATCATGGTCAAGATAGTTCTCCATTGCCAGCTCTGAAACGATTTCGTCCATGTTTCCATGGTTTGTTTCATTGAGTATGTCACGAACAGTGCCGGATACAACCCTTGGTATCATATCAACATACTGGCTTTTCAAGACAGCCTTTTTATTGCCATTATAAAGATCCTTAAAGTACTGGCCCATAACACTTTTTGAAAAGTATTCTATAACACCGTCCTTATCAGGCTTTTTATTGTAATTCCCAAAATTTGGTATTATTATTCCAGATAGTATATTTAATGTTGTTGTTTTCCCCAGGGCGTTCTGTCCAAGTATCGCCGATACCTTACCTTTTGAAAGCATCGGTATTGAGTAAAGCCGGAATGTATCAAGGCCGTATTGATGAAGTATCTTTTTATTTAATTCATCAGGTATTGTAACAATCTTTATCGCATTGAATGGGCATCGCCTGACACAGATGCCACAGCCTATGCACAGGTTTTCTGTTATAACAGGCTGTGCATCCACGTCTGGAAATTCTATTGTCTTTGATCCGCTCCTCACCGGCGGGCAGTAGTAACGACACTCATGATTGCATTTTTTAGGATGACACCTGTCACGGTCAAGAATGGCTATATGCATAATCTCTCCATTAAATGATCTTTAATTTAGTTTTCCAGTTTCCAGTATTCCTCCGGGATATCATTGTAAATATCATACTTTGATGAATCGTCATCTATTGTTTCACTAATGTCCATGTTTGCAAGCTCAATAACACGGTTTACATTAAGTATCCAGTAATGAATGCGCCATTCACGGCCATCAAAAAGTGTTGTTTCCTCGCGCTCTGTTTCAAGAATGCCAATATCCTCCATTGTATAAAATGCATCACGATCCTCGGGCTCAAGCATGTTGTCAATAACACGGGTTCCATAACCAAAAAAATTAATAATATGCTCTGCAGATGACTCCGCCTCCTCCTTGCTCATCTTCCGCTGCTGAAGGCTCAAACCCTTGCTTATTGCGGCTGATAGCTCGTCCATCCTAACATAATTCCTCTGGTTTTTCATATTACCATTGACCTGAAATACATTTTCCATTAACATCACCTATGTTAAACATACCTTATTACATCTCGTTTTATAAGGTTATTTAATTTAGTATAATATATATATTTTATATTGTATAAAAACTTTTTCTTAATTATAAAAAATATATATTATATATAGTATATATGGATAATATTTAAAATATTTATAAAGATGAACATTCATAATGAATAGTATTGATTCAGCTCTTGAAAATGCCGGGAATTCAAAGTTCCATTACAGGGTTGTTTTCATATCAGGTCTCGGTTTCTTTACGGATGCCTATGACCTTTTCATCATTGGTGTTGTTATAAATTTGCTGCCGCTGTCTGGATGGCATTTAAGCATACAGGAAAGGGCAATACTGGACTCAACGTCCCTGCTTGCAGCTGTTTTTGGTGCCCTGCTTTACGGCAGGCTCCTTGATTTTCTTGGAAGGAAGGCTGTTTACGGCAGCGAGATTATAATTCTTGTCATAGGAGCCATTGGTAGCGCCGTTGCAACGCCATATAATAATGTAATTGCACTGATAATATGGAGATTCCTACTTGGCTTTGGCATAGGCGGCGACTATTCGACAAGCTCGACAATAATGACGGAGTACTCAAACAGAAAATCCAGGGGAAGATTCATAGGCATGGTTTTTTCAATGCAGAGTATAGGTCTTGTTGCGGGCCCATTGATAACGATATTATTTTTAACATCAAGCATACCTGTTTATATTACATGGAGGGCACTGCTTTTCATAGGTGCAATACCGGCAATGCTTGTTATATACTTTAGAAGGACAATGCCTGAGCCACCAAGGTACACCGCAAGCGTCCGTGGTGATTTTAAAAGGGCATCTGAAAATCTTAAAAAGTTCGCCGGCATAGATTCAGAGGCAACAGGCAGAATTGTATCAATAAGATGGACACGGCTTTTCATGGATAAAAGGTTTTTTATAACGTTGATTGGAACCAGTGTTACATGGTTCCTTATGGACTGGGCCTTGTATGGAAATTCAATAATGTCAAATGAAATATTATCATATATTGTTCCTTCGTATATCACAGGTATACAAAGCATAATAAGAACTTCAGAGTACTCAGCAATGATCTTCGGTATTGCTGCCTTTCCCGGATACTGGGCTGCTGCATTTTTAATAGATAAAATTGGCAGAAGGTTAATACAGATACTTGGGTTTTCCATTATGGGGCTGTCATATATATTAATAGCGCTAACAGGCATAGCCTCTGCATCTTACATATCATATTTTCTTCTGGTCTATGGATTAAGCTACTTCTTCATAGAGTTTGGGCCGAACATGACAACCTTTGTTTATCCACCGGAGCTGTTTCCAATAACAACAAGGGGTCTTGGAACGGGAATATCAGCTGCAGGCGGTAAGATAGGGGCCTTTGCTGGAACATTAACCGATACCATAATACTGGCATTTTACAATGTAAATTATTTAATGATTATACTTGCATTCCTTTCATTTGCGGGTGCTGTAATAACCTTTGCACTGCTTCCTGAAACAAAGAGAAAACCGCTTAGCGAGACCTCTGGTGAGAGAAGATATTCAATTGCAAAATAGAATTAATTTGATGTTGCACTTATATTTGGTATTCTTTTAAATGTTATAAAGGTCAATGCCATCAGGATTATTATCAATGGTGCTATGTAAATAAACAATGTTCTAAAGCCAATGTACTTTATTATAAATCCACCAAGCACAGGCATTACTATTCCTATCGACATCATAACGGAGAAAAAATAGCTGTTTGCAAGATTTCTTGATGATTCATCGAATGACCTGCTTATCGATATTATTGATGTAGGATATGTAACACCGTGCGGAATTCCAAGTATAATATATGCAATTAAATAAATAATGAGATCACTGCTTAAGAATATTAGAATTGATCCCATGAAGGTTATCATCATGGCTGTTCCAAGATAGTGCCATAGATTGCTTGGTGGCCTAAATGACATGTACAGCCTTGATGCAAAGGAAAATAAAAAGAATAATGCGAAGATTGCGTTTGCAACTGAAAGCGAAACGTGAAGATCTGACCTTGCAAAGATACCGCCAAAAGCAGTAAGCAGTGCAAATATTATATTATATGATAGTATTCCAAAGACAGCTGCCATGAATCCCGGATTTGAAAAGACCCTTGTGCTAACATTTGATCTTTTCTCATCGGGGAACTTTAAAAATGGTGATAAAACCGTTGATGCAATGCCAAACGGTATAAAAAAGAAGAATGCATCGCCTATTGGAAAGTATTTTAATATATATGATGCTATTGACGGCCCGAGTATTAAACTAATGCTTAATGATATTGTGTAAATACCAAGAACCCTTTCACGTGTTCTCCTGTCAGGAAACAGGCTTGCTGCAGTTATTATGTTTGGCATTATCAGCCCGAATGAAAAGCCAGAGATTAATATAACAGGCCATATCGTTAAATAGCTTGAAAAATGTATCAGGGCAAGCATTATTGTGTAACCTATGTTTGCTGATATAAATAGATACCTCCTTGTATGCGTGCCTGCCCTTGAATTTATAAATGCTGTTGTGAAAAACGTTCCAAAGGCAAGAACGGATTCCAGAAGTCCAACCTGAAACTGGCTGAAATTTAATACGTATCTTCCAAACAGGGATATATCCGTCATTATCATATTGTTTGATGACCTTACAGAAATGGTTATAACAAGTATTATCGAGATTGCATAAACAAAGCTGCTGTAAATAGATAACCTTGATCTATCCATGTTAATAGATAAATTATTTATCTATAAATAGTTTCTTTAAAAGCGTTAAAATTAAAAACGTTAAAAAGCTTATCTTTCATGACGTTTTACACGGATCCGGACGATGATAGATATATACTTTTTTATCATATAAACGGCGAGCCATTAATAAGAAATAAAAAAATAGTTCCGGAGAGGCTGGAAAAAAACGTTGAAAATGTATCAATGATAATAGAAAATTACGATTTTCTATCGCCCTTTAAGGATATTATAATAAAAAACATTTTTGGTAAAAGGGAAACAAAGATCATGGGAATATTAAATGCAACACCGGACTCATTCTTCCCGGGATCAAGGGTAGGCAGTGATGATAAAATATATGAGATGCTTGAAGAAAAGCCGGATATTATAGATATAGGTGGTGAAAGCACCAGACCCGGCAGCTCAGAGGTTGACCCGGAAACAGAGATAAAAAGACTCGAAGGTGTTCTAAACATATTGAAATCATATAATATAAAGATTTCTATAGATTCAAGGCATTACAGGGTCATAGAAGCACTATTAAAAAGATATGACATAGATTACATAAACGATATTTCCGGCTTTATCGATAAAAGAATGATAAAGATAGCCTCTGAGTATAAAAAAAAGTGCATAGTTATGCACATGCGTGGTGAGCCACAGAACATGAACAAATTCACAGATTATGATGATATATTCTTTGAGATAAATGCCTTTTTCTTTGATAGAATAAAAAACATGATAAATTCTGGAATAGAGCCTGAAAATATAATAATTGACCCCGGAATTGGCTTTTCAAAGAATTATGAGCAAAATATAAAACTGATTAAAAGCCCGTGGTCATTTGCCTTTGGCTTTAAAACCCTGTATGGTACATCTAGAAAGAGATTCATAGGTAAAATAACCGGAAACGACGTTAATAAAAGACTTGGCGGCACCATTGCAACATCAATATACCTTGCAATGAACAATGTGGACATATTAAGGGTTCATGATGTTTCAGAGAACAGGTCTGCAATAGAATTATATAAAATGCTTGTTACGTGAAATGGCTAAATGGTATTTTTCTTTTTTACGCAAATTTTTAATAATCACAGAAAATATAGAAATAATGAATGCAGGTCCAATAAACTACAAGGTTAAACTGCCCTCCGGGGAAAGGTATACTTTTATCAAGAGTACATTATCGGCAAGAAACCTTTACACTGTCTGCGAGGAGGCGCACTGCCCAAACATAGCCGAATGCTGGGAAAGCGGTACTGCAACCTTTATGATAATGGGTTCAAACTGCTCCAGGGGATGCAGGTTCTGTGCCGTCACCCATGGAAGGATGCTGCCCCTGGATCCAATGGAGCCTGAGAAGGTTTACGAGTCAGTAAAAATGATGAATCTTGATTATGTTGTTATTACATCGGTAGATCGTGATGATCTTCCGGATAAGGGTTCATCACACTTCGCAGCGGTAATAAGAAGGTTAAAAGACCTTAAAATAAAAATAGAGGTTTTGATCCCGGACTTCAGCGGCGTTCATAAATTTATTGACAAAATTATAGATGAAAGACCTGATGTGATAGCACATAACATTGAAACGGTTCGCAGGCTTACAAAAACTGTCAGGGATCCAAGGGCCGGATATGATCAGAGTCTTAACGTTCTAAGGTATGTGAAGTCCAGGTCAAACATCATAACAAAATCGTCTATAATGCTTGGCCTTGGAGAGACCGATGATGAGGTTATCGAAACACTGCACGACCTGCATGATGCTGGTGTTGACATTGTAACGATTGGACAATACCTCAGACCAACAAAGAAGCAGCTTGAGGTTAAGGAGTATTCCCCAATGGAAAGATTTAAAAATCTTGAGGAGTCCGCCTATAGCATAGGTTTTTCCTTTGTGGCCTCGGGTCCGCTTGTAAGGACATCTTACAGGGCGGCTGAGGCTTTTGTCAAGGGGGGTTTTAAAAATGATTGAAGAAGATATTAGTAAAGAGGATATTATTAGTGCATACAGAAACATGGTTTTGGAAAGGTTTCTTGATAAAAAACTGCTTGGAATAAACAGACAGGGATTTTTGCCATTTTATATACCAAACATTGGACATGAGGCTTTGCATGCCGCGATAGGCATGGCCATAAGGGATGATGATTTCTTCTATCCATATTACAGGGACCTTGGATCGGACATAGCCAGGGTTGGACTTGATTTTGTGCTTGCCCAGATGTTCTCAACTGAAATGGACAACGAGCTTGGGCGTGATATGCCGTTGCATATATCAAATAAGGCCAAAAAGGTTGGCCCGGTTATAACCACCGTCGGCGGGCATCTTATGGCTGCAACCGGTGTTGCATACTCATACAAATATCAGAAAAAGCCGGGCATAGTTATTACAACGTTTGGTGATGGTGCAACATCAACGCCGGATTTCCATGTTTCAATGAATTTCGCAGCGGTTTATTCGCTTCCGGTACTTTTTATATGTGAGAACAACCAGTGGGCGATATCATATCCTGTTGAGGAGCAAACAAAGGTTGAGATATCAAAAAAGGCAGAGGCCTATGGTTTTACAGGCATAAAGATCGATGGCAATAACTTCATAGAGGCATATCACGCAATAAGAAATGCCATTAAAGATGTTGAAAAAAATAAAATGCCATTGTTAATAGATGCTGTAACATACAGAATGGGGCCGCATACAACGGCGGATGATCCAAATAAATACAGAAAAACCATAATAAATGAGGGTGATCCCCTTGATCCGCTGTCCATCATTGAGGATGATATAAAAAAGATGAAGATACTCAACGATGAGGAGATATCAAATATAAAAAACGAGATAAATAACATGGTATCAAAGGAGGTTGAAAGATACGAGAAGATGAACAAGCCTGGAAAGGAAACGCTGTTTAAAAACATCTATGAAAACGAGCCATGGTATATAACAGAGGAAAGGGGTGAGATAGAATGACCGAGATGAATATGGTAAAGGCGCTTAACAGCGCACTTGATACAATGCTTGAAAGGGATAAAAACGTCATACTTCTTGGAGAGGATATAGCCAAGGACGGTGGTGTTTTCAGAGTTACAGACGGTCTTTATGCAAAGTACGGTGGGGAGCGTGTTATAAGCACACCACTCTCAGAACTTGGCATAGTTGGCATGGGCATCGGCATGGCAATGGATGGCCTGAGGCCCGTGCCTGAGATCCAGTTTCTGGATTTTATATACACTGCAATGGATCAAATAGTGAGCCAGATGGCAAAGATAAGGTACAGAACAAATGGCGATTACACCCTGCCAATGGTTCTTAGAACACCATATGGCGGTGGCGTTTCAGGCGGGCCTTATCATTCACAGAGCAGCGAGGCATACTTTGCACATACTGCAGGTCTTGTTGTTGTCACGCCATCAAATCCATACGATGCAAAGGGCCTTTTAATATCTGCAATAGAAAGCAATGATCCTGTTATGTTTTTGGAGCCCAAGAGGATTTACTATTCAATAAAGAACGATGTGCCTGACAATTATTATAAGGTTGATATAGGAAGGGCCAAAAGGATCCTTGAGGGTGATGATGTTACCTTAATAACATATGGCCCGATGGTTCCACTGGTAAAATCTGTTGTTCAGAAAAACAATGTAAATGCCGATGTCATAGATCTAATAACATTAAATCCATTTGATGTGAATTCTATAATAAACTCTGTTAAGAGAACGGGCCGCGCGGTAATTGTCCATGAGGCGCCAAAGATGTTTGGTGCCGGTGCTGAAATAGCAGCAACAATAGCTGAAAAGGCCATAGATTACCTTCAGGCACCTATTTTAAGGGTTACAGGCATGGACATACCTGTTCCTTTTATACTTGAGGATTACTATGTTCCAAATGAGAAGAGAATTATGAATGCTATAAATAAGGTTATAAATTATTAGGTGAGATTGATGTACACGTTGAAGGTTCCACCAATAGGAGAGGGCGTCAGTGAGGGCGAGATAGTAAAATGGAATGTAAAGGAGGGCGACACAATAGAAAAGGATCAGGAGATCGTTGAGATAATGACTGATAAGATAACAATAAAGATTCCATCCCCGGTCAGCGGAAAGGTATTAAAATTGATTGAGCCAGAGGGAAAAACCGTCAAGGTCGGTGACAGCATAGCAACAATAGATTCGCAGGAGGGCAATGAAGAAATTAACAATGAGAACAATGCCCAGGAATCAAAGGAAATTAAAATAGAAAACAAAAATTATGGGAGTAATGTAAAAAACGTTGAGCTGGTAAAGGCAACACCCGCTGTGAGGGCATACGCAAGGCAGAAGGGAATAGATCTTTCAAATGTAAGGCCGTCCAGACCTGATGGCAGGATAAGAAAAGAGGATATAGACAACTATATATCAATGAAGAATAAAACTGTTCAGGAAAATGTCGAGATACAAAACGATGAGGTATATAAACCATCAGGCATAAGAAAGATCATCTTCGACAAGATGACGAAATCAAAGCAGATCATACCACATTTTACAATAACAGATTTTATATCAACGGAGAATATTGAAAAGGCCATTGATTATTATTCAAAGAAGGGCTATGTTAGCTTTACATCATTCTTTGCAAAGGCATGCACAATAGCATTTAAGGAGTTCCCAAAGATGAATGCCTTATATAATGATGATGGCACATACACAATAAAGAAGAGGTATAATATTGGAATAGCCGTTGATTCTCCATATGGATTAACCGTTGTTGTTGTAAAGGACGTTGATAAGAAGAGCATCTTTGAGATATCAATGGAAATAAGGGAGCTCGCCGAAAAGGCAAGATCAAACAAACTCGAAATGGATGATGTTAGGGACTCGACGTTTTCAGTAACAAACATAGGGGCAATAGGCGGAATATATTCAACACCGATAATAAACTATCCTGAAGTCGCAATTCTTGCTGTTAACACAAGGACAAATGCATTTATAGATGGTTCAATGAGAAGCGGCGTCTATGTTACACTCGCCTGCGACCACAGATTAATAGATGGTGCCGAGGCTGCAAGGTTTATAAAAAAGATAAAGGAGATCATAGAGCAGCCAATGCTTTACATTGGTGATTAACATGGATTACGATGTCATTATCCTTGGGGCCGGTGCTGGTGGATATAAAGCTGCTGTTCATCTTCTAAAAAATAAAAAAAGAGTATTAATGATAGAAAAGGAGAAATTCGGCGGTGAGTGCCTTAACTACGGATGCATACCATCAAAGGCATTAATAGAGATGAGTGAGAGTATTTACTACCTGAAGAACATGCCGGGCATTTCAATGGAATATAAAATAGATATGAAGGCATGGCAGGACTGGAAGAATAGTATGGTTGCAAGGATAACTGGAAACGCAGAGAGGCAGTGCAAATCACTTGGTGCTGATATATTATATGGCTTTGGAACATTAAAGGATAAAAACACCGTTAATGTCAATGGAAAGGATTACACTGCGGAAAACATTATAATAGACACGGGATCATCGCCGGCAAGGATACCTGGAATAGACAATGTTTATTATAACAGGGAAATACTTGGCATTGATCATATACCGGAGAGCATTGCAATCATAGGCGGCGGTTACATAGGCGTTGAGATAGGAACGGCAATGGCAAAGCTTGGTTCAGATGTTTACATTATAGAGGCAAAGGAGAGAATACTTCCAGAGGTCAGCAGCGAGCTTTCAAATGCCGTTGATAAAAAATTAAGATCCATCGGCGTAAAAATAATGACGTCCAGCAAGGTAATCTCTGTATCAAAAGATAAATATTACACTGTGAAAACAGAGAACGATGAGATAAAATCTGAAATGGTTCTGATGTCTGTTGGAAGGATACCAAACACAAAAAATATAGGGCTTGAGAATCTTAAAATTGAAATGGATGGAAGATTTATAAAAACCGATGAGCATAGAAGGACAAATGTAAAAAATATATACGCGATAGGCGATGTCACAACAGGACCGATGCTGGCACATAAGGCATTTTATGATGCATACATTGCATCAGAGAATATTCTCGGCAATGACGTAATAATAGACTATAAAGCAATGCCATATGTGATATATACAGATCCTGAGATATCGTTCACAGGTAGTGTATCAAACAATTCAAAGAAGATTATGACATCGGCAGTTCCAAGGGCACTTACAATGAATGAGGGCGATGGCTTCTTCAGGATTTACTACAATGATGATGGAACAGTAACAGGAGCGGCCATCGCCGCGCCAAGATCATCAGAGATTATAACAGAGATAAGCCTTGCCGTTGAATCTTATTTAAATATAAATGATCTGCTGCTTACGATACATCCACATCCAACAATAGCCGAGGGGATACATGATGACTTCGAAAATTAATTATTATATTGATCTTAAAAGATTTGATTACAAAAAATGCCTTGACATACAGTACAGGCTTGTCTCAATGAGAAAGAACGATTTAATAGGTAATACAATAATTTTCGTTGAGCACGATCCTGTTTACACAATAGGCAGAAAGGCTGACCCAAGGAACTATTCAAACGTAAATGTTATAAGAACAGACCGCGGTGGTGATATAACATATCACGGCCCCGGCCAGCTGGTTTCTTACTTTATCTTTGATGTAAGAATAAATGGTAAAAAGGAGGTAAAAACCTTTCTTAATAATATAGAAAACGTCTACATAAATCTACTAAAGAATCTTGGATACAGTGCATCAACAGGTGATGAACCGGGCATCTGGATAGAAAAAAACGGTAAATTAAAAAAGGTTGCTTCCATAGGCATGGCCATAGATGATTATGTATCATATCATGGTGTTGCACTTAACATAAACAAGGAGGTTTTAAACGGATTTATAAAAATAAACCCATGCGGGCTCCCGCCGGCCGTTATGGATTACATAGATATTAAGAGAGATGATGCCATTGATTTAATAATAAAGGAGATTGAAAAAATATATGGTAAATTCAATAAAATAGAATATGAGGGCCTGATCTCATGATTCACGCCTTATGTCCCAGATTCTTTCATCTATACCAAGCCTTTTATTTGAAACCAGGGCATGCATGAAAAGCAGCGATGAAAGCCTGTTCAGGTATATTAATATGTATTTATTCACCTGTGTCTGCTTTGATAGATAAACTGCAATACGCTCGGAACGCCTTGCGACTGATCTTGCAACATGGAGCGTTGCTGCCTCCTGGCTTCCGCCTGGTATTACAAAAAGTTTTATCTTGCCTATTTCCCTGCGATAATCAAAAACCCTTGATTCAAGCCATTTAACACGATCCTCTGATATTGTCCTGTGTGTGCCCATGGCCGTTACATCCTCGCCAATCAAAAAGATATCGTTCTGTATAAGGTCAAGATCATTCTTTATATCATCCCATTTTGATGTTACAATGGCAAGACCTATGAATGAATTTAATTCATCCAGTGTACCCTGAAACTCAACAAGTGGGGAATCCTTTCCTATTCTTACCCTTAAACCGGTGTCTGTCTCTCCGGCATCACCACGCCTGGTAAACATATTTAACTAATGTAAAATATGATTTAATCTTTTGTATGCTTTACAGCAAAAGCATGAAAAAAATTATTGATTTCTTTTTATTGTTATTGGTATAACATTATTTTCAAATTCTATCATTGCTATATCTATTGGATCTATGATATCCGGGGAAATATCTATAATCACCGGTGCGCCCATTGCAATCTGCAGGGCCCTTGCTCCAATAATCCTCGCCTTTTCAAATTTCGTCAATATCATAAAAATCATGCAAACAAACCTATATTAAAAGGTTGTTAATAAAATTTTCTTATAGATTAAAGCACGATACTTGAACCATCCGGTGCATTTATTTTTAATGGTTTTCCGTTTTCTGTTATAATAAATCTTGAGTTATTGTATTCAAGAACCAGCTCGTTTTTATCAACAATGAATTTGTACCTTTTGATTTCATCCATTGATATTATATCACCATTGAAGTCAAAGCCATCTATTTTCATCCTGGAACCGTCATCTGCATTCACCTCTGGAATGATTATTCTTTCACCATGCTGTACTGCTATTATAATTGCCTCTGATTTTATGCCGCGTATCGTTGCAGGTTTTACATTCCTTATTAAAAGGATTCTCCTGCCCTGGAGATTCTCCGGTGTTAAATACTTTTTTATATTCGAAACAATGGTAATATCCCTGTCAGCATGAACGCCCAAAACGTATAGATTATCCGCATTTGGATGGTCATTTACATATTTTACGGTACCGGCCATGAGATCTATGTTTATCTTTTTGTCAGCAATTTCCAGCTTCTTAAATGGCGGTTCTCCCTTCAAAGGTCTGAAATCATCAAAACCCAACATATCATCAAATTTATAATTAACAGTTTTAAAACCAAGTGATGAAAGGATTTCAGATGAGGCGGATGGCACATATGGATAGAGCATTGCCGTTAAATACATAGAGATTTTAAGCGATGTAAAAAGCACCTGATTTAATCTCTCAGGGTCATTTATATTCCATGGGGCCTCGCTGTTGAAATAGTTATTTGCAAGCGTGACTGCCTCAAGCCAGATCTGAAGCCCGTTCTTTATTTTTATGTTTTTTATTGATTCAGAATATTCATCAAAAAATCTTTTGAATTCGTTTATAATTGAATCCGGTTCGCATTTTTTTATATTTATCTTCCTGTTTGATATAAAACCCAGAACCCTGTATATAAAATTGCCATATTTATCTATGAGTTCGCTGTTTACCCTGCTGACAAGCTCGTTTAATGAAAAGCTTGAATCCCCGGTTTCAGGCATTATCGAGGCCATATAGTATCTTAAATAATTCTTGTTTACCAATGAAAGGGCCTCGTTAACTGTGTATCCAATACCACGGCTTTTTGAAAACTGGGCACCCTCGAATCTTAAATATTCATTTGCAGGCACGTTGTATGGTAGATTATAATCTCCATGCGCAATGAGCATCGCAGGCCATATAATTGTATGAAACGGGATATTATCCTTGCCTATGAAATAATAAGATTTAACATTTTTATCAAGCCAGAATTTTTTCCAGTAATCATCATCTTTTATATTCTTTGAGTAAACCCTTGCACCTGTTATGTATCCTATAAGAGCCTCAAACCAGACATAGATCCTTTTGCCTTCAAAGCCATTTAATGGTATCGGAACTCCCCAGTCGATATCCCTTGTTATTGGCCTGGGCCTTAACCCCTCATTTATTATTGATCTTGTGAAGTTTATTACGTTTGGCTTCCAGTTCTCCCTTGTATTTAAATAATTCAGGAGCTCATCTGATAGCAGATCAAGCCTTAAAAAGAAGTGTTCTGTTGCAATAAACAGTGGCTCCTCATTGGATGATGTACACCTTGGATTTATAAGCTCTATTGGATCCAGTGTTCTTCCGCATTCATCGCACTGATCGCCACGTGCATCGTTAAAACCGCAGTATGGGCATGTGCCATGTATGTAGCGATCTGGCATAAACTTCCCTGTTGATTTGCAGTATGGAGATACCATGTATCTCTTTTCAAGATAATTTTTGTTTAAAAGATTAATGAAGAATTCATCAACGTCCTTTACATGCTCAGGATCTGTTGTCCTTGTAAATATGTCAAATACTATATCAAGATTTTTAAAGGTTTGCTCATGTTCTCTGTGGTAAATATCAGCCACATTCTGGGGCGATGTTTTATTCTTCTCGGCCGTTATTGTTATCGGGGTTCCATACTCATCACTGCCTGAAACAAATAAAACCTCGTTACCATTTAATCTATTAAACCTTACAAAGATATCTGCTGCCAGATATGCACCAGCAATATGACCAAGATGGAGTGGGCCATTTGCATAGGGCAATGCACAGTTTACAAGTATTCTTTCACTCATTGGCAAGGTATTATAAATATAAATTTAAAGTTTTAATACTGTTTTAATATTTCAGAGACTGCCAGTCTAACGCTTTGATCGCTGTCATATTTGTTCCTATAGCCTAATGACTCCATCTTTTCTATGGATAGCTCTGCATACTTTATATCACCCTTCCATCCACGGCCGTTGTATCCCCCGGTGTAATTATATCTAACGTTTTCAAGATTCATTGCGGATGTAACATAATCTGCTATGGTTTTTACAGATGTTGTTCCATGGTTTCCAAGATTAATTACATCAGTTTTTTGAATCCTTTCATGTATTAGCAGCATTGCATTTATGCAGTCTGAAACGTGTATGTATGATTTCCTCTGCGTTCCGTCTCCAAGTATTTCAAGCTCGTTTGGATTGTTTTTTAATTTCATTATAAAATCATGGATAACGCCATGTGTTGAATTTTTACCAACAACGTTTGCAAATCTAAACATTGAGGCCTTAATACCATAGTAATGCGAATATGCTGATATAAAAGCCTCATTGGCAAGCTTTGATGAGCCGTATGATGATATTGGCATGCATGGTCCGTAGCTTTCTGGTGTTGGCATTATTGATGCCTCACCATAAACCGTTGATGATGATGAAAAGATCATTTCATTAACATCGTATCTTCTCATGTATTCAAGTAAATTTTGGGTTAAAACAACGTTTTCATTGAAATCCAGCATCGGATCATTTGATCCGGATCTTACATCCGAGTTTGCGGCAAGGTGTATTATAATATCAAATTTATCCTTAATTTCATATTTTAGAAGATCATTATTAATAAAATGGAAGTTCTTATTATGAAGGAAATCCTTTATGTATTTAATATTGTCTGTAAAATCTATTACCGTTACATCATTGTCATTTACAAGCCTTTCAACCATGTTTGATCCTATAAAGCCCGCACCACCAGTTATTAATATCTTTTTTCCTTTCATGATTATGTTATTATAAACATTAAATAAATGTTGTTTATCTTATGCCAAATTTTGATGCAATATCGACAACATCCTTAACATAATCATGGAAGAACCTCAGTATATCACGTGATGTGATCACCCCAAGGAATTTGCCATTTTCTATAACCAGTAAACGCCTTATGCCGTTGATTGCCATGATGTCTGCTATCTTGTCCATTGGCGTCTTGGATGAGACCGAGATTAGATTTGTGCTCATTATCTCCTTTAATTTTATGCCTTCTGGATTTATGTTCCTTGCAAGCACCTTGTTTATCAGATCCCATTCGGTTATTATGCCCTCTGGCTTTCCATTTTTTCCTATTATTATATAGCCGTGGCGCTCATCTGACATTATTTTTGATGCGGTGAGGCAGTCAGTATCCGGATCGTATACCCTGTTGTCCCTATGCATTATATCCTCTGCGTAAAGTACCATAAGAATATATGCAATAAAAATAGATAAATTAATCTAAAATGATAATAATTGTGTCATATATAGTAATAATTATATCATATGTATTGATCTATAAATTGAAAATTCATTAATTTGTAATTAATTATAACAGATGTTGAATAAATAATTGTATTTAATATATTATGAAAAAAATTTTAATTATTTAAAACTTTGAAATAAATACATACAACAAAAATCTTTAAATATAGAGAATATTAAATTTTTGTTTTTATTCTTTTATTAATCGATATATTACAGTATATGAAATAAAACATAAATAAAATTAAAGATTAAGGTATTAAATAACTTTATATTTTAATATCAAATGTAAAAAGTTATAGAATTTATGAATTTTTTGTGAATAATCCTCATATTAATTGCACCTTGATTGATATAGTAATAAAAAAATCAAAAAACATGAAAAATTTAATATACAATTAATGCATAGATATAAACAATGACAAAGCTACTTGTATTAGGTGGAAGGTTTGCTGGATTAACAGCAGCGTACACGGCAAAGAGGCTTCTTGGAGACAAAATTGATGTAACACTGATAAACAATACACCATATGCGGCATTCAGACCCGGAATGCCACACGTATCAATAGGAGTTTTCAAGGCAGAGGATCTTTTGGTTGATCTTGGAACTGCATTGCCTGCAAAGGGTATAAAGTTCAAACAGGGAACTGTTACAAAGATAGATGCAAAGAAGAACAGGGTAGAGTACGATGATCCATCAGGGCACAAGCAAACAGAGGATTATGACTACCTTGTTGTTGGATTTGGTGCAAAGCTTGGCATAGAGCACATAAAGGGCTGGCATGAGTACGGAAACAGTGTCTGTGAGCCTGACTATGCAACAGCACTTCATGAGAAACTCGAGAAATTCCAGGGCGGAAACATTGCAATAGGTTCTGGTATATTCTACCAGGGAACGTTAACACCCAGGGGAACGTATCCAAAGAACTGGGCCGCACCGGCAGATTCAGCCTGCGAGGGGCCTGTATTTGAAATGTCATTAATGATTCCTGCATACCTTAAAAAGAGGGGCATACTGGACAAGACCCATATAACAATATTCTCACCAGGAGAGGAGATACTAACAGATATATCAAAGGAATCAAGGGGCGTTGTTAAATCGCTTTATTCAAGCCAGGGTTTCGACATGGTCTGGAATTTCAAGCTTGCAGAGGTAAGAAAGGACGAAATAGTAAGCGAGGACGGAAAGACCATAAAGGCAGATATAGCAATTATATTACCGCCATACGAACACAACGATGCTGTTACAAATTCAACACCGGATCTCTTTGATGATGGCGGATTCATACCAACAGATGCACACATGAGGTCAATAAAGTACGATAACATATACGCATGCGGAGATGCAAACCAGATGACGGTTCCAAAACTTGGATATCTTGCAGTACAGACATCAAGAATAGCCATGCAGGATCTTGCAAACAGACTTGGCGTTCCAACAAAGATAGATGAATACCATCCAGAGGTCGTTTGCATAGCAGACAACCCGCTTGAAGGATTTGCAATAGCAGTAAATGACACAACGTTCTACGGTGGCACAAAAGGCCTGGCGGTACCATCACCAACAAACCACATGAAGAAGGAGTTGTTTACCAAATACTTTATGTGGACGAATGGAGATATGGCACTTGACAAATATCTCGCAAGCTGGTGATGTGAAATGATGACAGAGGACGAGGCAATAGAGAAGCTGTTGACGCCTGACACAATGAACAGCATCAACAGGCTGATGGAAGTAGTGAAGAAGCTGGACAAGATGGGATTCCTTGATGTAATATCTGGAATCCTTGACGACGAGGAAACCCTAAAAATGATAATGGGCATTCTAACAAGCGATGAGGTCTTAATGCTGTTCACAAAGAAGGACTCACTGCTATCCATGCTTTCCATTATATCAGAAAAGAAGAATGTAAATGCACTGTCGAATCTCCTTGAAATGCTTGGAACATTGCAAAACAAGGGAATGCTTGATCCTGTCATGGGTATATTAAACGACGATGAGGCCCTTGGAACATTGATGGGACTACTATCAAATGATTTTACAATGAACTTTTTAATGAACTATAAAACAATACTTAATGCCCTTGGAACCCTGGATCTAAGCGTTGCACCGCACTATGTAAACTTCATAAAGGCCATTGAGAATGCAATAAAAACCGAGACCGTTACACCTGTTGGTGGCATGATGGGAACGCTGCATGCAATGAAGGACGAGGATACACAGAGGGGACTTGGAATAGTCTTTTCCATACTCAAAAGCCTCGGCAAAACATGCTTTTCAGATTTTAACTGCAATGCAGGAAATAAAAAATAAAAATATTTTTTTATCCACCTGAAAATACCTCTAAAAACAATAAATCATCTTCTGGTCTTACGTTTTCATCCTCTGTTGCAGGGCTTCCATTAAGTATAATTGCATATCTTTCTGCATCTATTTTATATTGTTTTATAATGTCATTTATTGTGAGCTCATGATCCATTTCTATTGTTTTATTTTCTGATCCTTTTATTCTAATCATATAGCTCCGGGCAGATTCGAACTGCCGTCGTCGGATCCAAAGTCCGAAATGCTTGTCCACTACACCACGGAGCTTTATTACTTTATTCCAAATTCATATTTTAAATTTTTTTATACATTAAGCCAGCAATCTTAATAATACAATAAGATGCCAAGTCCTGTAATCTTATAATTATGTTCACGAAGTTTAACCAACATAAAAAAATTTAAATTTTTATAAAATATATTAAAAAATGCTTGATAAATTATTTAAACCAAAAAGCATAGCCGTGGTTGGCGCATCAACAAACAAGGAAAAGATAGGAAATATTATATTAAGAAATATCATATCAACGTTCTCGGGTAAAATATATCCTGTAAACAATAAATCAGACAACGTTGAGGGCTATAAATCATACAAAAGCCTTAAGGATATAAATGAAACTGTTGACCTTGCAATAGTGGCCGTACCAAGGGATTCTGTTCCTGATGTTATTCAGGATGCAATAGATTCAGGGACCGGTGCGGCAATAATCATAACCTCCGGTTTTAAGGAAACGGATCAGCATGGTGCAGAGCTTGAGGAAAAGATAAAATCAATGGCATCAGGATCTGGCCTCAGGTTCCTTGGGCCAAACACAATAGGCATAATAACACCATCATTTAACGGAACGTTCGCATTTTCAGACAATATAAAAGGCGGTGCCGCACTTGTTGCGCAGAGCGGTGGTCTTGGTGTTTACATGCTCAACTGGGCCCAGAAAACAAGAACCGGAATAAGCTACTTTGTAAGCCTTGGAAACCAGACAGATATAAAGGAATCTGACATCTTTGAATTTCTGGCCAATGATGTTGAAACAAAGGCCATTTTTTCATACCTTGAAGGGGTATCAGATGGCGATGCATTTTTAAATACCGTTCCGGAGGTTACAAAGAAGAAGCCGCTGATATTCTTGAAGGGCGGTACCGGTAAATCAGGAACTGCTGCAATAAAAACACATACCGGCAGTGTTGCAGGCTCTGTCGATATTTTTAAGGCCGCTGTAAGGGCATGCGGCGGTATCTTTGTTGAATCGCTTGAGGATATGCTTAACATAGCAAAACTTGTTTCATCAAGCGAGAGTGTTTCAAGGGACATACTTGTAATAACAAACTCGGGCGGTCATGGTGTTTTGACAAGCGATGCAATAGAATCATATAATTTAAACGAGATCGAGATACCTGACAGAATAAAGGAAAATTTAAAGAAGGTGCTTCCTGATCAGAGTGTGCCAAGGAATCCTCTTGATCTGTCAGGTGATGCGGACTCTGAGAGATACAAAGGTGCAATAGAGCTTACAAAGGATCTTGACTGCACAAAACTTGTTATAGTTCAATCACTGCCCATGGTAAGCTGCACTGATGTTGCCAGGGCCATGATAAGATACCGCGGCAAGAGCCTTGTCGGTGTTACAATGGGTCTGGATGAGGATGCGGCCTCCAGGATTTTAGAATCAGCATACATACCTGCATTTAAATTCCCAGAGGATGCCGTTAAGGCAATAAAGTACATGACCGATAGAATGGAGCCTGTCAGGAAGATAAGAATACCACAGCCCGTATCTGAGGCCTGGAAGATCGTTTCAGGAAAGTCATACATAAGGGACTTCGAGGCTTTAAAGATCATGGAATTATATGGAATAAAAACACCGAGGTATGGCATAGCCATGGATGCTGAAACGGCACAGAAGGTTGCGGACGACATAGGCTATCCGGTTGTCATGAAGATCTCTGGAGATGAACCATTGCATAAAACCGAGATGAACGGCGTTTATTTAAACGTTGAAAGGGACATGGTTAAGGACGTCTTTAACAGGCTTAATTACAAAAGAGTTTTAATAGAGGAGCAATTAAACGGGGCCGAGATCTTTATAGGCGGTATAAAGGATCCTGTATTCGGCCATACTGTTGTTGCAGGCATAGGAGGAATATACGTTGAGGTTTTGAAAAGGCTTGCGTATGCTCTTTCACCTGTTTCCGAGGAGGAGGCGGAGTACCTTTTGAACGAGAGTAATATATCAAAAATTATAACTGCAAGGAAGAGAAACTACGATAAGAACAGCATAATAAGGGCAATTTCAAACGTTTCAAGGATGATTGTTGATCTGAATATCAGCCAGCTCGATATAAATCCATTGATTGTAAACGAAACCGGGGCATACGCTGTTGATGTTAGAATGATCATTTAATGGAAGATATCTTTTGAAAAGAATTTTTTTACAACATTAAAATGTGAATTATTGTATTTTATTATTTTTATCCCATCCTTTAATTTGTTTAGGTTTTTTCCTATATCCATTTTTTCTAATTCAAGATTCAATGCATCGTAAAAGCTTTTTATCCTTGTTTCGGAATCGACATATAATCTATCCCTTTCTATATATGGCCCGCGCAGGGCCCTGTCCTTCCAGACGTTTATAAAGTTTATCGATTCATCACTGTCAACGGGCGGGCCGGCATGCTTTGATACATCAGGTAACACATCACGCTGTAACTCTATAAGTATCTCTATGTTATTATCAACATTTATTTCTGATGAAACAGGCATGAAACCATAACGGTCCGCTATGTTAAATATCTGTCTTTCAAATCTAAAGACCTGCGGATATATAATATCATCTATTATATCTGGCCTTTTCAATGTTATTATGTAAATGCATGTGCCCCTTTTATGGTACCTTGGACTTATCTCCCTTGGATAAAAAAACGATTCGTTTTTATTCAATAAAAAGAGTTTTGATGCAATCTTCATCCTTGAAAGGTTTTCCAGGCTTACAGCAGCCCCGGCATTCCTTGTTGGATCGACAGGATCAACGATAACAACCGGCTCCTGGAATTTTTTCCAGGAATTTTCAGGTATTATTAACCTTCCCTTAAGTTTTGAGAAATATTTTATCACGGCATCAAAGGATTTAAGGTTTATAACCAAAATCTCGCAAAGATAACCTGAAAAACCTGCCTTTGAGACCTCTGAACCGTAAACGTTGTTTGCCTTCATGAATATTTTTAATAATCTTATATCATTTCTCAGATTTTCATCCGTGTTTTCTATAACGTACTTTGTGTGCAGTGGTGTCCTGTCAACAGTGCTCACTATTCTCTGTCCAGGTTCTATTTTATATGCTGGAACTATATCAATCTTTACATTTTCAATGTAACCTGAAACATATGGATGCTCGGCATATTTCTCGACGCCGTTTTCAAGAATGTAATGGCCAAGGGAAAGCCCAATTGATTCCATCTCATTTTTTGGGTATTTTTTTGAAAAGACTATAAATATATCAAGATCGCTGTTTTTTAGGTTTGTTCCCTTTGAATACGAACCAACGGAAACGGGCTCTGCATCTATATTCCTTGATGATATTATATCATTTAATTTTTTGATTATACCATTCTCTATGCACTTTAAACGAAGGCTCTCCTCATAATCAGGGGTGTAATCGCCAAGTATTTTTTTATAATCTATCATGAGGTTAAATTTAATATGGCCTGTGCAGGCTCACCGTTTGCAGCCTTCAATGCCTCTATTGCCTTTTCCCTTGTGACCTTTGCCTGCTCCATAACAAGCTTTATATCATCCTCGCTGTACTGTTCAACCTCCTTTTTTACCTCCCTGAGATTGCCAAGAACCTGGAACGTTTTCTGGCCCTGTGCCTCTATCATTGTTACAGATGCATTGTCGATTATGTAATCCTTATCCTTTCCCTTGAATATGACCTGTTTTACATCGCTCATTTCAGTCGATTTTATACCCATCTGCGCCATCATGCGCCTTATCTCTCTTGGATTCATACCAATATGAATTCATTATTATTTTATTAATTTTTATCTTTGTATTACCTGAATAAAATTTTTACCATTATGATTTGATATTTTTATTGATTTTTATCGATAAACATAAATTCTAATTTATAAAAAACATAATTCTTCATTATGATATGAATATATTTAAGTACTAAGGCAAAAATTTATAAATTTTATATAAAAATATATATCCAATCTATGTATACGTTGCTATGCAGGAAGATGAGGGTTTTTACCTTGAGAGATTAAAGGCAGACAAAATTGACTTTTTGCAGATCCAGTTCACTGACATTACAGGTCATTTAAAATCCCTGACTGTCCCAAAGAATAGGTTTGAGGATGTTTTATATGATGGCATAACTTTTGATGGCAGTTCAATACCTGGATTTAAACCAATAGAAAATTCCGATATGAAGGCAATGCCTGACCTTTCAACGTATACAATAATATCACAGAATTCCCTTGGAAAAACTGCAAGATTCATATCAAAGATATTTAATCCAGATGGAACAAGGTTTGATGGAGACCCAAGATACGTACTTGAGAGACAGATTGATAGATTAAAAAAGGAGAATAAGCATTTTTACATAGGCCCTGAAATAGAGTATTTCATCTTTAAAAGAGATGATAAAAACAGGCCGACTGTTATTCCATCTGACCAGGGTGTTTACTTTGATAAAAACACAGATTCATCGATACTTTTGAAGGAGGAGATAGTAAAGAGGCTTGAGGATATAGATTATTACCCTGAGGCATCACATCATGAGGTTGCACCAGGCCAGCACGAGATAGATGTAAAGTATGCTGATGCAATAACAATGGCTGATAGATTAATAGTAATAAAGAGCATAGTCAAGGATGTTGCCGCAAAGCACGGCTATTACGCAACATTTATGCCAAAACCCATAAAGGGTATCAACGGTTCCGGCATGCATGTACATCAAAGCATATTCAATGGCGATAACAACGCTTTCTACGATGAGAACAACAGGTATGGACTGAGCAAATATGCACTTTCGTACATAGCAGGAATTTTAAAGAACATAAAGGGTGCGTCGCCTATACTTGCGCCTCTTGTGAATTCATATAAAAGGCTTGTTCCTGGATATGAGGCACCTGTTTACATATGCTGGGCAAACAGGAACAGGAGCGCACTTGTAAGGGTTCCGGCACCGTCAGGAAAGGCAAAGAGGATAGAGTTAAGATTTCCTGATTCAACAGGAAACCACTACCTGCAGTTTGCCGTTATGCTTGGCATGGGGCTTGATGGTATAGAAAATAAGGCAGAGATACCAGATCCAGTTGAGAGGAATGTCTTTGAAATGCCATTAAATGAGAGGGCGGAGCTTGGCATAGAAACCATGCCCGGATCACTTGGGGAGGCAATAAAGGAGATGGAGAGAAGCGAGACAATAAAGGAGATACTTGGAGAGCATATCTTTGAAAATTACATAAAATTAAAAAGGATGGAATGGGAGGATTATACAACATACGTTACCGACTGGGAGATAAATAGATATCTTGAGGTTTACTGAACCTCAATTTCTATATTATCACTGTTTGATATTTTTAGATTTTCCACATGCATGACCGATTTTATTATTTCTGCTGAATCATTTATGATCTTTTCATTGCCCTTTAATGATATTGATATCGGTGCCGCCATGGACATCTTCATGTTGCTTTTAATGGCCCTGATTTTATTTATTATATCTATTATATAATCAAAGTCCTCGGCACCGTCAAAGATGTAATCCTCATTGTATTCAGGGTATTTTTCAAGTGAAACGCTTAGCGAATCCTTATTGAATTCGTGGTATAATTCCTCTGTTATGAATGGCATTATTGGTGAATACATCTTTATTATATTCTCCATAAGAAACCTTGAGACCGCGGCCGTTTCCTCAGGATACCTTTTTATCTCGCTTTTTATGATTTCAAGGTAGTTGTCACAGAATATATTCCAGAAGAAGTTATCAAGTTCAGATCTGGCCCTTGAGAAGTAATAGCCGTCCATTAGTTCTGTAACGTTTTTTAATGTTTTTTCAAACTTTGTTAGTATCCATCTATTTACCTGGCTTATTATATTATCCATGCTGCCCTTAATATTATCCGATAACATTAAAACAAGCCTTGCAGAGTTGTATAATTTTATAACAGTTTTTCTTCCACGGACCAGATCCTGCTCCCTTATCTTTATGTTCTCTCCTGGCATGGTTGTTGATGCCCAGAACCTCAGGGCATCCGCACCGTACTTTTCTATTATCGTTGACGGCTCTATTATATTTCCCTTGCTCTTGCTCATCTTTTCGCCATATGGATCGTAAACATTACCACTTATGAAGATCTTCTTCCATGGAACATCCCTGTAATGCAGGTATGATCTAAGTATCGTTGTAAATGCCCATGAGGTTATTATATCGTGCCCCTGGAACCTTACATCGGCAGGATAAAGATTCATGCTGTTTATATGCATTAAATATAATGTCACGCTTATTGATGATGTTGCCCATGTATCCATAACGTCTGTTTCAGGCTCGAGATTGCCCGAGCCGCAGCTGCACCTTTTATTGGTACCTGAGAGCCTTGGATCCACTGGAAGCTCTGATTTATCAGCCAGTACTATGCCACCGCAGTCCTTGCAGTACCATACAGGAAATGGTATTCCATAGTATCTCTGCCTTGATATGCACCAGTCCCATTTAAGACCTGAAACCCAGTTTTGATACCTTGTTTTCATGTAATCAGGTATCCATTCTATCCTATTTCCAAGCTCTAATAGCTCATCCTTTATATCAAGATCCTTTATGTACCACTGCTTGCTTATTATTATTTCAACTGGCGTTCCGCATCTTTCGTGTGTATTCACTGAATGCTTTATCCTTTCTGTTTTTATTAAATAGTTATTTTCCTTTAATTTTTTTATTATCTCCTTTCTTGCCTCTTTTACAGAAAGGCCTTTTATTATAATTCCATCATCAATTAAATCGTTCTTTATTATTATCCTTGTCCCGGGATTGTATTTTCTCCATAGCTCAAGGTCATGCTGATCACCAAAGGTACACAGCATCTCGGCACCTGTTCCAAAGTTCATGTCTATGGAATCGTCTGAGATGATCCTTACAGTGTAATTGTATAATGGCACAACCACCTCACTGTTTATTATTTTTTTATACCTTGGATCGTTTGGATTCACAACCAAAGCAACACATGCACCCAGTAGCTCGGGCCTGGTTGTTGCTATCTCAATGCCAGAAAAGTTTATGTAAACAAGATCCGTGTCTATCTCTGTATCCTTCATGTCTATCTGCGATATTGCAGTATTGCATGTCGGGCACCTTATAACCGGAGCCTCGGCGCGATATGCCCTGTTATTTAGCACAAGGTCTATAAAAAGCTCCTGTGATATCCTTGTGGAAAAATCTGATGATGTCTCAATATAATTCTTAAAATCGCAGCTCAGGCCAAGATCGTACCAGTTTTTTAACAGTATTTTTTCAGCATCCCTGCTTGCCTCCCTGCATATCTTTATATACTCATCAAGTGGTGTGTTCCTTATTGTTACATGCCTCTCCTTTTCAACGTACCTCTCCGTAGGCAGACCATTATCATCAAAGCCCCATGGGTAATATACGCTAAAGCCCTTCATTCTCATGTACCTGGCCATAAAATCCTGGTGTGGATATGAATATGCATGTCCCATGTGCATTTTTCCAGATACTGTTGGTGGTGGTGTATCTATTATAAATATTTTGTTACCGGGTCTGAATTTAAAAACATCGTTATTGAACCAGTAATCTTTCCATTTATTTTCCATTTCATTTATATCAAGCATGATATGAGTAAATATTTAATTGTTTTATATATTTTTGCAGAGGTTCTCGGCATAAGCTATAAGTTTCTCCCTTGGCTCTATAAAAATTTTTATGTTATGGTTCAACCTTTTATTTAATTCATTAACGTCTATGTAATCTGTTAAATCCCCGGGCTGGTACTCATCGAGAACCTCACCATTTTTTATTTTGTTTCCTGCATACGAATACGCTGACTTCCAGTCCATGCCGTTTTTAAACGCAAGCCATGCATTGTATGTTGCATAAACATCATTTTTTATGTTCTTTTCATTGAATTTAATATTATATAATAGATCCTTCAGTCCAAGCATGATCCTTTCAAAGTTATTAATAAAGGATATTGTTCTATCCTTTACGATCTGAAAATCCCTGTGGTATCCGGTTGTTTTATTTAATTCAGATTGCATAATAAATGAAAGCATTGATATGGATTCAGCAGAAATACCCTGAAACAGCTCAAGATAATCCGGGTTTATCTTGTTTGGCATTAGTGAACTGCCCGTTGTGTATTCTGGAGGTATTGTTATAATATCATTCTCAGAGTATATTATTATATCCTGGCATATCCTTGAAATGTCAACTGCAAGACTGGAGATTAAATAAACAATATTTTCAATATTTTTTATGTACCTTAATGATGAGTAAACCGGATTTTTAATGTTCTTTTCCATGTTTAATAGATTTGAGACCTGATTGAAATCGACCGGCGAGAATGAGCCGTAGCCAGAGCCATAGCCAAGTGGCATCTCCCTTAAATCCATTAGGAAACTGTCCAGATTATTAAAATGATGGTAAAATATGCTTTTTATGTAATTTATATATGTGTTTACTGACATTGGCATTGCCTGCCTGTAATGTGTATAGCCAGGAATCCTTCCATTAAAGCCTGGAATGACCTTTATTATTTCATAAAGGATTTTCTCAATTTCAATGATTTTATCAATTATAAAGAGGTTTAAATCACTGTGCACCTGCTCGTTTCTTGAAAGGAACATCCTGAAGTTTTTAAAGCCGGTCCTTCTTATTATAAAATCCTCTATGTTGCCGTGGACATCCTCAAGATCCAATTTAAGCTCAATGCCGTTTTTATATATATCCAGAAGGGCCTTTATAACACTGCATGGGGCCTTCATTGCAACGTTGTAGGCAAGCATGTTTATTATCTCGTATTTTATCATATTTTTATCCGCATCGATGTCATCCCTTATTATATTATCATAGAATTTGTTTTCAAGCTCCTCTCCTGCACTTCCAGACCAGATCTTCAATGTATCACCGTTAATGCCTTTTTAACCCTGTTTGACCTTACGGTTTCATTTTTGTATATATCTATAAAGCCCTTTGATGAGCCCTGATCAAATACACCGGTCTCATAGTTTATTGTGTTATAATCGTATAGAGAGTACGGGCTCTCAATGCCTTCCAGGATCATGTTTCCCTTGTAAAGTCTTAAATTTACGCTTCCGGTTATGTACTGATTTGAGCTTTTCTCGAATTGGTTCATGTGCTCCATTGACGGATCAAACCATAATCCATTGTAAACCATGTTTGACCAGAAATTATCTATGTAATTCTTCACAGAAAGTTCGTTTTTGTTTAGTATTAAATTCTCAAGATATTTGTGTGCTTTTAATATAACAGATGCGGCAGGGCATTCATAGACCTCGTGGCTCTTGAGACCTATGAGCCTCGATTCTATCATGTTTATTATACCTATACCGTTCCTGCCTGCAATAATGTTAAGATTTTTTATTATGCTCAAAAGATCCATGCTTTTACCATTTAATGATGATGGCAGCCCTTTATAGAATTCAATTGAAACCGGTTCGCCTGAACCGCAGTATTGGGGCGGTGTTACCCATTCAAAGGCATCATCATTAACGGGTTCGTTAATATTTTCTATGGATGATCCCTCTATTGACCTACCCCATATATTTTCATCAACGGAGTATTTGCCATCAGATTTTACATATATATTATTCATTTTTGCATATTCAAGTTCATCTGCCCTGGTCATATTCCATTCCCTTACAGGCGCAATCACCTTTATGTTATTATCAAGTGCGTTTATTGAGACCTCAAACCTTACCTGGTCATTTCCCTTTCCAGTGGAACCATGGGCTATGAACTTTATATCGTTTTCATTGGCAACCGAGACGGCCTTCTCGGCCATAAGCGGCCTTGCAAGTGCTGTTGATAGCGGGTATTCACCGTAAAGGCCGTTGGCATGTATCTCCCTTGATATATAGTTATCAGCGAATTCCTTTTTAACATCAAGCGTTATTGCATCAATGGCCCCCAGCTTTAAGGCCTTCTCTTTTATTTCTTCAAGATCAGAGTTACCTATGTCAAGTGTTAATGTTACAACGTCCATGTTCATTTTTTCTTTTATCCACCTGACCATAACGGATGTATCCAGTCCACCAGAGTATAATAATAATGCCTTTTCCATGATGGACAAAAATCTGTTTATATATTATTTTTTTCATTATTCTTATCATTTTTGATTTTAATTATTTAAAATAATCAGTTAAAATGTAAAAATTTATATTAAATATGTAATTTCAGTAACATGGTTATAAGGGGTAATGTCGAGAAGGCCGTAAATGATTACATAAAGATGCATCCCGAGATAATAAATGCAATGAAATACGATATACTTAACATGAGCAAGCTGTCCAGAAGGATCTCAAGGGAGCTTAACTATAACGAGATCTCTGTCAGATCCTCTTTAAATAAGTTGCTAAATCAAAAGAAGAACCAGGATTATACATCAAAAATAGATATTCTTTTGAAGAACAGCAAGATAACACTCCAGGACAAAATCACGGTGGTTACAACAAATTCAAAGATAGACGGCATAAATTTTATATCCGCAACGTATCTAACAGATTCAATAGTTTATATAATAGATGAGACAAAAAATGAGAATCTAAAGTTCAAACCGTCAGTTTCACTTGAAAGGGATGTTAGTGCAATACACATATTTTCATCCATGGAGATAGTGAATACCCCGGGCTTTGTCATGAAGATCAATGAAAAGCTCTTTGCCTTTGATATAAACGTGCTTCAGCTAATATCATGCTCAAACGAGACAATAATAATCGTCAGGAGGGATGATGCAATAAAAGCCTATGAGGCCCTTGCCGGAAAATAAAAATAATTTAAAAATTTAGGACGGATTTATCTTTATTGCAAGTGTCGGGCAAACGCTCTCACATGCCATGCAGAATATACATTCATTTTCCCTGACAGGATCGCACTTGTCAGTCCTGTACTTGTCGTAGTTTTCCTTATCATCCGGTGATATCTTTTTGTCGTTGCCTGTACCTGAGTTGCCCGGATTGAGTGCCCACTCAAATAATGAAACAGGGCATACATCCATGCAGCCACCATCAGCTATGCATGCCTCCCAGTCAACTGCGACTATTGAGCCGTGTATGCCGTTCTTTGTTGGGTATGGCTTTCCCTCCGCATCCATCCTCTGCACTCCACCGGCCCTTACCTTGTGGCCGTTGTGCTCACCAGTGACCGGGTAATGCTCCTCATCGCTGAGGAAGTTCTGGTCTATTGGTTTTGGCTTGTAATCAAGTGATTCTAACTTAACCAAATCTGCTCACCCTCACATGATAAATACATTTTTATTAAAAATATTTTGTGATTATCTAAAATGTAACCTAAATATTTACATCAGAAGGTTTTACAAAACCATTCTCATTTATATAATAATCAATGAGATCCGGTGGTGTGTAATCAAAAAATCTGTTTATGTATGGAATGTCTATATTCCAGTCATGATTTTTTATATTTTTATATGATGATTCGAGAAAATTTCTGTTTATCTTTTCGCTTATTGTAATGGAATAAAATGGCTTTTTAAAATATTTCATTGAAAGGGCCATTGGATATGTTCCGTTTTTATGTATTAATCCGCCATTGTATGCAACTGTATCAGAGCCAACAATGCAGAAATCAACATTTAATGATAATTCATATATTGATGCATCATGGAGTAAAACCACATCGATGCCATTTTTAACAAGCAGCGATGCGAAATCAATGCCTTCGCGCTCAGGCATGCTTTCAAGAATATATACCCTTTTTATTTTTTCCCTGTTTGAAATAAATGCCTTTAATACCTGTGATGAAAAACTTATTGTGCCTATAACAGAATCATTAAACAATGGTTTTGCATGCTCTATGGCCATTTTATCGTGTTTTTCTATGCCTTCCTTTAAATTCTTTTTCCTGCCGGAAATAATGCTATCGCAAACGTAATTTATTAAGCCTATGCCAAAATAGTATTTTTTTAGATCTTTAATAATATTTTCATCTATATCATTATGACTAAAAAAATCAATAATTTTGAAGGCAACTGCCGTTCCAGACGCTTTATTATCGTATAGATCTTTTACATTCATTCCCTGTACATTATTGGTTCAAGCTCTGAAACAGCGCTTTTCTCTATTTTATCTATGTTTTTTATAACATCACTGATGTTAACCTCATCCATAACTGCATATTTTACATTGCCAAGGCTCATTGAGTATGATCCAGGGCAGAGTGAGTTTGGTGTTACAATAAATATATCCGGCTTTAATGATAGAATTGCGGCCATTGCCATCTCCCTGCCACCGTGCATTGATCCAAAGCCAGGGTTCTCGTATTCCTCTATCTGTTTTGTCTCACTGTCTATAAGAAATATCGTGCTTCCAAACTGGAGCGGTGCAAGGACGTTTTCCTCATCAACAACACAAGCTATTTTCATAATTGAGAATAATATAAACGTGAATTTAAGCTAAATCATGCAGTAGCAGTTACAATAATTTTAAATATTAATTTAAAGTGTTTTCTTTATTATATCCTCTATCTCCTTTTGAAACGTGTTTATAAAATCGTTTATGGCCTGTTCCTTAACGTCTGATGGCGCACTTATCAATCCGATCTTTGCGGTCAGCTTTGTCATCTTGGCAACGGAATCGTATTCCTTGAGCTTTGCCTCCATGTATTCCTTTAAAACGCTTGATATCTCCTTTTTTATCTCATCGTTGCTGTTTATCCTCTTTTTTATGTATTCCTTGATTAGATCCTTTAACACCTCCCTAAATGCCTCTATGTAAAGTTCCTCGGTCGGCAATGCACTGAAAATATTTTTTAGATATTTGTCTATATCATCCACAGTTCAATAGAATTTCATGGTAAATAAATTTAATTATGATGGTGTCTTGTAATTGTATTTTTTGAATATGAGATTTTAAAGCCGTTTGTGCCTATAAACAGAATTAAAATAACCAGTGCAAGGCCAAGCATTAATGAGGAGTTCAATGATACATTGCCAATTGTTATTAAAACAGGTATCATAAAACCTATAATTGATGAGAAGTTCATGCTTGGGCCTATCTTCTTTGGATCTATGTTAAGGGATCTTGAAACAACGGGCAATATTGAGTTTATTCCAAGTCCAACGGCCGTGAAAAGAATTGCAATGTATATATTATATGTTGAAAATAATAGTATTCCAGATAGTGCCGCCATTGATATTGATACATATGCAACGTTCCTTATGCCGAAGCGATTTATCATAAATGGTATCATTACATAGACCGGGACGGCAATGCTGTATGCTATTATTGATTCAATGCTTGAATCAGGCAGATATGTCGGCACAATTTCAAGTATGTATGCAGGTGTAAAGCCAAGAAAGAAGACCAGAAAGGCCTTTATAGAAAAATCCATTTTATATTTTTTCACGTGTGGTGATATAACATTTAACTTCTTTGAGAAAAACACCGATGGAAGGAAAACCGAGCCCGCAAGTGATATATAAAATACCGAGCCAAGGATGGTGTAAAGCACGGCTGCCAGTGTCCAGCCAATGGCCCAGCCGCCCATGGTCAATCCCATTAATATTTTATTGCCTGAGACTGCAGATACCTCAACGGCGGCAGAGGTTGCAAGGCCAAAGAATATGCCTGTCAGCAGCCTGAATATAAGCAAAATTGAAAAGGCATGTGTAAACGCCTCAAATATGGAGAATAAAGACATAATGGATATTGATAGCATGGCCAGCCTGTGAACGCCAATTTTGGAGAAATTTGAGTAAAGAAATGGCGTGAAAGCCCTGCCAATAAACGGCGAGCCAAGAAGTATAAATGATTCAATATAGCTGAAATGATATGTTTTCACAAGTTCCGGAATAAAGAATGCAAAATTCATCAAAAAGAATGTTGATATTGAATATGCAAAGACCGGTATGAACCTTGAACTGTTATTAAATGACATGGTTTTTGAATTTCATGTCTATATTAATATGTTTTCAATTATAAAATTATTTATATAGTTCGTTTTTTTCTTTTATTCAATATGCATATTATTTAATTTAGTATTCATTTTTCAAAACATATTTATATACTTTTTGATATATTTTTTTATTAAGACCTGGAAAAACGGGAAAAATTAATATATTAAAAATTTGCATTTTTATATATGTCCAGAACGGCCTTAAGATCCCTTAGCTCCAGCTCCGGACTGAATGGTACGTCATTATCATTTTCAATGCTCTCTGCAAATGATGATATCTCCTTTTCAAATATATCATATGGCCTTACATCAACCTTTTTACCGTTCATTATTAATCCACCGTAGGCTGTTCTTATTCCGGAATCCCATGATATTTTACTGGATGAATCCTCGTACATGGAGCCATTTTCGCCTATAATCTCAAAGGCGGGCAATCTGGGCGAAAACCTGTATGCCCATGAGTAAAAGAAAAGGCCGGCTGCACCATTTTTGAATTTAAAGAGCGCATTTATATTATCCTCGCCCTCAAGATCAGTGCCACCATGGTTTATAATTGAGCGCACGTCCGAATAATCACCGGCGAAATTTAAAAGCGTATCTATAAAATGTATGCCGCCGTCTATCAATGCACCACCACCCATGGATTCCCTGTTTAATCTCCAGCCACCATGATCAAAGAACCTTTGATCCCTGACGATCACGGTTTTTACATCACCAATGGCATTGTTTTGTATTAGCCTCCTGGCCTCGGTGGCATATGGATCAAAGAAGTACTGTTCTGCAACCATGAATTTCACCCTGTTCTTTCTCGAGACATCAATCATGGCTTTGCCGTCATCAAGCGTTGTTGCTATTGGCTTTTCCACAAGCACGTGTTTTTTATGCTCCATGGCCTTTATGGCAAGATCCCTGTGAAGGTTATGTGGAACCACAAGATCCACTATGTCTGCATCAGAGTTCAATGCCTCATTGTAATCGTTAAAAACCCTTTTTATATCATACCTGGATTTTGCCTCAGCTATGACGTTTTCCTTTCTTTCCATTACATATATGTCCATGTTTTTAATCGCGCTTAGATGTCTCATTCCAAAACCGTTTATACCAACAACAAGTATTTTCATAATTTATATAATAATAATTAGTATTAAAAAACTGTTAAAAACCCTAAAATATGGTATTTAATTTTTGATGCAAAAATGAAATTATAAATCCTGTTTATGGATATTGAATAAATGATTTATCTATACATAATCATAGCACTTATAGGCATAGGCGTTGGGGCACTTACAGGGATAACCGGAAGCAGTGGCGTTTTAATAGTTGTTCCTGCCCTTTCAATAATGGGGCTTGGATTTAAAACTGCCGTTGGCTCAAGCCTTCTGGTTGATGTGATAACAACAACCATAGTAATATACGTTTATTTCAAGGACAAAACTCTTGATATTTACACAGGTCTCTTTATGGGTGTTGGTGCCGTAATAGGGGCCCAGATAGGAACATACATAGCATCAATGATAGATGCATTTCCACTGGAGCTGGCATTTATATTCATGACCGGGTACATGTCATATTACAGCATGAAGCGCTCGTTTAAAAAGACGAATATAGCAAAAAGAAACATAGAAAGGAAAAAGGCCCTGCCAGTGGCCATGCTTTTAAGCATTCCAATAGGCATATTAACCGGAACAATAGGCACAAGCGGCGGGGTCATGTTTGTTTTTATAACAATGCTGCTTTTTAACATATCGGCACAGAAGATGGTTGGAACTGCAACACTGGCAATGCTTTTCTCCGCATTGAGCGGTGTTGGTGGATACATAAGAATAGGGCATATAGATTTTTTATACTCTATAATAATAGGTGGAATAGCGCTGATCTCCGGTTACTATTTTTCAGTGTTTGCACACAGGATAGATGAAAAGTACATATACAGGTCTCTATCTTTTATATTCATGGCAGTAATTATAACAGAATCAATAAAGATAGTTTAGGGTATAATGCCCTTTAAATTTGAATAGTATCTGCCAAGGTATTTATAATCATGCAGTGAGCATGATCTGCATTTTTCATTTTTGTTTATTTTTATTTTTTCAATTGACATGTTTAATGAGTCTATTAATAAAAGATCTTCATCGGTATTTCCAAGGATGAACTTAACGGCAGTGTTCACGGCAAGGGATGAAACAATTGATGCTGTTGTTGCAACAATGCCTGTAACATCGCAGTTTGGTATCTCGCCAGGATCCCTGTTATAGCATGCAAAGCATGCAGTAATTCCCGGATTTATTAATTTCACCTGACCGTAAAATTCAGAAACCGCCATGAAAACCCATGGGATTCGAAATTTATCACATGCATCATTTATAATCATTCTTGTTGTTATATTATCAGTGCAGTCAAAAACAATATCAAAATCCCTTACAATTTCATAATTTGATGAATCGAATCTTGATGTTTCATATGATATGTTTACCAAGCTGTTTATCTTTTTTATTCTTTTAAATATGGTTTCTGCCTTGTAGCTTCCAAGATCGTCTTCATTGTAAAGGGCCTGCCTGTTTAAATTTGTGATCTCTATTTTATCGTCATCGATCACGTGTATTCTGCCAAAGCCAAGCATTGCAAGACTCATAATTGTATATGATCCGGTTCCACCGGCACCTATTACAAGGGCCCTGGTTTTTCTTATTTTTTCCTGGCCGTTTTTACCAATAAATTTTATGATCTCCTGTCTTGAATACCTCATTTATATTTAATTTTAATTTCATTATTAAGCTTTAATGATTGAATTGTATTTATATTAAATTGCCATATTTAAAATCATGTTTGTTATTGATACATCTGCAATACTTTCAAGAAGGATAAGCATTGCCGATGATAATTATATATTCACGCCTGGCGTAATCTCAGAGATTAAAAAGGGTAAGTTGAAGATTATACTTGACTCCGTGCCTTTAAATATTAAAATGCCGGGGATTGATTCAATTAATGCTGTTATAAAGGCCGCAAATGAAACAGGCGATTTGCATGTTCTAAGCAATGTTGATATAGAGGTCATAGCAATGGCCTACGAGATTCACGGGATTATAATAAGCGATGATTATGCAATACAGAACGTGGCAAGGCACATGCACATAAAATACGAGGGCGCAGATTTAAAAACGATAGATAAAAAATTGAAATGGAGGTATCGCTGCACAGGCTGCCGCAGGGTATACAACGATTACATAGAAACCTGCCCGGTATGCGGCCATAAAACCAAAAGGTTCACATATAAATAAATATCTTTAAATGAATGGTAAGTTTATATTCATTGAATTTTGTTTTGTTCTGGACGGTGTTTTTAGAATTTAATTAACAACAAATATAAAATTCATAGAGATTTATATTATATAAATAATAATGTGGTCTTCCCTTTGATATCACAAAAAAATCTTTTATAATTGAACTTAATAAAGCAGTAAATGATGCACAAATTCATCTGGAAGGTGATATTAACAGGTGCCGGCGATAGGAGGTACCTTATGTCAAAGATTGCATACAATTCAGATGTACCGGCAACGTCAAAAATACTTAGAAAAAGGATAAGGATAAACAACAGCAGCGATGTTTATAATATAGATCTAATGCTTAATGATATAGATCCTGGTGAGATCAATGATTCCATTGCAAAAACCGCAGCATTCATCATTGTTGCAGCAAACATAACGGATAAAAGCACGCTTGATGAGTCAATAAGAATTATAAAGAGTTTAAATGGAAAGAACGTTTATATAATAGCCCTTGGGGATGATGAAAAATACAGGGCAGAGTTTTATGACAGGGAGCTTGAAAAGTTAAATAATATGGTTTCAGGCTATTATATAACAAGTCTTAAATATGATATAGAACCTGTTATAGAAAGGATTGTAAACAATACAATAGAAAGAATGAATATATAAATATTAATAAATAATAATGCAGCAATGGATTACATCATAGAGGATGGTTTTCATTTTGATATAAAAAACGGAAAGAGCCCATCGTATTTAATAAATAAATACAGAACCGGACATGTTATAGGAAATGTCTATTTATTAAATAAATATGAGGCATTTTACCTTTATTTAAAGAATAAGATAAGCATAGATGATGAATTTTTTAATGGAAACATTAAATTCTACATGGCATATGAAAATTTGATCGGCTCCGGCCTTTACGTTAAAATTCTCAATGATTGCTTTATGTGCAGGAAAAGCAGGAATTCAAGGTATAAAAAGGTAAGATTCATGCCAGATGACATTTTACTATCATTTAAGGATCTATACAGCGATGATTCTAATATATACATAACCGTTGATGAGGAATACGAATCTGTATATTACAGCATGGAGAGAATTGATATAAAAGGCTCTAGAAAAGATGATTTTTCAGCAGCATCCATTGATGTTTCCTCCGGTGCGTACTTTGGCATGAACTGCCCTGAATGGTTTGGAATAGATTTCCATGGAAAAAGGCTGTTAAATGACTATGAAATAAGATTTTTGAATAATGATGTAAAAAGCAATGTTGATGTAATATACAAAGACTTAATAAAAAGGGGATTTATAGTCAAGAGCGGATTTAAGTATGGCTCAAATTTCAGAATATATAAAAATTCCATGAATGAGCATTCAGATTACCTTGTTAATTACATGGATCACGATCTCTGGTATGTAATAGCAAGGGCCGTTCGCCTGGCATCCAATGTAAGAAAAAGGCTTATAATATCAGGTATAATTGATAATGATCCGGTTTATATAAAAATAGAGAGAATTAAGGATATAAAAACAATCCTTTAAATCTGGACCTCAAAGTCGTCTATTGTCTGCTTAAACTCATCGTATGATTTTATATCGCCACGGTTCTTTAAAATCTCGCGTGCAAGAAGCCAGTAGATAACTGCGAGTGATCTCCTGCCTTTATTGTTTGTTGGTATTATAAGATCTACAAAGTCTGTTTTGTTGTTTGCATCGCACATTGCAATTATTGGTATGCCAACCTTTATTGCCTCCTTCATTGCCTGGGTATCAGCCAGTGGATCCGTAACAAGTATAATCTTTGCCTCCGAGTAATTTGGCAGTGCCGGATTTGTAAGCGTGCCTGGTATAAACCTGCCAATTATTGATTTCGAGCCAACGACCTCTGAGAACTTCGATACCGGCCTGAATGCGTACTGCCTCTGTGCAACGGCCAGTATCTGCTCAGGCCTGTACCTTGCAAGCATCTTGCCGGCAATGATTAGTGCGTGGTTTGTCTTTCTTATATCAAGTATGTAAAGTCCATCGTTTCTTATCTTGAATATGTATGGATCCATATCCTTTGATTTTATCTGTGTGCCTATATGAATACCTGATTTCTGGTATTCATCCTCTGGTATTAACAGCTCCTCTTCCATCATAATATCACTTTTAACCTTTTTATGTAATTATTTATTATTATATAATTGTTTTATTTCTTATTCCCATTCTATAGTTGCAGGCGGTTTGCTTGTTATATCATAAACAACACGGTTTATCTCTGGTATTTCATCTGTTATCCTGTTTGATATGTTCTCAAGAACTGACCAGTCAGGCCTTGAGAATGTGCCTGACATGCCATCAATTGTGTCTATGAACCTGATCGCAATGGTAAGCCCATAGGTTCTCTGATCCCCGTGGATTCCGGTTGTTCTTACAGGTAAAAGAACTGGAAAGTACTGCCATGGTTTATCATTTAGTTTTGATGATTCGTATTCAACAATGTCCGTTGCCCTCCTTAGTATGTTAAGCTTTTCCTCTGTAACCTCGCCTATGATGCGTATTGCAAGTCCTGGCCCCGGAAATGGCTGTACCTCAGGCAGGCCCAGGTACCTGGATACCTCGCGTACCTCGTCCTTGTAGAGATCCCTCAAAGGTTCAACAAGCCTTAAATTCATCTTTTCAGGAAGACCGCCAACATTATGGTGGCTCTTGATGGTATCCCTGGATCCGCCACCGCTCTCTATCCAGTCCGGTGCTATCGTTCCCTGGAGCAGTGATTCCGCACCATAGTTTTTTGCCTCCTCCTCAAAAACCTCAATAAAGGTCCTTCCAATGATCTTTCTCTTTTCCTCAGGGTCTGTTACATTTCTTAACCTTGATATAAAAAGCGATGATCTGTCCAGTATCCTTCCGTTGACGTTATAACTTGAGAATATTTCCTTTATTCTTTTAATATCATTGTTCCTTAATAAACCTGTGTCTATGAAAACTGTTAATATATCGGTCTTCGCCATGGATGATATTACAGCCAGAAGTGTACTATCCTGGCCGCCAGAGCATGCAAGTATGCCCCTTTTAACGTTTTTTTCTATGAATGAAACCGAATCTTTTATAAATTTCTCCGGATCCAACATAAAAAGTAATAAATGGATAATATATTTATTTTATGTCTTCATGATTGCACCAAGGAAGATTAGAAGCGCTATTAATATTCCTATTATTGATGCAATCAAATAGAAGACCGTTGGCTCAAGCACAGAGTAAACAAAGCTGACACGGAATACATCGTATGATCCGAAGATTACGAATAGGCCAAAGATTATGCCTATAACCAGCAGAATTATGCCAACGGCACGGCTCCTGCCGGTTCCAAAGTAGGATGTTAGTATTCCAAGTATAATCATGGAAAGGGCAAACAGTGCAAGCAAAACCAAAACAAAAACAATCCAGTTCCAGTGAAACATGTTTACACCCTTATAGTTTTATCTCCATAAGCGTTTTTGTGTCTATAACGCCTGCTATCGTCCTTATATTATCAATAATGTATTTCCCTATGTCACCGTTAACTGTTAGCTTGGCTATCATATCGTACTCGCCAAGCAGCGGATGGACCTCGATTATCCCGTTTAATGATGATATCTTTTGGTAAACCTCGTACTCCTTGCCAGGGATTATGCTTATTAATATAAAGGCTGTATCCATTTGGTGCTAAAATCCTATAACAAATATAAATCTTTGCAAGAGTAACCTAAGATTTTGGCATGCTTTTTGAGAGTTTTATTAGTATTTTAAGTATCTCGCTTCTTGGCGGCTCCTCATATGCACCCTTGCAGAGCGCCTCAACAACGATTACATAGCTGGTAAATGTTGTTTCATAGATTCTTACCTGCAGCCTTCCCTTTATAAAATCCAGTGATTTCAATGCATCATAGGCCCTTGGTATAAAAATGTCTGGATCTATGTCCTTTGAAACCTCGAATTTTGTTCTTACAAGCCTGGAATCATTGACACCATGGACAAAGATTGCGGACTGTATCATTATGCTGTTTGGTATCTTCAAAGGAACGTTGTCATCTGTAAGCATGGATGTGTACATTAATGAGATGTTTGTAACAACGCCTGTATAACCAGGAATTAAAAAATCGTTTGAATAGAACTTCGGCGGGTATGCTGGTGCATCAAGACCGTACTGCCATGTTGATACTGTTATCCTGTCGCCAACCTTAAAGGGCCTTGATCCAACAACGGCTATACCACCAAATATGTTTGAAAGGACATCCTGTGATGCAAGACCAAGAACAAGGCCTGCAAAGCCACCGGCTGCAAGTGCGGCGCCTATATCAATCTTTAAAATTGAGAAGAAAATAACTGCTGTTATTATATATCCGATTAATTTTATTGTAAAATTCATTGTACCGGCGGTTGATTGCCCTGCAAGATTCCTTGTTGTCCTTGATAAAATATCCGCAGAGAAGTTTGTTATTAATACTCCGGCAATAGCTATTAATATTCCATAGAAAACCAGATGATATTCATCTGCTATCTGGTTATGAAATACAAATTGAAGGACCAGGAGCAGGACGAATAATACAATTACGCTAATTAAGGTTATTACAAGATAGGATATTGCCCTGGAGCGTTTTATCATATGATCACCTAAAATATTTGCTTATTTATCTATTTTATAAATAGGTATTGTTTAAATTATTTATAAGACATTTTCATGAAATACTTTTATATTAAATAAAGATCAGCTATCATGTACTATTTTAAATGCCGTGATCTTGGATGGGACTGCTCGTTTGAACATCATGCCAGTGTTAAGGAGGATCTTTTACCAAGGATAAGAACGCATTTTCATTATGCACACCGCATTGATGAGATTGATCCTGATATGGAAAAAAAGATCTTTTCTGTTGTAACAGAACAGTGATTTTTTATGAAGATAGAGCGATTGAAGGGCTTCAGGGATCACTATCCGGATGATATGGAAATACGCTATGATTTCATTAAAAAGATGATGGATACTGCAATATCCTTTGGATATAAAATGATAGACTTTCCATCGCTGGAATCCATGGATCTTTACAGGCTTAAATCAGGAACGGAACTTGTTGAGCAGACGTTTTCATTTACAGATAAGGGCGGCAGGGAGGTTACAATGATTCCAGAGGCAACACCATCAACTATGAGAATGCTCACATCAAGAAAGGATATTAAAATGCCGGCAAGATGGTTCTCAATACCAAAGGTCTGGCGCTACGAGGAGCCCCAGGAGGGCAGATACAGGGAGCATATACAGTTCAATGCAGACATGTTTGGTGCAGATTCACCAGAGGCTGATGCCGAGATAATAGGTCTGGCGGCAACGATACTTGATAACCTTGGCCTCTCCGGACAGTATGAAATAAACGTAAATGATAGGTATTTAATGGAGCTGATTCTCAGGGATCTTGGCTCAAAGAATCCTGTTGATTTATTTCCAGTTATAGACAGATTTAAAAAGATGGATTTAACCGACTTCAAGAAAAGGCTGCTAAAAGATCTTGATGATGATGCATCAGAAAAACTAATATCTCTGCTTAAAGACAAGATTGATATAAATGATGTTGAAAGATTATTAAATGGCTATGCAAATGATGTTATGGAAAGGGTAAAAAGGTTAAAGGATACCTTTGCGCTTACCTCGAAATATACAAAGAGTAAATTGAACATAGATTTGTCTGTTGTACGTGGCCTTTCATATTATACCGGCATAGTCTTCGAGGCCTTTGACATTTCAGGAGAGCTCAGGGCCATACTTGGTGGTGGCAGGTATGACAATTTATCGAACCTTTTTATAAATGAGAGCATACCTGCTGTTGGCTTTGCAATAGGCGATGCTGTAATAGAGCTTTTATTAAAAAGGAACAACCTCTGGAATTATAAAGATAAAAGAAAGAGATATTACGTTGTTAATATCTCATCGAGTCCAGAAGCCCATATAGAGATATTAAACAAAATAAGAGGATCAGGCAACATTGCAATATCAGAGGTGAATAAAAGAAAGATGCAAACGATAATAAAATACGCCGAGAGCATTAAATGCGACTTTTTAATAATCATTGGTGATAGGGAATTATCATCAAAAAAGATGACTATAAAGAACCTAAGAACCCAGGAGCAGGCCGAGATAGATGTTGATGATTTTATTAATAATATAAATTCATAAATTTTTATGGAAAATATTATAACTAAATTAGTATTGTTTTTTTATGATTTATGATTTAATTGATTTAAATGATCTTGAGGACGGGAAATTAAAAAAGGTTTCGTTAAATGATATAGAGGTTCTTTTATACAGGGATGGTTCCAGTGTATATGCATACGAGCCGTACTGCACACACGAAAAGTACGATCTTTCCGAGGGTTTTATAGAGGATGGTTGCATAGTCTGCCCAAACCATTTTGCTTCATTTGAGATATCATCAGGAAATGTAAGAAGCGGACCTGAGGGCGATGATGAAAATATCAATAATTTAAGGATGTATAAGGTAATATTGAAGAATGGAAGGGTAATGGTCGATATACCATGATACTGGTCTTAATAAAGCAGGTTCCTGATGTTAATGAGATAAAATTTGATGAGAAAACAAGGAGAATAGTAAGGGACAACGTTAAATTATTGATGAATTCCTTTGACAAGAAGGCCGTTGAGGAATCAATAAGGTTATCTGAAAGATATAACCTTGACACTGCCGTTGCAACGATGGGCCCGCCACAGGCAATAACAGTTCTTGAGGAGGCAATAAGGATGGGTGTTAACTCTGGATATTTAATATCAGATAGAAAGTTCGGTGGTGCTGATACCTGGGTTACCTCAAAGGTGCTTTCAGAGTTTATAAAGATGCTCCGGCCTGATATTGTATTAATGGGCAAGTATTCCCTTGATGGCGAGACTTCCCAGGTTCCACCTGAGACGGCATACATGGCAGGTTACAATTTTATATCATCGGTATCAAGGATAGATATAGAAAACGATGATGTTTATGTTAACAGGGATGAGGACTACGGCATATCAAGGTACAGGATAAGGATGCCGCTGGTAATATCAGTAAGTGAGAAGATAAACAAGGCGAGGCAGGCAGGAAACATAAATGTTGAAAACAGAATAAAGGTCATAACGGCAGATGACATAAAAAACATCTCTGGATCTGATTCACTGACCGTTGTAACAAACACGTTTCAATCATCTATAAAAAGGAATAATAAATTCATTGGTTTTGATGAGTTTTTGTCATTAATAAATAATTTCCATGGAAGGCACGAATCTATTGAGAAAAAAATGTTAAAACCACCTGGTGATTCAATCTCACTTGGCCTGGCAGTTGATGATCCTGAAACATCAATGGAAATAGCATCAAAGATGGCATCCATTGGAAATTCCAGGATAGTTTTTATAGGAAACATAGAGCCGGAGAGATTAAAAGGCATTCCATGCCATGAGTATATCTATTTAAAATCAGATACCTATGGATTCATAGATTATGCTACAGACTATATAAAAAAAATGAATCCATTGTATGTTCTTATACCATCGAATCTTAACGGCAGGGATATAGCGGCAAACATAGCAGCAAGGCTTTCTCTTGGGCTCACGGCGGATTGCATAGATATAAAATTCAATGGTAAAAAACTTGTACAGTACAAGCCATCCTTCGGCGGCGGCATAATAGCAGAGATAGAATCCAGAACAGAGCCCGCAATGGCAACAATAAGGCCAGGCATGTTCATTAACAACTATTACGGAAATCCAGAGGTAAAAATCATCGAGTACAAAAAGATGAACAGTTTTGAATTGCTTGAGTCAAGGACAATAAGCGAATCATATATAAATCTTGATAGGGATATTATATTTGGCATAGGCCGTGGACTTGATAAGGATATGATACCAAAGGTTCTTGAAATTGCAGATAAAATCAATGCCGGCGTTGGTGCAACCAGGAAGGTTGTTGACATAAATTTAATGCCAAGGCAGGTTCAGATAGGACTAACAGGCAGGTCGATATCCCCTGGAATATATATAGCACTGGGCATCTCCGGTTCGGATAACCATGTTGTTGGATTAAGATACGCAGGTAAGATAATAGCGGTTAACAACAGCATTGATGCCAATATATTTAAATATTCTGACTACGGCATACTTATGGATGTCAACGACTTCGTAAGAAGGCTCCATGAAAAAGTTTTTAAAAATTAGTATTTTTTCTTAATATTTATATACATTTCAAAGTTATCTATTCATGAAATACGAATTCTCGGACAATTTAAATTATATGAAATCATCCGCAATAAGGAATCTGTTAAAATACATACAGCAGCCTGGAATGATCTCATTTGGCGGCGGAATGCCAAACCCGGAGACCTTTCCAATAGATAAGATAATGGAGATCACAAATGATGTTTTAAAAAATTATGGAAAGAGTGCATTGCAGTACGGTACAACAGACGGCCTCAAACTTTTAAGGGATGAGCTTGTTAAATTCATATTAAAGGATGAGAATATAAAATGTGGCCCTGAGAACATATTTATAACAACAGGATCACAGCAGGCACTGTACGCTCTTTCAAAGATCTTTGCAAATCCAGGCGATAAGGTAATACTTGAAGCACCGACATACGTTGGTATGATATCATCTTTAAATGCCAATGCCGTGGATTCAGAATCAATAGGAATGGACGAAAACGGAATGATTGTTGAGAACCTCGAGGAAAAGATAAAATCAATGATAAAAGATGGTAAAAAGCCCAGGTTTATATATACAATACCAACATTTCAGAATCCTGCAGGTTATACAATGCCGCTGGACAGAAGAAAACATTTAATAGAGATATCAAAAAAATACGAGATACCTGTAATAGAGGATAATCCATATGGCGATTTAAGATACTCTGGAAGCAAGGTACCAACACTGAAAAGCCTTGATGATGATGTTATATACCTTGGAACGTTCTCAAAGGTCATGGCGCCCGGGTTGAGAACCGGATATGTAATAGCAAGTGAGGACGTTGCATCGAAGTTAAACCTTTTAAAACAGGCACTTGATCTTGCAGGCGATTCTTTCTCACAGTACATAGCCTATGAATACCTTAAAAACGGTATAATATACGAGCAGATACCAAAAACCATAGAATTATATAAAAGAAAGAGAAATGTTATGCTTGAGGCACTGGACGAGCATGTTGACAATGCCGAGTGGTCAAAACCAGATGGTGGCATGTTCCTCTGGCTAAGGATAAAAAAGAACGTGGATTCAGAGAAACTCCTTGAAAAGGCCATAGAGAAAAAGGTTGCTTATGTTCCAGGCTCTGCGTTTTATCATAAAAACCCGGAATTAAATACAATGAGGCTGAATTTCACCTACGCAGATGATGATGATATAAAGGATGGTATAAAGAGGCTTGGCCAGGTGATAGCCGAGGCATAAATTCTATTTATAATTCTATTTATAAATTTATTAATAAGTATTCAACATTATGATTTAATGATAACGCTCGTTGGTGGAACATTTAACTGTATTCATATAGGTCATAAGAGGCTTTTAAGGACTGCAATATCATTTAAAGACGATCTTATAATAGGTCTTACAAGCGATGATTACACAAGGAAAAACAAGAGCTATAAAATACCATATGAAAAAAGAAAGATGGAGCTGGAAAGATTTATTTCAAAGTACACTGAAAGATTTATAATAAGGCCAATTGATAGTCCATATGGAAGCACGCTTGAGGTAAATGAACCTGCAAGAATAGTTGTTTCGCCTGAGACCTATTTAAATGCATTAAAGATCAATGAGAGGCGTGCAGAGCTTGGGCTTATGCCAATAAATATTGTAAGAGTACCATTTGTTCTTGCCGAGGATTTATTTCCTGTTAGTTCAACAAGAATACTTAATAATGAGATAACAAAAACAGGAAAAAGAAAAAAAACAATAAAAATATCGATATCCACAGGAAATGATGTCAAGGAGCGTGCGCTTAAGGTCTTTTTGAGCAATCACATGAAAAATTTCAGGGTAACAAGAAACAGTGATTACAAACTGGAGGCCGAGCAACCATTTGGCAGTGATACTGAAAGATTTGCTGTTAAGAGGGCACTTTCAGGATTAAAGGATAATGATTATTCAGTAGGTGTTGAATCCGGTCTTTATTATAATAAAATAAATGACAGATACTATGATGTTCATTTCTGCGCGGTTATCGATAGATATGGAAGGATAACCACTGGCTACAGCAGGGGTTTTGAAATACCATATAAAATTGTAGATTATATAAAATCCGGAGTGAGTTCACCCTATGAAAAATACACCGGAATAGAGAATATAGGAAAAAAGAACGGAATAATTGGTGAGATCACATTTAATAAAATAAGGCGCTTTGATCTTATTTATGATTCAATTGAGATGGCCTTTGCACCAAGGATTAACCCGTCAATTTACATTTGAGAATGTTTAAATAATTAATATGTATGTTAATATTATGGTTACAAAGGAAGAGATACTTGAGGTATTAAAGGGCGTTTCCGATCCAGAGATAGGTATGGATGTTGTTAACCTTGGACTTGTCTATGATATAAAAATAGACGGAAACCGCGTTTACATAAAGATGACGATGACGGCCCCGACATGCCCTGTGACACCATGGATATTAACACAGGCCCAGAAGGAGGTTGAAAATCTTCCAGGTGTCGAGGCTGCTGATATAGAGCTTGTCTGGGATCCACCATGGAACCCAAGCATGATGAGCGATGAGGCAAAGGAGCAGTTAAACATGTTCTGATTTAAATATTTTTATAAATTTTTTTTGTATAAAATTAAAATGTTTATATACCCTTTAAATATAAAGTTTAGGATGACAATGAGCGAGATGGAGAAGATAACAATAGAGAACATTGTTGCCTCAACTTCACTGGCAGAGCACCTGGACCTTAGCAAGATCGCACTTGCCTTGGAGGGTTCAGAGTACGAGCCTGAGCAGTTCCCCGGGCTTATATACAGGCTTCAGGAGCCAAAGACCGCGGTTTTGATTTTTAGAAGTGGCAAGGTCAACTGCACAGGGGCAAAGAACCTTGACGATGTTAAAAAGACAATAGACATAATAATAGATAAATTAAAAAAGGCTGATATAGAGGTTTATGACAATCCAGATATAATAGTGCAGAACATCGTTGCAGTCTACGATTTAGAATCAAATCTGAATTTAACCGATATAGCAATGTCCCTTGGACTTGAAAATGTTGAGTACGAGCCTGAGCAGTTCCCAGGGCTTGTATACAGGGTTGAGGAGCCAAAGGTTGTGCTTTTATTGTTTGGTTCCGGCAAGGTTGTATGCACCGGTGCAAAGGAGGAGAACGAGATAGAGCAGGCTGTAATAAAGGTAAAAAAGGATCTGCAAAAGGTCGGCCTTATTTAATTATTTCCCTTAAGAATGATGTTGCGTATATGCCCCTGCCAAGAATAAAATCCAATTTATTTTTTTCTGGAAATTTTAAATTAATGGGTTTTGCTGAAATTATCCGGTAATCGCCTGATGAGCTCATATATGAATATTCACCGGGTATTTTAAAATCCTGTAATGATACATTCTCATCTTCAAGAACCTTTAGCATAATATCTCTTTGCAGACCGTCTGGCATCCTTGTATCAAATCCTGGCAGCGGTATTACAGGCCTTATTTTGTCCATGGATGATAGATTGTTCAGCATTTCAAGGTTGTATCTGTTTGCCTCGATTAGCCTTTTTTTATCAGGATTGAAATAATCATCTATATTATATAATAAATCACCCTCAATCACAGTTTTTAAATCTTTTACATGCTTCATCCTTTCAGATAGCATTTTATTAAAAAGATATGATTGAAATGCGTGCACAAACATTATTGAAAGGTTCTTTGGCAGCGCATTAAATGCACTGGATTTATTCCCTGATGCTATTGCCCCAAGTATGCTTCTTTCAAACGTTAAATTTCCAGGGTATTCCTTTAATGAGTTTTTTGCATCCATGTTTTTACCATAGTTTATTCTGTATTCCTCGGTGTCAAAGTTATCATCATAGAGATATTTGTCCGCGGCCTTTTCATACTCACCCTTTATTATCATTTTTCCTATGTAATGTGTGTTTGACCTCATTGATCCAAAACGCTGAACACCAAAAAAATTTGGAAATCCACCTTTTTCATTGATCTCCTTTAAAGTTTCAGATGAATCGTTTTCCAAATCACCAGGATAATCAACCTTTATTAAAAATCTGTTTCCGTAAAGATCACCAAGCTTTATTATATCATTTGATCTAAACTGTTCTATTATCTCAATGCCGTTAATGGAGCCTGAAAACATCCTGTCAGTGTTTATACAAAAGTACTGTGTTGTTACGGCCCTTTTATCCTTTGTGCCTGCATATGTTATTCTCTTTCTGCTTATGTTCATGTGCCTTGCAAGATACATAACAAAGCGATTTGTGTCCCAATCATATAACCTTGCCTTTATAATTAAATATTTTCCGTTATCATCCTTTTTTATATCAAACGGGATCTCCTCAACGATGAAATCTTCTGGATTGTTCTTTATCGTCCCGTTTAACTTTTCAGTTTTTGTTATGTATCCATACATGCCAAGATCCATGAAAATGTATGCAATATTAATATAAAACATCAATATATTGTTTTAAAATACTTTTAATATAAATTAAGTATATCTTCAACGATGAAAATCGGTGTTCTTGGAATTCAGGGGGATGTTTACGAGCATTACACAGCGATAAGATCATTAAAAAACAAATATAAGGTTGAAGCATATATAATAAGATCACCAGAGGAAATAAACGAAATGGATGGTATAATAATACCTGGCGGTGAGAGCACAACGATAACAAGGTTTTTATCCAGATACATAAATATAATAAACGAGAACGTTAGAAATGGCATGAAGATAATGGGAACGTGTGCCGGTGCGATAATCTTATCAAAGGATACCGGAGACCCAAGGGTTCATGGAACTGGCATAATGGATATAAAAATACAGAGAAACGCCTATGGAAGGCAGATAGATTCCTTTATTGATGCTGTAAATATAAAAAATATCGGAACGTTCAATGCCGTTTTTATCAGGGCCCCGGTTATAGATGATCCGGGGAAAACATCAGTCCTTGGAGAATACAATGGTAAACCGGTGATCGTTGAGAATGAAAATGCAATTGCAATGACCTTCCATCCAGAGCTTACCGGTGATTTAAGAGTTCACGAGTACTTCCTAAGGAAGGTCATGGGAAACTGATGCTCCAGGGTGTATTTCCAGTGGAAACATATGAAAATACTCTTTTGTTTTGAAAATTTTTTAAAATTTATATACATGGATAATAACCTCCTTTAAAAAGGGGAGAGAGGGGTGTATTTCGAGTGGAAACGAAAAATGGTAACCGGACTGCTCTTTATGATGAGCATATAAAGTTGAATGCAAAGATGATAGACTTTCATGGATGGGAAATGCCTCTTGAATACACAGGCATTATAGATGAGCATCTTGCAGTAAGAAATCATGTTGGCATCTTTGATGTATCACATATGGGCGATATAGTTATAAAAGGTGATGATGCTGCTGCCTTCTGTGATTACATATTTCCTGGAAAGGTATCGGATATGAAAAATGGACAGTGTATGTACACTGCCTTTCTTAATAAGGATGGAAGAATCATTGATGATACAATAATATATAGATTGTCTGAAAAAAGGTTCTTTTTTATACCAAATGCTGCAAACATAGATAGAATATATAACTGGGTGAATTCAAATAAAAACGATTATAACGTTGAGATTAAAAATTATTCATATAATATATCGCATATAGCAATTCAGGGTCCTGATTCATTGAAAATATTGGATGAGATGAAAATAAAATACCCTGGTGAGTTTAAATTCAATTATCATAATACAGAGAGTTACAATGATGTATCAGAGGATAATTCAATAATCGTTTCAGGTACAGGATACACAGGAGAAATAGGAGTTGAAATAATAGTACCAAATAAAGATGCAACTATCCTATGGGAGGATCTAATAAAAAAGATTAAAGATTACTATGGTAAACCATGTGGCCTTGGATCCAGGGATACATTGCGAATGGAGAAGGGCATGCTTTTATCAGGTCAGGACTTTAATGAGGATAGAACACCATATGAGGCTTCCATATCATTTATAATTAATTATAACCATGATTTTATAGGAAAAGAGGCCCTTATAAAAAACAGGAATGAATACAATGAAATATTTAGGGGTTTTATATTGAACGGGAGAAACATACCAAGACAGAACTGTGATATTATATATAACAATGAGGTTGTTGGGATTATTTCCAGTGGAAGTTACTCACCATCATTGAATAGGGGTATTGGACTTGGATATATAAAAAAGGATATAAAAATAAAAACTACCGTAAAGATAAAAATAAGGGAGAAACTTTTTGATGCTGAGGTTTCAAGGCCAAAAATGCTAAAATGATGTTTTTTCTTAATTTTTATTTTATTGTCTATATTTTATGTATAAAAAATTTTTATTTTTTTATTTTTATTTTATTTATGCGAAAGGTGTAAGCCGTAAAATTTTTAATTTAAATTTTACTAAAAAAATATATAATATAATAATATTATTTATCATTAATTATAAAAAATGAAACACTGCAAAAATTACCATGGCATCAATTTTCCACTTCCAGTAGAAATATACCCCTCTCTCCCCTTTTTATTATAGTATATTTTCCATGTATGTATATTTTAATTTTTTTCCATTCTCATTCTTTATTTTTCTGCATTTCCACTGGAAATACACCCTTCAAATTTTGCACTTCCAGTGGAAACATCATAAAAATTTATTAATGTAATATCAATTATGGTAAAAGGGCCGATAGATCAGCGGTAGATCGCCTGCTTTGCAAGCAGGAGGGCTCGGGTTCAAATCCCGATCGGTCCATTTAAATATTTACATTCGTATTTTCATTTTTAGTTCTTTCTTATTTGTTCTTCCTTGCACTATTTAGAAAAATATAGAATTTATCTCCTAAAATAAATAAGTTTTTTCATAAAATAATCTATTTATGGAGCTTCGATTACCAGGCAATATTCATAATATTTCCAGAAATGGATTATCTCCACGCTTATTGAGAAAATAGTAGCCATTAATTTACTTATCATATTATAGCCAAGAAAATAAACAGTGTAAAAGTATTTCAATTCGATGAGAGCACTCAAAACGGAGGTTAAAATGTTTAAATTTCATCCTATAAACAAGATCTGTTGAAATCTTTATGTTCATGATAATAAATAATATCATTATGGGCTATTATTCATTACCTGGAGCACCCTGCTTCAGTTTATCCTTCATTTTTCCTTATGTACTTGGGATATTTTTTATAATTATTGGTGTCTTCATTGCAGCAAAGGTTATATAAAAGGATCAATGATATATGGAATAACAGAAGGTTGAGGCGATAGAACTTGAAAAACAGGCTCGGTGAGGATGTTAATTTAGTAAAAATTGGTTTATTCATTGTTTTCGTTGCACTACTAATATTTGGATTGATTGCGGTATTTATACTGCACTCGCACATTCTTGCCTTCATTGTAATACCGCTATTTTTCCTATTTTTCATGGTTTTTCTTGTAATTCAGTACAGGGAAGTTAGAAGTGGCAAATTTCAGAATAAAATGGACAAAATATTGGAAAATACAAAGGAGAAATACGGGAGGAAATAAATCATTATGAAAAATGAGAGGATTATCCTGAGAACAGGTATATACTGCCTTTTAGCGTATGGAGCTGTAAGCTTTACTTCATATATTTTGTTATACTATTTCAACGCTGGTAATTATAAATATCTTCTTAACACAGGGATTGATATTCTAATGTTTATACCTATCTATACAATTCTGGTTATTCTTGCCTTCTCTTATAGAAAATATAAATCGAATGGTAAATATTTTTAAGTAAAATTTGAAAGATAAGAAAAATGAACAGAAACATTTTTTATTAAAAAATTTTTATATAAATAGCGATTTCAGTTTTTGATTGAATGTTATAATTAAAAATAGATTTTTTAATTAATTGAATTAACCATCTTTTCCATATTTAATTTAAGCACATAATATAAATATATTATAAAAGATAAATTCTGATCTGCAAAGAAGCCATTATATATCAAATTCAAGGTGGATAAATATAACTGATACCATATTTAAAAGTGAATTATTATATAATTAATGTATAGATAAAAATATTTATATATTTTTACTGTTTATTTTTTTTATGAAGGAGGTTCTCTCAGTCCATGATATTATAGATAGCGATAATTATATTAGCCCAAAATTTAGATCAGACGATAATATAAAAATAAAAAGCAATGATGATTATTATCAATTTTATAAAAAATCCATTGAAAACATTGGAGATTACTGGGCTGGGGTTGCTTCAGAGCTTTACTGGTTTAAAAAATGGGATATTAATATGCACGGCGATTTCCCTGATTTTAAATTCTTTTTAAACGGTTACTCCAACGTATGCTTTAACTGCATAGATAGGCATGCATTGAAAAACCCCGATAAAACGGCCATAATATGGTTAAGCGAAGACGGTCTTGAAAGAAAGATGGATTACAGGTCATTAATGATATACACATCAAAGTTCGCCAGCTATCTTCGCAGCATTGGCATAAAAAAGGGAGATGTTGTTGCAATTTTCATGCCAAACAGGATAGAATCATTTATAGCTGTTCATGCCTGCTATAGAATAGGGGCAATATATAATATAATATTCTCCGGTTTTTCAACAAAAGCATTGCTTGATAGGCTCTATGAAACAATGCCAAAGGTCATTATAACAGCAGATAAAACAGTCAGGCGTGGAAAGGTCATTAATATAAAGGAAAAATTAGATTCAATAATAAATAATGTAAAATCAATTCAAAAGGTAATTATTGTAAAGCGTTTTGTTGATACAAGTTTAAACAAAAACGAGGTATCTTTTGAAGATGTATTAAAAGAAACAAACGATCTAATTGATCCGGTACATATAGAGGCAAACGAACCTGGATTTGTAATATACACATCTGGTACAACATCAAGACCAAAGGGAATAGTTCACTCAGGAATCGGTTTTATGGTTGGTGCATACCATAATGTAAAATATGCACTTGATTTAAACAAATCTGATGTTTACTGGTGCACGGCCGATATAGGCTGGCTAACATTTCCAATATTCGAACTTGTTGGAGGTCTGGCTCACGGCGCAACAGTTGTGGCCTACGAGGGTGCTCTTGATTTTCCAGGCATAGATAATTTTTACAATACGCTTGAAAAATATAAAATAAACAAGCTTTTTACGGCACCAACGTTCCTTAGAATGCTTGCAAGGTATGGTAATGAGACCGCATCTAAATATAATATAAAACTGGATTTAATATCTCTTGTGGGCGAGCCGCTGGATACAAAGACATGGTACTGGGCACACGATACATTTGGAGCAGATATTAATAATACATACGGCCAGACAGAAACGGGCAGTGCATGGACATCATCTATTGTTGGTGCAACATACATGAGACCTGGATCTGCAGGCCTGCCGTTGCCAGGACATGCATTTAAAATAATTGATGATACAGGTAAAGAGGTTAAAACAGGTGAAGCCGGGACCCTGGTTATAACAAAGCCGTTTCCATCACTGGCAAGGTCAATCTGGAACGATCATAATAAATATATAAATCAATATTTTTCAGTTTTCCCAAATTTTTACTGTACATATGATTCTGCGATAAAGGATAAATTTGGGCACATCTGGGTTATAGGACGCACGGACGATGTAATAAATGTATCAGGCCACAGGATATCTACAATGGAGATGGAAAACTCAATTATGTCTGTTCCTGATATTTCAGAGGCTGCAGTTATTGGAATAGACCATGAAATAAAAGGCACGGTTCCGTACGTGTTTTTTACATCAAAAAACACAGATAACGAAATAAAGAATAAAATATCATCGGCAATAGAATCATCAATAGGCAGATTCGCAATGCCTGAAAAGATCATAATGATACCGGAGATGCCTAAAACAAGGTCTGGAAAGATCATGAGGCGTCTTTTAAAGGAAATCGTAATGCATGGTGATGTATCAGGGGATATAACAGGTCTTGAAAATCCAGATTCAATAAATATTATAAAGAATGCTATAAATAATCAAAAATAAAAAAATTTAAAACGTTACAGTTGCACTTGCAGGTGCTGCCTTCTGTGTTGGTGTTATTAATTTAACAGTATAGGTTCCATGCAGTTCCATGTGCATTGATGTTGACAGGTTCATGTATATTTCTGCCTCATCACCCAGCGGTATAAAGATTCCATTGTATGGGCTTACCTTTACATCGTCGTGATAGTGATATGGCGCATCGACGATTTTGTACACATCCTTGTCTATATTCTGAGACGTTAATATAATTGTTGATGTGCTATTTGATAGTATTATCTCTGTTACCGCAGCCTGGTTTGGACCATCAACGTCAGTAACATTGAACACAAGGTATGAGTTTCCATTTGAATTATATGCCATTGGCATGCCAACAAATTCTGTTTTTGGAACCTTTGAATCATTGAACAGTTTTCCCACGGCATTGCCATATGCTATCTGGCCTGTTACAACAGTGAATAAAACGACTATTATTGCGAATATTAATGTAACTACAAGTATCTTATTTTTCGACGTCTGCCAGTACTTATTTTTTTGGGATTTCATTTTTATCACCAGAGCTTTATAAGATTAAGTATCGGCACATTTGCTATTCCGCGGTCTCCAAACTTTTTGTATAAAAAGTAGTCAAGCCCCATTGCCCTGCCGGCACCCACCATCATTAATGTTATTGATCCTGCGAATAACAGTATGCCAATCTGCCATTCATCCTCACATGTTGCGCCAAGCCAGAATGCAGGCTGGAAGCCTATTGCCATCATTGCACCGCCAAAGGCTGCAAGCCTTGTTAGTAGCCCGAGTATTAAAAGTATGCCTGCAATTAATTCAACAAAGGAGAAGAACGTTATAAATGGTGCTGCAAATCCAGGGTGCTCCAGTGCAAACAGCAAAAATCCCTTGAAGAATCCGGCATGTGGTAGGAAAGATACAAGTTTGTTAAGAACAAACGTTGATGTGCCTACTGCAAGCTTCTGTGGTGCAAGCACAGCCTTTCTTAGACCACCATCAAAATAGTCATAGCCAACCGCAAATCTCAAAAACCAGGTATAAAGAGTTGGCGTCATTATTTTTGTCTGACCCTCAAGGCCCTTCAAATCGACCTCGGTCATGTTTTGGTTTAACATAGCTATCAAAAATTGTTATTATTATATTATATATAAATTTTGTTTTTTCCGAAATAATTTAATTTTATATATCAACACATTTTCATTTTTATCATATTTTATATTTTTTATAATTTATATTCACATTATCTTTTATTTTTTGCAGGAAAATTCAAATTAATAAATTGTTAAATCATGTGTATTATTAATAAAGTTTTTATAACTTAAATATTATCATTCCTAAATTTATTATATTTAAAGTTATCATCAAAATATTATATATCAAATACTAAAAATAGAAACATAATAAATTTTATATAAATTAAATGGAAATTTTAAATAATTCTTTTCAATTTTTTATTATGCGAAAAAAGATCGCAATCGTTGGTCTAATAATTCTCATGCTGGGTATAGCCCTTTTTATAGCCGGCTTTGAAACCGTTGAAAGGGCGCCTACCTATACAACGGTAATTCATATTAATAATGATGAGTATACAACAGCTTGCTTTACCTATCACAGCGGGGACGTCGTTGTAATCACAGGCGTAAACAATGACTCTGGATTGATATGCAACTCTTATATAAACAACGTAACACAAAAAAACATTCATAATTACACAATAATTCCTGAAAAATCGAGTCCTGATGCATTTTATTATGATAATCTAAAACCAGGAGGCCGCTATGTGTTCGTTGAGTTCTCAAGTTCAAGGCCCGTGATTGGATATTCCATTTCAAGTCAATCAGAGGTTTCATTATTAAGCATTGCAGTTTATCTATCAGGCGCCGGCATAATACTTGGCATTATAGGTTTTATAACAGCAATTGCCGGAATCATACTTAAAAAGAAACCAGAAACAAAGTTTATATTGAATAAAAAGAAATAAAATGAAATTGCAAAAATAATTATTTTATTTCATTATATACTATAAAATGATCATAGTAAAGCTTGGCGGCAGCGTTATAACAGATAAATCATATTACAGAAAATTCAGATCCGGCGCGGTTAAAAAGATATCAAAGGTTCTAAGCGATTTCAATGATATAATAATTGTTCACGGTGGTGGTTCCTTTGGCCATATAAAGGCAAAGGAATACGGGCTGCCTGGCAAAATATCTGTAAAAACTTTATCAGGAATGAACGTTGTACATAACGATATGCTTGAACTAAATGTTAAGGTTTCAAGGATATTGAATGAAAACGGTATTTTTAATATATCAATACCAATACCCGCGATATCAAGAAACGGAAGAATTGATTATACATCATTCATTGAATACATAAAGGCAGGGATAACGCCTGTAAGCTTTGGCGATATATACGTAAAAAATGGAACCATTGGTATATACTCAGGGGATAATATAGTATATGATCTCTCATTTATATATAAACCGGATACCGTGGTATTCATGAGCAACGTTGATGGCATATTCGATAAAAACCCTGAGATATATAAGGACGCAAGGCTTTTAAGAAATCCTGATATTGAATTAAACTTTGAAAGCAAATACAATGACGTTACAGGAGGCATGAAATCAAAGCTTGATGTAATGAAGAGGATAGCCAGGCTTGGTGTAAAGGTATATTTAATCAACGGAAATTATCCAGAGAGAATTTACGATTTAAATAATGATGATTTTATAGGTTCGGTGATAGAATGATAGAGAATAGAAAGGAGGAGCATATAAAAATAGCGGAGAATGAAAATGTTGTATCAGAACATAACTTCTGGGATGATATAAGGATAGTTCATAGGGCAATTCCAGAGGTTGATTTTAATGATATAGACACAGGTGTAAAGTTTCTTGGAAAGCAGTTTAATTACCCTATTTTAATATCATCAATGACCGGCGGAACCGAAACTGCAAAAATAATAAATAAAAATCTTGCAATGACGGCCGAGCACTTTAAGATAGGTATGGGCGTTGGCAGCATGCGTGTTGCCATTAAAAACAAAAATACGGCAGACACATTCTCTGTTATAAACGATTACAAGATTCCGGCAAAATTTGCAAATATAGGCGCACCGCAGCTTGTTAGGCAGGACTCTGACTCCTTATCAGATAATGACATAGAATACATTTATAATTTGATAAACGCTGATTTTCTTATAGTGCATTTCAATTTTCTGCAGGAGATGGTACAGCCCGAGGGTGATAGAAACTCAAAGGGTGTAATTAAAAGACTAAAGGATATAGCCGGATCGTACAATGTTATAGCAAAGGAGACCGGCAGCGGCTTTTCAAAGGAGGATGCCCTGAACCTCCTTGATGCCGGTGTGAAGGCAATAGACGTTGGCGGTCTTGGTGGGACCTCGTTTGCTGCAATAGAATATTACAGGGCACAGAAGGCAAATGATGAGATAAAGATGCATACTGGCAAGGCCTTCTGGAACTGGGGCATACCGTCGCCGGCATCAATAAAATACTGCAGCCTTGGGGAGCCTGTTATAGGCAGCGGCGGTCTTAGAAATGGCCTGGATCTAGCAAAGGCAATCATGTTTGGTGCAACACTTGGTGGTTTTGCCAGGGAGCTCTTAAAGGACGCAAACACATCATTTGATGATGTAAAAAGGCAGATGGAGATGATAATAAACGATCTAAAAATAACAATGATGTTAACATCATCAAGGAACATCGATGAGCTAAAACATGCAAGGTATATAACACTGGAGCCATTAAGGTCCTGGCTTGAAGTTTATAAATAATTTTATTTGCATTAATTATACTTTATATATGATTATAAATATATTTTTACAAAAACCTTATTAACCTGTATATAAATAAATGTCTGTGATTTTATGGACGAGATAACGGAGGTAATATGTCCTGTTTGCGGTAAAAATCTATATTATACCGGCAGCCAGGTAAACATACCATACGAGGGTAACATTATAATAGAAACATACTTTTGCAAGTCATGCGGTTATCACAATTCATATACAAACACGCTTGAAGAGCCAAAGGGCCATAAAAGATTGAAATTAAAAATAAGAAACAGGGAGGATCTAAAAACAATCGTTTACAGATCATCAAAGGCTGATATAATCATACCCGAGATAGATGCAGAGATAACACACGCAAGCAACACAACCGGATACATAACCACTGTTGAAGGTATAATATACAGGATAAAGGATCATCTGGATCTTATGGGTGACGGCGAGGAGATAAACTATTTACACCAGAGAATAGACGGAATATTGAATGGTCCGGAGGAAGAGGTAACATTGATACTCGATGATGTATCCGGTTTAAGCAGAATCAACAGCAGCAAAGTTGAAATAGAGGAAGTGGCCGGAGATCAATAAAATAGACAATTTTAAATAATTACATATGATTGGGTCTTGATTATTATGGTTATTACAAGTGCTGATGCTTTATTGGCGGTTGCAGCATCAATTGCGATAGCCGGTGGACTTATTGGTACCGGCATGGCCCAGCAGGGCATTGGTGCTGCCGGTATGGGCATAATAGCAGAAAAGCCCGAGAAGTTCGGTCAGGTTTTGTTCTTCTTCGTCATTCCTGAAACGCTCTGGATCATAGGTTTCATACTTGGAATAATATTATTACTCCACGTGATATGATGTCCCTTGCAGATATTATTAAGGATATCGATAAATCCAGAGAAGAACAGATATCGAAAATAAACGATGAATACAGCAAAAGGATCGAGGAGTTAAAAAAATCCTGCGATTCAAGGATTCAGAGCATAAAAGAATACTATGAAAAGAAAAAGGAAGCCGATATAAAGACACTAAAAAAGGTTCAGGAGGACAAGATAAAGATAGATTCAAAGAGCATAAAGATGGAAAAGAGGCGCGAGATCGTTAAGGACGCACTTGATATATCATATTACCATTTAATGAACATCACAAAATCAAAGAGATACGATTCAATACTGAACTCAATGGTCTCAACGGCAATAAAAACACTCGGTGAGGACTGTGAAATTTTTGCCAGCGAGTCCGATGCAAAGAAGATAAACAATGCAAAGGCAGATCATAAAATCAACGGTGGAATCATTGCCTATTCAAAGGATAAAAAGCGCATGCTTGATTTTAGATTAAACTCAATTTTTGAAAACATAAAGGATGATCTTGCATCATACTTCTATGAAAACATAGAGGAGTGACAATGAATACAGTCTACTCTGGTTCATATGGAAGATTAAAGGTAAATTACTCGGAGTTCCTGGGCAGGGACTTTATAGAATCACTAATAGATCTTGATATAAACGAGATAAAGAACAGGCTTTATTTAACATCGTACAGGGAGGATATAGAAAGATCATCAAATATAAAGGACATGGAAACGATGCTGATTTCGGCAATAAACAGAAGAACCATGAGGCACTATAATAATGCCCTTTTTGCCGTGCCTCCAGGAATAAAAACCTTTATAAGATCATACGCAGCCAAATGGGACGTTGAAAACATAAAAATTATATTATCTGCAAAGTACATGAAATACGATGTTAAATACACGGATGAGTTCTTAATAAGCTTTAGGGATATACCATTTGGCATCTTTGCAGGCAACCTTAAGAACGAGGATTTCAAGGCAATAATGTCAAAGAGCGACGTTGAGGCGGTAATAAATTACCTTGTTAACTATGGTTACAATTACCTTTTAAAGTACATTGAAAATTATAAAAAGACAGGAGATATATCACAGATATTATACGCCCTTGATTATAATTATTATAAAAACCTAATCGAGAGTGCCAGATTCTTCAATGGTGACGAGGGAAATATTATAAATTACATAAGGGAAATAATAGATGCAAGAAACATAATGATAATATTAAAGGCTGCCAGATCAAACATGGAATTCAGCAGGATATCATCGTCAATAATAGACCTCGGAAATTTCAACAGCAATTATTTAATGGATCTATTAAGGAGCAAAAACATTAAGGAAATCATGGATGCCTTTAATAAATATGACATAGAGGCCGGCGTGAGGGCATACGAATCAAACGGAACGCTGTCACAGTATGAGCTTATATTAAAGAGGAATATTATAAATAGCTACATAGAAAAGATGCTTGTTGATACATTCGGTGCATTCATAATGGCATATCTTTTAACAGCAGACCGTGAGCGCGAGAATTTAAGAACGATAGTTTCTGGAAAGGTTTACAATCTTGATAAGAATACCATAAAGGGTCTTTTAATATGAACAATATATGTGTTATTGGTGAAAGGGAGCTAATAACAGGTTTTAAATTAATAGGCATAGGCGATGCCTTCGAATTTAAGGATAAAAATGAGGTTTTGAGGATTTTTAACGCTAAAAAATACAAGTATATATTTTTATCGCAGTCAACGGAAAGATATTTTAATGAGAATGAATTAAATATCTTAAAGAGCTCAATAGATCCTCTGGTTATATTCGTGCCAATGCCAGGCATCTCCGAGGAGGAATCCGTTTTTGAGCTTGCAAAAAGGATTTTAGGTATCGATATAGGTGATTAAGCATGTCAGGATCAATATACAGCGTTTCAGGTCCGGTTGTTATTGCACAGGATATTGAAAATGCCCAGATGTTTGATGTCGTCAGGGTTGGCGAGCTGGGCCTTATTGGCGAGATTATTAGAATTTCAGGCAACAAGGCGACAATACAGGTTTATGAGGACACAAGCGGGTTAAGGCCGGGTGAAAAGGTTTACTCAACAGGGAAACCATTATCAGTTGAGCTTGGCCCCGGTCTTTTATCCTCAATTTACGACGGCATTCAAAGGCCCCTGGACGTTATAAGGGCAAAAACCGGTGATTTTATTGCAAAGGGTGTAAACATACCGCCACTGAACGAGGAAAAGCTCTGGGACTTTAAACCACTTGTCAATGAGGGGCAGCAGGTAAAATCGAATTTTATCATAGGCGAGGTTGATGAAACAGAGATAATAAAGAATAAAATCATGGTTCCATATGGTGTTGAGGGTACCGTTAAATCAATAAAATCTGGTAAATTTAAGGTTTCAGATACCGTTGCAATCATAGAAACCAGGAACGGTGATTATGAAATAAAATTGAAGCAGATCTGGCCTGTAAGGGAAGCCAGGCGTGTTTTCCATAAGTTTCCGCCTGAGATTCCATTAATAACAGGTCAAAGGGTTATAGATGCATTCTTCCCGGTTGCAAAGGGAGGTACCGTTGCAGTTCCAGGGCCTTTTGGATCAGGAAAGTGTGTTACAGGTGATACGCCAGTGCTTCTGGCAGATGGAACTGTAATGAGCATAGAGGATATATACAATAAATCAAGTGGAACTGTGGAATATAAAAATGAAAACGAAACACTTATCAGGCTTGATGAGCCCCTCAGGCTTTATTCATTTTACAACGGCCATGTAAACGAAAGCACCTCGAATTATATATACAAGGGCAAGAGCGATTCAATAATTAAAATAAGAACGGCATCTGGCAGGGAGGTTAAGGTAACACCAGTGCATAAACTATTCAGATTTGTTGATGATAAAATCATTGAAACCGAGGCAAGATATCTAAACACAGGCGATTTCATAGCATCAATAAAAAGATTCAATAATAAGGATGAAAATTATCTATCCGGCGATGAATCAGAACTTCTCGGTTTGTACGCATCATACGGCAGCATAGAGGATGGCATTTTAATTGATGCATCCATAAAGGACAGATTTATAAATCTTGCAATGAACATTTTTAAATTAAAGACAATTAACATTGAATACAAAAATGGCAGGGTTTTAATAAAGAACGATGGTCTCAAGGATTTTATAGCCAGGATGATCTCCAGTGGTATACCATCAGAGATAATGAGGTCAAGGACATGCGCCACCTCATTTATAAATGGATATCTTTATGGTAAGTTATATCACGATGATGTTATTAAATTACATGATAATGAGCAAAACATTTTAAAGATATCATACATGCTAACAGGTCTTGGAATAATCCATTCAATAAGGAAAAATTTAATCGAAATAAAAGCAGAAAACATGAAAATTCTTAATTCAATGGAAAATGAATTAATAGATAATAATGAAACATTGTTAATATCAAATAATGCAGATGATGATTTTGATCTATATCCTGATGAGATTGAATCAATAGAAATATTGCCAGGGCCATTCGATGTTTACGATGTAACCACACCGGACTTTGGAAGCAACTTTGTCGGCGGCTACGGCGCAATACTATTGCACAACACTGTAATACAGCACCAGCTATCAAAGTGGTCAGACAGCGATATTGTTGTTTATGTCGGCTGCGGAGAGCGCGGAAACGAAATGACAGAGATACTAAGCACATTCCCTGAGCTTATGGACCCAAAGACAGGAAAGCCAATAATGCAGAGAACAGTTCTTATAGCAAACACATCAAACATGCCTGTTGCGGCAAGGGAGGCAAGCATATACACTGGCGTTACAATAGCCGAGTACTACCGTGATATGGGATACAACGTGGCATTAATGGCAGACTCAACCAGCAGGTGGGCCGAGGCACTGCGTGAAATATCCGGCAGGCTTGAGGAGATGCCAGGAGAGGAAGGTTATCCTGCATACCTTGGCAGGAGGATCTCTGAATTCTATGAAAGATCTGGAAATGCCCAGATTATTGCGGAGGATCAGAGAACAGGCTCTGTTACGCTTATCGGTGCTGTATCACCTCCAGGCGGTGACCTATCTGATCCGGTTGTTCAGAACACTTTAAGGGTAACACGTGTATTCTGGGCCCTGGATGCATCACTGGCATCAAGGAGGCACTTCCCATCAATAAACTGGTTAACATCATATTCATTGTATACAAACAATCTATCAAAATGGTATATAGAAAATGTTGGACCTGACTGGCCAGAGATATATAAAACAATGATGGATCTGCTTGAGAAGGAGTCAGAGCTCCAGGAAATCGTTCAGCTCGTGGGCTATGATGCACTGCCTGAGAAGGAGAAGAACGTTCTTGACATAGCAAAGATGATAAGGGAGGATTTTCTCCAGCAAAACGCCTTTGATGATATAGATACCTACTGCTCAATAAAGAAGCAGTACATGATGTTAAAGATTATAAAAACAGTTTATGAAATGCAGATGAACGCATTGAATCATGGAATGAAGATAAGCCAGATAACGTCAATACCCGCAAGATCAAAGATTTCAAGGATGAAGGAGGTATCAGAACAGGACTTTCCGGCTTTCTATAAAAATATCATAAAGGAGATAAATGATGAGTATAACAGCATGATTGAGGTCGGTGGTGTAAATGCGTGATGTTTTATACAGATCAGTTTCACAGATCAGTGGTCCGTTACTTTTTGTTGAGGATGTAAAGGACACATCGTATAATGAGATCGTTGATATTATTCTTGATAACGGTGAGAAACGCCGTGGCCAGGTTCTTGAGACAAGAAACGGCCTTTCAATAGTTCAGATATATGGATCAACAACGGGTATAAGCACATCAAATGCAAGTGTGAAATTTACAGGCTCAACATTCAGGCTGCCTGTATCAGACGATATGCTTGGGAGAATCTTCAATGGTTTTGGTGAGCCAATAGATAACGGTCCAAAGATATATTCAAAGGACAAACTTGATATAAACGGCAGTGCAATAAATCCATATTCAAGAGAGGAACCAAGCGAGTTCGTTCAAACCGGAATATCAACAATAGACGGTATGAACACGCTTGTTATGGGACAGAAGCTTCCGATCTTCTCAGGTGCAGGTTTATCACACAACAGGCTTGCAGCGCAGATAGCCAGGCAGGCAAAAACATTGAAGGGGACCGAGAACTTCGGTGTTGTCTTTGGTGCAATAGGCATTACAAGCGAGGAGGCAAATTATTTTATAAATGAATTCCAGAGCTCAGGTTCCCTTTCAAATTCAGTAATATTTTTAAATCTTGCATCAGACCCATCAATGGACAGAATTGTCCTGCCAAGGATAGCGCTAACAACAGCTGAGTACCTTGCATATGAAAAGGAAATGAATATGCTGGTTATACTAACGGACATGACAAACTACTGCGAGGCATTGCGTGAGATCTCATCTGCAAGGAATGAAATACCGGGCCGCCGCGGGTATCCTGGCTACATGTACACGGATCTAAGCACAATATACGAGCGCGCCGGCAAGATCCGCGGCAGAAATGGTTCGATAACACAGATACCAATACTCACAATGCCCGGTGACGATATAACAAATCCGGTTCCGGATCTAACAGGCTATATAACCGAGGGCCAGATAACACTGTCTAGAGATCTAAACAAAAGAAACATATACCCAGAGGTGGACGTCCTTTTATCACTGTCAAGGTTAATGAACCAGGGTATTGGTTCGGATCATACAAGGGAGGATCACAGGGGTCTGGCAGATCAGCTATATGCATCATATGCAAAGGGAAAGGATGCAAGGTCAATGAGTGAGATCGTTGGTGAGGAATCATTAACAGAAACAGACAAATTATATCTTAAGTTTGCAGAGGATTTTGAGAACAAATATGTAAACCAGGGCAACATTGAAAGGAGCATAGAGGACACATTAAACCTTGGCTGGGATCTTCTATCTGTACTGCCTGTGGATGAGATGAAGAAGGTTAAATCCGCCCATATACCAAAATATGGGAAGTGGAACAATGGCAAATAATGTTAAGGCAACAAGAATTGAATTAATAAACACAAAGAAGAGAATAAAGGTGGCAAGGAGGGGCCTCGATCTTCTAAAGATGAAGAGGCAGGCCCTTGTCATGGAATTCATGAAGATCGCAAATGAAATAAAGGGCAAGAGGGAGGCCCTTAGAAATGATATAGCGGCTGCCATAAATGAAATAAAGATGGCAGAGATCATCGAGGGGCAGATGGAAATAGAGAGGCTATCATATCTATCATCGAATCCGGATATATCAATGAACATGCGCAACATCATGGGTGTAAAGATACCAGAGCTCGATACAAAATATGGAAAAACAGGACTAACAGAGGATTATCTTGTATCTTCAGTTCCGGTATCCGTTTATGATTCAATAAAGCTCTTTGAAAGGGTATTCAATGAGTTAATGGAAATATCACAAAAAGAGGTTGCCATGCGCAAGCTTTTATATGAAATAGACAAAACGAACAGGAGGTCAAACGCAATAGAGAATATTATGATACCAAGAATGGAGTCAAACCTAAAGTTTATTAAGGATCATCTTGATGAGCTTGAGAGGGAGAGCTTCTCCTCCCTGAAGTTCGTAAAGGAGCACGTGCTCGATGAACCGCAGCGTTGATAAGTTCAGGCTGATTAAAATAATAATATTCGCTGTTAATGTATCGTTATCCATAGGACTTATTCTATTCATATTTATGGAGGTTTTTCTATGACTGAGCTTGATGAATTGAAGGTTATAAAAGATAAGGAAGAGAGCATAAAAAAGGAGATCGAGAACATTATAAAGGAAAAGGAAAACGAGATTAAGGAAATAAAATCGGAGTACGAGGAGAAGGCAAAGAGTACAGAGGAGGAATCATTAAACATGTACAATGCTGCAATCATGGAGGCCAGGGCCGAGGAGGAAAAGAGGTACGTTGAGTTAATAAACAAGGCCAAGGCAGAGGCAGATCTGATGAAATTAAAGCTCTCAGAGGATGAAATACGTGAGTTTGTTATAAACAGGGTTATTGAATATTTAAAAGAGTGATTCAATGTTAAAGCCTGAAAAAATGGAGAAGATAATTATAATATCGTTAAATAAATACCGCGATGTTATAGTAAGGGATCTGCACGAGCTTGGTGCAATGCAGGTGGAGGACAGCGGTGAGAAGATCTCATCGGTATTCAATAAAAGGTATGAAAATAGCATGTACAAGGATGTATACAATTATTTACAGAAATTCCGGGGATATCTATCAATGCTTCCAAAAAGGGAGATAAGGAGCAGGGCCAGGTTCAAAGGCATAGATGATTTAATATCAAAAATAGAAAGTATAAAAATAGAAAACGATCTAAATGAAATAAAGGATAATGAGGATAAATTAATAGCATTAAAAAGGGATCTTGAGAATAATATTAAACCGCTTGAAATAATGCATAACCTTGATTATGATCTTTCAATATTTAATAACGATCACGTTAAAAGTGTTGTAATTGAGGAGCCAGCGCTGCCATTTATTGGCGACTGTAATAGATGCGTATCAAAGATAAAATTAAACAATTTTTATTTAATAATCGTTGAAAAAAACGCATATGATAATTTAATATCAAGGCTGCCGCAGAATTACATTATAATGCCTGTTCCTGAGGGTTCAGGTAAGATTGGCGACGTTCTTGCATCATGGAAAAATGAGCTTTTAAATGTAAATAATAAACTAAACGATTTAAATAAAAGATTAAATGAGATATCAGATAAATGGTATGAAACAATAGCACAGGTATCAGAGGAGCTTGAAATATATGCAAACGAATACGATGTAGAATCAGAGCTCGCGTCAAGTGATTCCGCTTTTGCAATAACAGGCTGGATACCAGTGGCCATGGAAAAAACCATAAATGAGGTTTTAAGCAGGGACTCAAACAACGAAATTTACATAAAAAGAATTGAAACGGACGAGGAGCCGCCGACGCTGTTAAAGAACACAAAAAGACTAAAGATCTTTGAGTTCTTTGTGAGGTTTTACTCCCTGCCAAGGGAGTATGAGATAGATCCTACAATAATCTTTGCAATAGTCTTTCCAGTATTCTTTGGTTTAATGGTTGGTGATGCCGGCTACAGCCTTGTTATATTACTAATATCACTTTTTATAATACACAGAGTAGATCATCCAGTTCAAAGGAGCCATATACCGAAGTTTTTATCAAGGTTTGTCCTTACAATAATGAGTAAAAACTCGCTAAAAACGCTTGCAAAGGCATTAATACCCGGATCAATAATAGGTATAATAGTTGGAATAATATTCAACGAGTTCTTTGGATTTACAATATACCCAAGACCGTTTGTTGCCAATCCAAGACCATTTCCAATTGTTTACATAGGAAAGCTTCTTTTAATATCAGGATACATAGGCCTTGCGATGGTGATCTTTGGTTTTATACTTGGAATAATAAACAACGTTTATATAAACAAGAGAAGGGAGGCCGTTGCAAAGTTCGGCTGGATACTTCTCGCGCTTGGCATAGCAGATATAGGCCTTAATTTGCTGCACAGGATCTCGCTAAGCCCTGATGTTTTATCATCTTTAATAGGCTATATAATGATCGTCCTTGGCTTTATACTTATATTAATCTTCGAGGGCAGGCAGAGCCTAATGGAGATACCATCCATAATAAGCCATATACTATCATATACAAGGCTTGTGGGAATTCTTCTTGCCACTGTTGTCCTTGCACTGGTTATAAACAGGGTCTTTGTTTCAACGCTTAGCATGCCCTTCTATTTTATAATACTTGGTGTTATAATACTTGCAATAGGCCAGATATTTAATTTAATAATATCTGTGTTCGAGCCTGGAATACAGGGGGCCAGGCTTATATACGTTGAATTCTTCTCAAAGTTCTATTTTGGCAACGGAAAACCATTCAGGCCATTCGCTGCAAACAGAAAATACACAGAAAAGGACAATGAAAGGTAACCATCATAATATTAATATTTTTATATTATATCTTACTCCATGGAGACAATAAAAAGCGTAGATATATACGAGCTTGGATCTCCCGGGGAAAAATCATCTCCATGGAGCTCAACAATCCTGATAGTTAAGCTGACATCGTCCAATGGTAACGTTGGTTATGGAGAGGCACCAACAACGTTCATGACGCTTCCTGTTAAGGAAAGCATGCGCGAGGTTGAGCGTGTCTTTAAGGATCAGAACTATTTTAATATAGAAAAGAACATGCGCGAGTTTTATAAGCATTCATTTTACCTATCAAGATCCATGGAGGCAACATCAGCCCTAAGTGCATTTGAAATAGCCTCATGGGATTTAATAGGCAAGGATCTTGGTACGCCCGTGTATAATCTGCTTGGTGGTGAATACAATTCTGAGCTCAGGGCCTATGCCAATGGCTGGTACTCTGACTGTTTGGAACCTGATGACTTTGTTTCAAGGGCAAAGGAATACATAAAAAAGGGATATACTGCATTTAAGTTCGATCCGTTTAGAAACAACTTTGACAGGATAGGCAACGATGGTATAAAAAAGGCCGTTGATATAGTCTCGGCAATGAGGTCAGAGCTTGGTGAAAATATAGATCTTTTAATAGAATGCCATGGAAGGTTCTCAACAAAGTATGCAATAAAGGTTGGCCAGGCACTTGATGAGTTTAATCCGTTATTTATAGAGGAGCCAATACATCCTGAGATGGAGCTGGGCCTCTTTGATTTTAAAAGGTATGTAAATACACCGGTTGCACTTGGTGAGAGGCTTTTAAACAAGGAGGATTTTGCAAGGTACATATCACAGGGCATGGTCGACATAGTACAGGCAGATCTAACAAATTCAAAGGGAATACTTGAGGCAAAGAAGATCTCTGCAATAGTTGAATCCTTTGGAGGCCTCATGGCATTTCATAATGCCTTTGGACCGGTTCAGACTGCCGCAACGTTAAACGTTGATTACACACTGACCAATTTTTTAATACAGGAAAGCTTTGAGGACTCATGGCCTGACTGGAAGAGAAATCTTTTCTCAGGATACAGGATAGAAAACGGGCATTTCAAACTTTCAGGGAAGCCTGGGCTTGGCATAACAGCAGATGAAAAATTAATGGAAAAATTAATTTATGATGGCATGGAGGAATTCAATAAAAACGAGCCATCATGGGTTGTCTCTGGAACATACAAATAAATTAATCATTTTTTAATTTCCTTGCAGTATTAACAAGGTTCTCTAGAAGCTGTCTCATAAATTTCTTTGCATCCTCATCCCTTAGGTTCCCATTCTCGTCAAATTTCTGGGATGCCATTGTAACAAAGACCTCAGGTGTATTTATTGGAATTATATTTAAAAATACAAAACTCTGCCTTAGATGGTACTGTGCCCTGGAACCACCAAGCATACCTATCGATGCGCTCATTATTGCCGCAGGCTTTCCATTGAAGGAATTATCACCGTATGGCCTTGATGCAAGATCTATTGCATTTTTTAGATATCCAGGAACCGAATAATTGTACTCTGGCGTTACAAAGAGTATTCCATCAGAATTTTTTATCTCGTTTTTAAAATTCTTAACGTTCTCAGGGTAGTTGTTTTCAATATCCTGGTTGTAAAATGGCAGTCCGGAGATGTCAAGAATCTTTAGTTTGGAGCCATCGGGCATTAATTTTGCAGCCTCAAGCATTAAATACCTGTTATATGAGTTCTTTCTAAGGCTACCGCCTATGCCAACTATATTTATCATGCTACGTTATTGCTTATTATTATATAATAATAAAAGTTGATTTACATTAACATAATTAATATATGGTAATTTTAAAAAGATAATATATTCATTGGTAATATTCATACAATGTACATTGTAAGATATTCTGAGATCGGCATAAAGGGGGAAAGGGCCAGAAGAAAGATGGAGGGTATACTATCATACAATATAAAGGCGGCCCTTGAATCGTTAAACATCAATGCCGATGTAATAAGAACAAGGGGCAGGATATATGTCATGTCAGATAATGACATTTCAGATTTATTAAAGAGGATCTTTGGCATAAAATCATTTTCAAGCGCATTAATGTTTAAATTCTCTTCAATCGATGATATAAAAAACATCGTATACAGGCTTTACAATGAAAAGGTATATAAAAAAACATTCGGCATCTTTGCAAAGCGTGCTGGAAATCATAAATTCACATCAAAGGACGTTGAGAGAATAGTAGGCGATGCATTATATAAAAATTCAAACGGTGTGGATCTCGAGAATCCGGAGGTTCCCATTTACATAGAGATAAGGGACGATAAATTCTATGTTTTTGATAGAATAATTCCAGGGACCGGTGGGCTGCCGCTGCGCTCCGAGGGATCCGCATTATCGCTGTTCTCCGGTGGAAACGATTCACCACTGGCAACTTACATGGTTATGAAGCGCGGATCACCATGCGACCTGCTGTTCTGCTCATTTGCACATCCAGAGGATACATACAACATGCTCTTATCTGCAAGGAGATTATTTGATAAATACAGTTATGGCTACGATCCTTTAATATACATAATAGATGGAACAGAGCTTGCATCGAGAATAATGGAGAGAAATCAAAAATACGGGAATTTAATATTTAAAAAGCTTTTATATCTTTATGCGGACAATCTATGCTCATTAAAGAATTACAATGCAATGGTAACAGGTGAGTCCATAGGACAGGTCTCTTCACAGACGCTTGAAAATCTAAGGTCATTATCACATGGAATTGACCATCCAATACTAAGGCCATTAATAGGCTTTGACAAGGATGAAATTGTATCAAAATCCAGGGAGCTGGAGATCTTCGAGTATAACCACCTTGGTGAGTTCTGCTCCATTGTTTCAAAAAGGCCGGGTGTGAGGGTCTCCGTGGATGAATTAAATAATGAGATGAGATATTATAATATTGATTTAATGAAAACCTCGCTGGTATTAAAATACAGTGAGATAAATAATTATATAAATGCAATGAAATTAAGCTTTATCAGGGACATACCTGATGATGCGGTTGTCATGGATCTAAGGCCTGCCAGCGATTATATAAAATGGCATCTGAACGGATCATTAAACATCGATGTAAAAAATCTAAAAAACATGAATTTTGATAAGGATAAAACCTATGTGTTCTACTGCAGGAAGGGCCTTAACAGCGCCTATGCAGCATCAATTCTAAGAAAAAATGGAATCAATGCATATTATACAACGGAAAACAATGTAAAAAGGCTCAAACCGAATAGCTTGTAAAGTGCCTTTTGAATATTGCATCCTTATAATCTATGTCCCTGCCGTTTTCCATGGCGTAATTATACAAAGATCTTAAAAGGCTCTTTTTTGTTCTTTCTGAGGATTCATTTACCCTTACCCTTTGTATTCTTATATATTTTTTATCCCTTGGTATTCCTATAATATAGGATTTAAAATCAGGATAGGCAAGCTGGAAAATCCTTACCTGTTTTATTACATATAAAGGCGCGGGCCTGACTGAAAAGCTCTTCATCTCATAGAATGTTTTGTTATTATAATCTATGAAATCAGGCTGTGCATAGACACCGGCATCGCCGTTTATAACTATAAGCCTGGTTTTTTCCTTCATGAACCTGTTTTTATATATCTCGCTGCCTTTGAATGCGTGTATGAACCTCCATGCAGTATTTATGTAAAAATCCATGTTCTCTATTTTTAATTCGTTTGATTTTGCCTCACTTTTGAATTCAACTATGAACTTTTTGATTGCCTTTAATGATATATCTCTTTTAATATAACCGGAATAATAAACCATGCCTGAAACAACGTCATCAAGGCACTTGCCAAGTATCCTGTTTTCAAGAGAACCATCATGCTTTATAAACTGTTTTGTGTATTCATATGTTGCTATTACCCTCATTAAATCACTTTAATATCTTTCCGGTTTCAATGTACCATATGTAAAGATCAAAAACCCCGGGCTCCATATTAAATTTTTTTGCAAGCTCATTAAATACAATCTCATTTTCCAGGTATCTCCTTCTGCTGCTGTTATTCTCATATTTTATATAATAATTGTTCTTCATGAATTTAATTATATGCTTATCGAGTATTGCAAAATCAAAGATGCCAACATTTCTCAGGAAGTGTGACGCCTCCTTGTAGCCTATGCCCTTGACCCTTTCTATTAATATCTCCCGGGCCCTAAAATGATCGTCCATGTTAACTATATATTCAAGATCGTCTATAATATCCCTTGCACCGATAATATAGGATGCCCTTTTATTGTAAAACCGGTAATGAACTTTTATTAATTCTTCCCTTAAATCGTTGTAATCAAGCCTGTAAAATCCATCATTAATGTATGCCTGGCATTTTAATCCAAGCTCGGCAGATGTATTTGCGGTAAGTATGCAGAATGACAGCTCCTTAAACAGTGTGTACTTATCGCTCTTTTTAAGCCTTTTAAACTCTGAGATCCTTGATCTTATGAGATTTCCTTGAATGTTTTCTATCTCAAGTATTTTATCTTTAATGTAATCGCTGGATATCATTTACATGAATAAAATAAATATAAAAAAACTTATTCCTTGAAAACCTCGTATAATTTCTTTGCCTTCTCAAGCCTCTTCTCAACAACCTTCCAGTTTACGTTCTTCATGAAGGCGTCAAGGTATGGTGCCCTCTTTGCACCGTAATCTGTGTAATATGCATGCTCATAGACGTCCAGTGGCAATATCATTATTGCATTCCATATTGCACCTGCACTGTGTATGTCTGCACCCACTATTCTCAGCTTTCCATAGTTTAAATCGAATATCAGGTGTGCCCAGCCCCTGAAGGCCGTACCTGTTGCCTTGAAAAGTGCAACGAACTTTTCATAGCTGCCAAAGTCCTTCTCTATCTGCTCCTTTACACTTGCCGGTATCTCTGTATGATCCTTTGTTAGCGACTCAAAGTAATACTCATGAAGCATTGAGCCATCATAGTTGAATGTTTCCTCAAGCTTCATCTCCCTTAGATCGCTGTAGTTCTGGTTTGCCTTGCTTAAATCAACATCCGGCAGCTTTGACCAGATCTCGTTGAGCTTTGTCACATAGCCCTTATAATGGAAATCAAAATGGTAGTCTATTTGCTGGTCGGATATGCCGTCAAGTCCCCTCGGTTTTAGTTTTTCCTTTACTTCCCATGTCTCTGCCATGCTTATAATATGTTAAAATGATATTTAAAAATTTAGTGAAATATTAAATAAAAAAGAATTAATGAAAAAATAATTAAATTTAAAACGATACGCAATCAATGATAGTATTCATTGGTGGCATACCGGGTGTTGGTAAGACCAGTCTTTCGGCATATATTGCAAGGAAAAAAAATATAGACATTGTGCTTTCCGGTGATTATCTAAGGGAGTTTTTAAGATCATATTTAAATGATGAGATAATGAATGTAAGTGTTTATGATGCCTGGAGGTTCTTTGGCCCGATGTCCAATGAAAATGTAATCAAAGGATATCTTTATCAGGCACGTTTAATGTACAATGGTTATAATAAAATCATATCAAGGGCATTAAGAAACGGTGAATCAATGGTCATTGAATCATTATACTTTGATCCGGGCCTTTTTGATAATGATCTTTTTAATAAAATAAAGGTCTTCTATATTTATATATCGGATATTGAGATTCACAGAAGCCGTCTTTTAAGCAGAACCATGTATACACATAAAAACGATCCAGGTGAAAGGCTTGCAGAACAGCTGCCTGTTTACAAAATTATGGAAGATTACTCGATAAAAAAATGCGGCGATTACAATGTAAAAAAAATTGATAACATAAACTTTGATGAAACCATGGAAATGCTTGGTGATTTAATTGAATGATCTTAATGTTTATGGTGAAAAAATAAGAAATATGCTTCTTGAACTCGGCATTTATAATAAATCAGGTGATTATTCACCTGATATTAAATACAATAAAACGTTCCACGCAAATGGATACCCAATAACAGGTCTTTATAAATTCCTTGGATACTATGATAAAGACAATAACATAGCCAACTTTCCATCGATATCGTTCACAACGAACTTTTCATCATGTGATGTTACCTGCAAGGTACTGAGATCTGGTAATGATAAGATTATATTCAACGGGAAAAACAATGAAAAGTATTACAAAAGGGCTGAAAAGGCCCTGTCATTTCTCAGGAAAAAATATAGAATAGATGCAGCATTTGAGTTTAACATCAGGATAAATAGAAGATACAGGGATGCCAAAGGCCTTGGAGAATCGGCAGCCGTGGCATCGGCAACCGCCAGGGCCGTTGCCGCAGCAGTCTTTGGCATGGATGCTGCAAAAGACAGGGGTTTTGTATCATACCTGGCCAGGCATGTCTCTGGCTCCGGTACCAGATCTGCGGCAGGAAACCTTTCAATGTGGCTTTCATATCCTGGAATAGACGATTTATCTTCAATTGGCTTCGAAATAAGAAAAGACGATTTATTCCATTTCTATGCCATACCAATGAGATCAAGAATAGAGACATTAAATGCACATGATTATGCATCCTCATCAATTTTTTATAATGCATGGGTCAAATCAAAATTTTTTGATATAATAGACATCATTGAAAACAAATTCAATACAAGGATGATGCTTGAATACTCCATGAAGGATATGTACAGGCTGCAGGCGCTTTTAATATCCTCTGGATATATTATATATGAAAAGCATTATTTAGACATTATAAGAAAATTAAGATCATCATTAAATAACTACAAAAACGTTTATTTCACATCTGATACAGGAACAAGCATTGTTGTTATGTCAACATCAATGAATGAGCTTTCAAGGTTCGTTAACGATCTTGATCTTGATGGTATAAGCGGCAATTTTCCAGAGAAGATCATTATAGAGGAACTATGATATGGCCGTGTTTAGTTCCTCTATTATATTTTCTGGATTTTCTATACCGGCAGATAACCTTACATAATCCTTATCTATACCAAGAATCTTTAGCTCATCATTGTTCAGTGATCTGTGTGACATCGTATATGGATTTGAAACAATTGTATTTAAACCACCAAGGGTGTTCGCAGCCTTTATATTTGATAATTTATCTATAAAATCATTAAAATCCTTTTTTAATTTAAATAAAATAACGCCGGAGTAACCTCTCAGCAATCTTGATGCTATTCCATGATCCGGGTGGCTTTCAAGCCCTGGATATATTACATCCGATACCCTGGGAGATTCATTTAGAAACCTTGCTATCTTCATTGCGTTTTCATTAATTTTCTCCATTCTTAAATCCAGTGTTTTAATACCGCGCTCCACAAGGAACGCTGTATTTGGATCCATTGATGTTCCAAGACTGCGCCTGGTATCATCTATCCTTTTTATTAAATCATATGATCCCGCAGCAACACCTGCGATTACGTCATTATGACCAGATAAAAATTTTGATGCACTGTGTATAACAACATCTGCACCGTGATCAAGCGTTTTTAAATTATAGGGCGTTGCGAAGGTGGAATCGCATATTAGCAGTGCACCGTTCTCTGAACATGCCTTTGAGATCTCGTCTATATCATATACCCTTAGTACTGGATTGCTCAGCGTTTCTATGAAAACAAGCTTTGTTCTCTTGTTTATCTCCTCAAGTATATTTTCAGTTCCAGGTCTTGATATTCTTGTTTTTATTCCAAAGGATCTCAAGAATTCAGAGAAGAAATGATAGCTCCTTGCAAACGTATCTATATGCGTCACGGCCTCATCACCAGGCCTTAAGATTGATAAAAGCGTTGTTGTTATTGCGCCCATGCCTGAAGAGAAGGAATTTGCAAGATCACCATGTTCAAGTCTTTTTATTACATTATTTAAATTCTCAACCGTTGGGTTGTACTCCCTTGAGTATCTAAATTTTTCACCGCCTGGAATCTCATAAGATCCAGTCTGGTATATTGGAAATACCAGGGGCCTTCCATAAATATCATTAATATCTGTTTCAATCATTGTATGCCTCCATAATCCTTGATTTTTTTAAAATATATTTTATATTATATGATCTCATAACATCATCCACCGATCTTAAAATGCCATTGTAATCTGATTTGTCATCATAAAGTATAAGCACGGTTGGTCCAGCACCGCTGATGCATGCCGATATTGCATTGTTTTCAATTACCCTTCTTTTTAGATCATAATAGTAGGGAAACATTCTTATTCTTGCCCTTTCAACGATGTTATCATTCATTCCATATGATACAAGATCCCTGTCCCCGGTGATCAATCCTGAGATCAATGATGATAGCCTCTGTGTTGATTCTATATGCTCATCCATCGTTATTTTTGATGGAACAAGGGATCTTGCATACATTGTTTTGTTTTCCATGAAGAACTCCGGTATGACCAAAAGTATTGAAAAATTCAAATTTATCTTTAATTTTTTTATTTTTACAGGGTTCTTTGACTGCACAAGTGTGATCCCGCCGTATATTCCAGAGGAAACATTGTCAGGGTGTGCCGACCCGCATGCGGCTATTTCACCGTGCATTGAATAGTGAACCATCTCATCATGGCTCATGCCAAGGTTAAAAAGTTTGTTTATTGCCCTTACAGCGGCAGCTGCAGACGCACCACTGCTGCCAAGGCCTAAACCTGCAGGTATGCCCTTTTTTATGTTTATTTTAATACCGGTTTTTATTCCATAATCATTTAATATCATTGAGGCGCTTAGCCCGGCCGTATTCTTTTTGTAATCAAGCGGTATTCCATCACCGGAAATCTTTATCTCATTTGAATGATCCTCAAGAACCTCAACCTCATCGTAAAAGGCGTCATGCCCCATGGATAGTATATCATATCCCGGCCCGAGATTCGCCGATGATGAGTAGCTAATTGCAATCATTAAATTAGAATGATCTTATCTAATAAATTTATTATTTAATGATATATTACTCATGGTAATTAAAGCACAATTTCCTCCCTCTGTGGCGTTCTCAATGGCGATAAATCATTTATATCGATTCTGCCCTCGGAGAGGTCAACGTATTTATCATGCATGTAAATTGCCGCAACAGACCTTCCTATTGAATCACCCTTCATTATGCCACTGCCGGAGGTTCCAGAAACAATAATTAAATTCATGTTCCTAAAAACGTAAGGTGTGTAATCTATTGTATTGTATGCATAGTGGCCTGCCCACATGGTTGTAACCTTTGAGCTTCTTGTAGCCGGGAAGTATAGATCGAATATTGGCTTTATATTATAATTATAAAAGTCTATCTCGGCCCTTGGATCATCATCAAGCTTGAACGGTCTTCCGGTATTATCTGCAACACCGGCCCAGAAGGATGAATTGTCCGGTACCGGCCTTATGTAAGAACCTGACGGAAAGACTGTGAACGGGAAAACGTTTGTATCCGTGAACCTGTCCATTCTTATGATCTTTTCTATTTCAGGGCCTGAAATCTGAAATACCTGCCTCTTCTTAGGTTTAATGTATGAATCTATGCCAAGCGGGTCCGTTATTAAAGGCGTCCAGACATCAGAGCATAATATTATGGTATCTCCGTTTATTATTCCATGGTCTGTTTCGATACCTGATATGTATTTATCCTGCCATATAAACGGTTCTCCTGCATAATCTAGAGGCCTTCTTGGTGATAATATTAACCTTTTTACCTCGGTCCTGAACATAAAGTCAACGTTCATTTCAAGGAGTTTTTTATAATAAAACGATGATAATTTATCAGGCTCTATTATACCTGCATTTTCAGACAATATTGCCGTCTTTATGCTTGCAACATTCATTAGATCGTTATCGTTCTTCATGTTAAAGATATCGCTTATATCATCTTCTATGATCCTTGCATGTTTATATTTTAAAAGATCATTCTTATCATATTCCTTATCGAGTAAAAACAGATATCCATTAAATATCATGCCAAGATCGTATTTAAGATCCTCCTGTACATGTTTATAAAAGGAAATCGATGAGGCTGATAAAATGTAATTCAATCTTGATGAAAAGAAATCCCTAAAGCCAGCAGCACTTCTACCCGTGTTTCCCTGGGAAAAGGTTCCGTATCTGTCGATAACAAGGATCCTTGCATCCGGATTGCGCATTTTTATATGGTATGCAGAACTTAAACCTGTTATGCCAGCACCAACAATAATGGCATCATACATGAAAAGAAAATAATAATGTGTTAATAAACTATTTTTAAAAAGAAGAAAATGGATTTATCTTCTCTTATAATAAACAAGACCTGCTATTGCAGCTATTACTGCGACTGCCGCTATTATATAGTACATTGTGTATGAAACTGTATGATTGTTTATTATCTCTATTGAATTTGCATTTACCGCCTTTGCATCTCCAGGCACTATTAATTTATATGATGGGTCTGATACTATGTGTATATTTACAAACGTTGTGTTTATATATGTATTCACGGTCTTACCTGCATTGTATGTAAAAACCGTGTAATTGTTTGCTGCATTAAAGTATCTGTGCCATTTAACCAGTGATTGATCAAATACACTGTAGTTTGCCGTGTTGTAATGGAATCCAAATGTTTTTGAGCCCATGATTGTGTGTGGCAGCTTCATGCCATTTAGGCCCCTCCATGACATATTTATTGTATTATTTTTTATTATGCCTGTAACATTGAATGCTATGCTGTTGTTGTAATATTTTATAAATGATTTGTCTGTAAGCATTTTGAACTGCTGCATTATTGTTACATTTGAATACTTTATCGTGACGTTATGCATGTTTAAATGCATTAACATCCTGTTGAACTGCGTTGTGTTCATGTAATACGTCATGTTATAATCGAAATATCTTGCAAGGAAATTAAATGTTAAATTTGCCATGTTTGATGTACCATTCTTTGTTACCTTTATATATGTATAGGAAGAATATGTAACGTTTGCATCGTTTGTGTTCTTGTTAACATAGACAGTTACAGTTGATGCGTGGGAAACAGGTACAAAAACGAGTCCAATCATAAAGAGCAGCACAACCGCAACTGCAATTTTTTTGTACATAATATAAAGATTAAAATCACATATTTAAAGTATACACAAAATTCTTTTTTTATATTGTCTATGATATTATTTTAATACATAATATTTAAATACTTCAATTTTATCTTATTTCCATGTCATTTTCACAGTATTTAACATCACTTAAATATCAGCTTCTCTTTTACATAAGATCCAGAAGATTTATTGGACTGCTTGGCATTGCAATAGCCATATCATTAATATTTACAGTACTTGATATACACTTTGATTATTCACTGTTAAAGTCAGGGACTGATTCATCATTTTTATATGGATACCTATCTTCTTTTATTATATTTTTAACATCAATAGTCGCCGCATTCTTTGGTGGTGATCTAATATCCATTGATACGGGAACGCAGTCAGCATACTATTCAATGGTTCAGCCCGTTCCAAGATCAATAATCGTTCTTGGCAGGTACACTGCAGCAGTTATATCAACTTTTATTATATTATTATCGTATGTTTTAATAGGTCTCGGCGGCTCATATTATTTATACGGATCAATTCCATCAAAATCATACCTTGTTATACTTATTCTTTTACTGTTTTCGGCAGCCTTTGTTGCCTTTGCAACCTTCTTCTCGGCCCTCTTTAAAACGCCGCTTACCGGAATGATAATAACGATACTCCTGGTAATCATAGTCTTCCCGATAATACAGGACGTTGTATCAGACTTTGTTGGCTATGCACCATACATGTTCATAACCTTTGGTGGCGAGATCGTTTACCTTGTCCTTTTATCAAAATATTCGACAAAGAGTGTTTCAACAATACATGGAATAAAAATGTACTCATTTTTACCATCATTTTATGAGGGGATAATTATACTTGCACTGTATCTGGTAATTTTTACAGCTCTTGCAATAATACTATATAAATATAAAGAGGTAAAGGGATGAACATGAATAATATATCATTTAACAGCGTTTCAAAACGTTTTGGCAATTTCCAGGCATTAAAAAACATCTCATTTAGTTATGATGGCAATGGTGCAATAGGCTATCTTGGTCCAAACGGTGCCGGCAAAACGACAAGCCTTAAGATACTTGTAAATTTAATAAGGCCTGATAGCGGAACAGTAATGATAAATAATATAAATGTTACAAAGGAACCTGTGATGGCACTTAAAAAAATAGGTGCATTAATAGAAACGCCATTGCCATATCCGTATCTAAGGGTCAGTGAGTCTCTTAGCTATGTTGCCGAGCTACGCGGCATAAACAAAAAGGATATAGAAAACAGGATAGAATATTACTCAAAAAAACTTGCACTTCCTGATTTGAATGCAAAGATATCCGGTTTATCAAAGGGTCAGAGGCAGAGGGTTGTCTTTGCATCCACGCTGATAGTTGATCCTGAGATTTTGATCCTCGATGAACCAACCAGCGGTCTGGATCCATTCGAAAGGAAGCTATTCCGTGATGTTATTCTAGAATTAAAGAAGGAAAAGCTCGTGTTTATGAGCTCACATTTATTATCCGAGGTTTCAGAAACCTGCGATTATGTTGTTTTTATAAACAACGGTTCAATAAAAGCCTCAGGAAACATAGATGAAATATCATCGTCATTTAATATAAAGAAGGTCATTGCAAGATTTATTGAAAATGTTGATGATATGATGATTGATAAGATAAAAAACGCAGGTTACAATGTATCATCGTATGATAAAAACTCTGTTATAATAGATTTTGACGGCTCTGATGCATCCAGGGCAAGAATACTATCAGATCTTGTAAAAATAGGAAATGTAATATACTACGATGTTGTAGGATCGCAGCTTGAGGAGGCATACATCTCGATACTTCAGGGCAATAATAAATAGAGATCCTCAATTCCATCAATATTCAATTTTTTCCTTTTTATCCTCCCGGTTTTTACAAGATTATCTATGGCAAAGATTATCTTATTCTCCAGTATGATCTCGGCACCTATTTTTATGTAATCAGATCTTTTTAAATTATTGTAATTGTAATTTTTATCTATTAATTTTGATATTAAATACTCTTCCTTTACCGGGCCGTTTTCGAGCTCCTTTAATATCATTTCATTTAAATCCATAAATTAAAAATTACAACAAAAAATTTATTCTTTATTACTGGTAATTCTGATAATTTGGCGGTTCAGATATAATTCTTATATCGTGCGGGTGGCTCTCCCTAAGGCCGTTCTCGCTGATCCTTATGAATATCGATTTTTCATGAAGTTCCCTTATATTGGCCGCACCAACGTAGCCCATGCCTGTTTTTATCCCACCGACAAGCTGAAACAGTATCTCTGAAACCCTGCCGCGGTATGGGACGGCTCCCTCAACACCCTCGGCTATGAAGCTATTGTTTTCAAGTTTTCCGTACCTGTCAGATTTTCCCGCCTTTATGGCGCCTATTGACCCCATGCCCCTGTATGATTTATACTTCCTTCCATTTATTATCATTTCCATGCCCGGGCTCTCGTCGGTTCCGGCAAGCAGGGAACCAAGCATTACGGTTGACGCGCCTGCAGCAAGTGCCTTAACAATATCACCGGAGTATCTTATTCCACCGTCGGCTATTACAGGTATATCGTTTTTCTCAGCAACATCGGCCACATTTGATATTGCAGTTAACTGTGGTACACCGATGCCTGCAACTATCCTTGTTGTGCATATTGATCCGGGGCCAATGCCAACCCTAAGGCCATCAACACCGGCATCAATCAAATCATTTGCTGCATCTCCCGTTGCTATGTTTCCTGCTATTATATCTATATTTATTTTTTTCCTCATCTCCCTAATTGAGTTAACAACGTTCATGTTATGGGCATGAGCCGTATCAATAACAATAAAATCAACACCGGCATCCTGAAGTGCAAGGACCCTGTTTATATCAAATGGACCAACTGCCGCGCCAACCATTAATTTTCCATCATTATCCCTGGAGGCATCCGGGAATCTCTCCCTTGTTTTTATGTCCTTGGCAGTTATTAAACCTGTTAATCTTCCCTTTTTATCAACAAGGGGCAGCTTTTCTATTCTGTTTTTGTATAATATATATTTTGCCTCATCTATTGAGATATCCTCATCGGCATAGATAACGTCCTTTGTCATTATGTCCTTTACAAGGCCCTTGTTGTCAGAGAACTCAAGATCGCGTTTTGTAAGAATTCCTGACAATTTTCCGGCTGTTACAACTGGAAGTCCGGCTATATTCCTTGTCATCATTATGGTTCTTGCAACATTTACCGGTGTATTCTCATCAACTGTTATAACATCTCTTATTATTATTGTCTCCTCCTTTTTGACCCGCTTTACCATTTCAAGCTGCTCGTTTATTGATATATTTCTGTGAAGAACACCAAGTGCACCGTATCTTGCCATGGCTATTGCCATCTCGCTTTCTGTAACCGTATCCATTGGTGAGCTTACTATTGGAACCTTGATTTTTATATGCCTTGAGAACATGCTTGATACATCTGCATCCCTTGGCTCAACACCTGACTTTAATGGTAAAAGCAGCACATCATCAAATGTATATCCTTCAATTATCTTTTCAAACTTTTCCTTAAACATTGTAACTAAAGACAATCATTATAAATAAAATTAATTATTATTTTTTTTTATATATAATCATAAAATGTTACCAGGTTTTTTACCAATAAAACCTTATTTTATATCTCACTGGAAGTCCATGGAACTTTTCCAGGACAGGGAATCAATACTAAAATACTTCCAGGATCATGGAATACTTGTATCGCCTGGTGCACTTAATATAATACTTGAAAGAAGCATGGGTGAATTAATACCAAAAATGCTCTCTGATGATGTTATAAGTTCTGGATATCTAAGCGAATCCGAGGTTCTAAGGCTTATTAGATCACCAAAGGTTGAAAAAAACGATTTTGAAGTCTATGTACCGGATATAAGGGCTCACAGTTCCGTGGAAGACTTCAGGGAGATGTTCGTTGACAGATATGAAAAGATAAGAAAGATGATAATACAATCATCGGAGATGCGTGGTACATTAACAATAAAAAGTGCAAAGGTTTCACAGGGGAAGGTAAAGATCGTTGGTATCGTTTCAGATATAAGCACAACAAAGAACGGTCATAAAAAACTTCTTGTCGAGGATCTTGACGATCATATGGATGTCTTTTTATTAAAAAGCAAGGGCCTTTCAAATGAATTAATACTCGAGGATGAGGTGATAGGTATTATAGGATCCATCAGCAGAACCGGCGGGGACACGGTAATGTTTGCTGATGAGATAATAAGGCCCGATATACCAAGAAAGATGATCTATGAGGATAAAAAAGAACCAGTATACATTGCATCCATATCTGATATACACGTTGGCAGCAGGACATTCAGAAAAAATGATTTTCAAAAATTAATATCATGGATAAAATCATCAAGAAATGAAGCACAGTATCTAAAATATCTAATACTAAGCGGCGATGTTGTCGATGGAATTGGTGTTTATCCAGGCCAGGAAAACGACATAGAGATATTAAATCCATTTGAACAGTACGAAAAACTGGCAGAGTATTTAAACGAACTGCCAGATGATATAGATATCTTCTTAACACCGGGAAACCATGACAATGTAAGACTTGCAGAGCCGCAGCCTGTTTTTTCAAAGAAGATCTCTGATTTTTTTAATAAAAATGTTCATCTGATACCAAATCCATTTAACATTGAAATAAATGGAAAGAATGTATTAATATATCATGGCATGTCATTAAATGATATGATCGAGCTCGTTCCAGGGGCAAATTATGCAAGTGTCGGCTCAGCAATAGAGGAATTACTTAAGAGGAGGCATCTTGCACCTGTTTACGGTGGAAAAACACCAATAATACCATCAAAGATTGATTACCATGTTATAGAAAAGATACCAGATATCTTTATAACAGGCCATATACATTCGCATTCGCTTGGCAACTATCATGGAGTTAGATACGTTAATTCATCAACGTGGCAGTCACAGACAGAGTACCAGAAGATGATGAACTTTTCACCAAATCCCTCAATAGCAACATTGTTTGATTTGAATTCAAACAACGTTATTAAAATGGATTTCAAGGATTAATAATAGCCTGAAAGCTCAACGCCGTATTCAGGTATTGATATTCCAGAGCCGTTCTCAACATGGCCTATCTCCTTGAAATCCACACGCCCCCTTAAAGTATTAACAAGATCAAGCTTGCTCTCCTCATCTATTATTATTATATATCCCATGCCCATGTTGAATATCTCGTACATCTGTTTGTATTCAAGCCTGCCAAGATCCATTAAAACGTTAAATACGTTCTGCGGTTTTATTGGATTATCTATAATATATTTAAGATCCTTTATCCTTGTTATATTCTTTATTCCGCCTCCGGTTATGTTTGCCATGCCCTTTATATTGACTATGCCAAGCATGTCAAGCACCTCCCTTACGTATATCCTTGTTGGTTCAAGTAACACCTCATAAACCTTTTTGTTCTCATTTGGAAAATTCTCATCGTATGATACATTATTATCCTTTAGTATTCTTCTCACGGTCGTAAACCCATTTGAGTGAAGGCCGCTGCTTTTAAGAGCGTATATTAAATCTCCCTCCTTGACAAAATCACCTGATACTATCTGCTCCTTTTTTATTATGCCCAGGCTTGTGCCGGAGACATCTATATTGTTTACAAGGTCAGGTACTATGGCAGTTTCACCGCCAACTATATTTATGTTAGCCATCTGTGCCCCAATGTTGAATCCAATGCCAAGCTGCCTTGCAATTTCATTATCAACCCTTTTTAATGATATATAATCAACCATTGCTATTGGTTCAGAGCCGATGGTTATTGCATCGTTAACATTCATTGCTATGCAATCTATTCCTATAGTATCGTATTTTCCAACCTCCTCGGCTATTATCGTCTTTGTTCCAACGCCATCGTTGTTTAAAGTTATTGCAAAGTTTCCAAAATCTATTAATGATGTGAATCCACCAATACCGTTGATCTGCTTAAAATCATCACGGCGGAATTTCATCTGTCTTATAAGTGTTGATACAAAATCACCCTGTTCCTTTCTGTTGATTATGCCCTCCTTCATAATATGTAATTACATCATAAGATAAAATTTTATATATGCCTGTTAAAAACATACAAAATTTATTGAAAATCTATGATATTACGGGTTTCATGTAAAAATATCAATATTAAAATAAATACAATGTATTTTTTTAATTTTTATAATAAAATAGCTATTAACAAAACGTTTATATTGAAGTTAGTTATATCGAGTATACACACAAATGAACCTATTAATACATGATTATTAATAGGGGAGGTGAAGGTCTTTTTAGACCAGTGACACCGGATAAGTAAAGCAAGATGAATTGTGTACTGCTAAACTGTCTGGGGGATGGTTTGGCTTGAGAGCCGAAGAAGGACGTGCCAAGCTGCGAAATGCTCTGGGGAGGCGCATGGAGCCTTAGATCCAGAGATCTCCGAATGGGACTTCCTGATTCACTCCGTAAGGAGAGGGCACCCCGGGAATCGAAACATCCTAGTACCGGGAGGAAAAGAAATCAATCGAGATACCGTGAGTAAAGGCGATCGAAAGCGGTAGAGGGCAAACCGAATCCTACCCGAAAGGGCAAGGAGATGTGGAGTATGGACTTTCCCCAACGCCTCTTTTATCGATTCGAATAAGCTGGGAAGCTTAGCCATAGAGGGTGATAGCCCCGTAGAAGAAGATAAAAAGGCCATGAGGGGAAGTATCCTGAGTACCATGCGTCGTTATTCGCGTGGGAATACGGGTGGCATGAACATCCAACCCTAAATACATCTCAAGTCCGATAGCGAACAAGTACCGTGAGGGAAAACTGAAAAGCAACCCGGAAGGGCTGTGAAAAGAGCCTGAAACCAGACAGTGAAAACTTTATAGGGCACTAAAGGGGTGAACCGAAAGGTGACCGGTGTCCTATAGTCCGTGTTGAAGAACGGGCCAGGGAGTTGCGACGGTTGGCAAGGCTAATTCTTAAAGAAGGAGCCGTAGCGAAAGCGATTACCCGCACAGCAATGGAGGGGTAGCGTACCCAAGTGCGTTTAGTCAGCCGTGGCAGACCCGAAGCCGCTCGATCTACGCCTGAGTAGGTTGAAGCTTAGCGAAAGCTAGGTGGAGGACCGAACCGGTTCTGATGTGCAAATCGTTCGGATGACTTGGGTGTAGGGGTTAAAGGCTAATCTAGAGCGGCAATAGCGGGTTCCCCCCGAAACTACCCGCAGGTAGACCTCCATGGAGATTTCGGATGAGGTAGAGCGACCGATTGGCCGGTTAGTAGTCGAAAGACTGCGCCGGCCTATCAAACTCCGAACTTGTCCGAATCGTAGATATGGGGTGCTAGGGCATAGGGATAAGCTTTATGCCCGTGAAGGGAACAACCTAGACCTGGATTAAGGCCTCTAAATACTGGCTAAGTGCGATCTAAAAAGGTTTGCGGCCGAAGACAGTGGGGAGGTTGGCTTAGAAGCAGCCATCCTTTAAAGAGTGCGTAACAGCTCACTCACCGAGGCTACATGCCTTGAAGATGGAAGAGGCTAAAGCCAGTTGCCGAGATCCAGGACCACCGCAAGGTGATGTGGTAGGGGGGCGTGCTGTATGGGACGAAGCTTCTTCGAGAGGAGGAGTGGACCGTACAGTATCGCGGATCCTGGTAAAAGTAGCAGTCAAGAGTGGTGAGAATCCACTCCGCCGAAAGGGCAAAGGTTCCTTGGCAATGTTCGTCAGCCGAGGGTTAGCCGATCCTAAGGCCATTCCTAACAGGAAATGGTCGAAAGGGAAGCTGGTTAATATTCCAGCGCCTGAGGTGTTCTGCCATGCATGTGAGCTTCGGGATAGGAGGAGCACACCCGTCAGTGTGTTGGTGCATATAAGCAGATGGAGAGTTGTAATGACGTAAAGTCTGCGAAGATGTATCTGTCCCCTTATGGGGATTTCTCTAATTCCTGGAGCCCATGAAAAGCATGCATGGGTCAAGCCTCAGATCGTACCAAGAACCGACACAGGTGCCCCTGGATGAGAAGTCCAAGGCGTTTGGGAATAATGGACGCGAGGGAACTCGGCCAAATAGCTCCGTATCTTAGGTAGAAGGAGTGCCTATCCAGAGAGAGGATAGGTCGCAGTGGCAAGGGGACCCCGACTGTTTACCAAAAACACAGATCACTGCTAGTCCGTAAGGATGTGTATAGTGGTCGAAACCTGCCCAGTGCTGGTACCTGAAAGCTCCGCTCAAGGAGAAGAAGGGCCAGTAAACGGCGGGGGTAACTATGACCCTCTCAAGGTAGCGTAATACCTAGCCGCTTAATTGGCGGCTTGCATGAAGGTTCAACGAGAGTCCCACTGTCCCCGCGTTCAGCCCCGTGAAATTAATGTACTGGTGCACAATCCAGTCTCTCCCACGTGAAAGCGAAGTCCCCGTGGAGCTTTACTGCAGCCTGTAGCTGTGACGCGATTCTCAATGCGTAGGGTAGGAAGGAGCCATCGAAGTTCCGGTTGTGGCCGGAATGGAGGCGACGATGAAACACTTCCCTTTGGGAGTTGCGTCACTAACCTTGCAAAAGGGACAACTATTGGTGGGCAGTTTGGGTGGGGCGCCACGCCTCTAACAATCCAACAGAGGCCTCCAAAGGTCAGCTCAGGAGGGTCAGAAATCCTCCGTAGAGTATAAAGGCAAAAGCTGGCTTGACAGTGTTCCAGACAATAAGGAACGCTGATGCGAAAGCAGGGCTTAGCGAACCACCTTGTCTCCCTCTTCATGAGGGCAGGTGATAAGAGAGAAGTTACCCCAGGGATAACTGAGTTGTCCTCGGCAAGAGTACACATCGACCCGAGGGTTTGCTACTTCGATGTCGTCTGTTCCTATCCTGGCGCTGCATAAGACGCCAAGGGTGGGGCTGTTCGCCCATTAAAAGGGATCCTGAGATGGGTTCACTACGTCGCGAGACAGTAGGGTTGCTTCTCCGTGGGAGTGCTCGATGCCTGAAGGGAAGGAGCCTTTAGTACGAGAGGAACGGGGGTTCGTGGCCTCTGGTTTACCGGTTGTCCGACAGGGCAGTTGCCGGGTAGCTACGCCATACGCGAATAAAGGCTGAAAGCATCTAAGCCTGAAGTCGCCCCTGAAAAGAGGCATCGTTATCAGGTCCCTCCTAAAAGAGGAGCTTGATAGGACCGGGATGTAAGTGCTGAGCTTTTGCGAGGCATTAAGTCCACGGTTACTAAAAGACCGAATGCACAATCCATGCTAATTTCTTATCCGGTGTGTTTCCTTTTATTTTTAAAAAAATTAATTTTTAAGATTCTTTATTATGTTTTCTGCAACATCATCAAAAAATTTCCTTGCAAATTCATTTTCAGCAGCTGCAGGTATACCCTTATCTGAATCCTCAACAATTTCAGGTATTATAGGAATTTTTCCCAAAAAGTTTATATTATACTGCTCTGCAAGCTTTTTTCCACCGCCGGATTTAAATATATCTGTTTCCTTCCCACAGTGCGGGCATATAAAGCCGCTCATGTTTTCTATTAGACCTATAACAGGTATCTTCACCTTTGATGCAAAGTCAATTGCCTTAACAGCATCGTTTAATGCAACGTCCTGTGGTGTTATCACTATGACAATTCCATCGGCATTTGGTATTAACTGGCATATGCTCAATGGCTCGTCTCCAGTTCCAGGCGGCAGATCCACTACAAGTATGTCCTTTCCATCCCAGATGACATCCTCAAGGAACTGCTGTATGGCCTTGTGCCTCAGTGAACCACGCCATATAACTGCGGTCTCCCTTGGTATTATTAACCCCATCGAAATTACATCAACGTTGTATTTTGTTTTAGCAGGTATTATTCCCTTTTCATCGCCGTAGACCTTTTCATTCTCTATGCCGAGCATCTTTGGATCATCCGGGCCGTTTATATCAGCATCCAATAAGCCAACATTTAGATTTTTACCTGCAAGGGCAACAGCGAGATTTGCAGCAACCGTTGATTTACCAACACCGCCCTTGCCGCTCATGATAAGTATTGTGTGCTTAACCCTGTATTTAAGAGATTTCTCCGGCGTCATCATCGGCCTTGGCGGTGGCGGATTGATCTTTATATTTCCAGTCATGATTTTATATGCATTACTTGTATTTAAGAGTGCAGTGAAAAAAATTATAAAATTTAATATATAATTAAAAAGTCTCGGCCAGTATTGAAGAAAACCTCTTTATTATATACTCCCTGCCAAGGTTATAAATAAAATACCCAAGCCTTGGCCCGCGGCTCCTGCCTATTAATATTTTATAAAATACCGCAAATGCATCCTGTGGCCTCATTTTTGATCTTCCTATTATGTCATAGACATAATTGTGTATTGAATCCGGTGACCATTCTATATTATCTATGTTCTCCAGGAATTCATTTACAATCTTTCTTTCATCATCGTTTAAATTTATGTTTTCATCTGTAAGCGAGAACTTCATCTCAGGAGGTGCATACTTTTCAAGCCAGTACCTTGCAGTATCAATCTCATTCATTATATAATCATCTATGTAATCCTTCTCGTAGCCGCTTCTCTTAAGCGCTGATAACAGGGCATCGTTATTATTATATATCTGCACAAGCGTTACTATATGCCTGAATGTTATTTTTTCTGGCTCTTTTAGTATTTTTAATCTTGATAGCTCATAGACATCTTTGTAGTCATCATCCTTTACACTGTCAAGGCCAAAATAGGCCCTTTCGTACTTTTCATACTCATCTATTAGATTTAAAAGCCCGGGCCCGGGATCAAAGTCTATGTGCCTGCCAGGATTGTTCTTTGCAATTAAAAATCTTATTATCTCTGGCGGTGAGAATTTTATCATCTCTGATGCGGGTATTACAACACCCGTTGATGAATGCATTACACCCTTTCCCTTTAAAAAGATCCTTTCATAAAGTAACGGAAGCGGTGGATTTATGTTAAAAATATCACTGGCTATGGCCTTTCCAGTATCGTATGAGCCACCGGCCGCGCCGTGATCCTTTCCAAATGGCTCTATTGTAACATGCAGTGAAAACCATTTTGCAGGCCATTCAACACGCCATGGCATCTTTCCATCATCAGTTCTTATATCGGCTTTGCCTGTATAGCCGCATTTGCATTTATACTCGGCATATGGATAATTATATGATATTACAGTGGTCGTGTTTATCCTTCCGCAGGATTTGCATACAGGTTCATATGGATACCAGTCACCGGTTATTTTATAATTTCCTATGCTGTTTAATATATTTTTTATTTTCTCCCTGTTGTTCATTGCAATATCTATGGCCCTTGACAGCACGCCGTTTTTATAAAGCGATGTCGTGCTTATTATCTCCGGCCTTACATCTATTTTGTCTATTGTCTCCTTAAAAGGCTCTAAAAAGTATTCTGAATATGTTTTATCGCCATCTGGAGCAGGTATCATGCTCAATGGATGGCCAACGTACCTTTCATAGCTCCCTGGAAGGAACGGATAAACCTTTCTTAATGGATCCATGTCATCGCAGAGATATATAAAAGATGCCCTAATTCCAAGCTTTAATGCCTCCTTATATATTATATCGCCTGTGAGTATCTCCCTCATGTTTCCTATGTGTATTGGCCCTGACGGTGATATTCCCGTTGATATCCTTTGATCCCCTGAAACATCCTTTAATAAAGATTCACTCCAGTGCATGATCACACCATTACTGTTCTCATTATGGCCCTTATCTTCACGCCATTTATCTCATCGATGTTCAGCTTTGATGCTATTACAATGCACAGAACTGGCTTTCCACCAGATTTCTTTACATCCTCTATTGTTCTCTTCATGGTTTCGCCGGTGCTAACAACATCATCCATTATCACAACGTTTTTGTTTACAACAGAGGCGAAGTTGCTGCTGAAAAACCCCTCCTTTCTTGATGGATGTGGCCTGTATACTATTAGCTCCTTCCCGGTCATGTAGGATGCAAGGGTTGCAAATGGAATGCCATTGATTGTTATTCCCAAAAATGCGTCAATGTTCAAATTCATCTTGTTTGATTCTTCCTCTGCTATATCTATCATTATCTCTGCAAGACTTCCTATCCTTGATCCAAAAACACCGGCACTGCGCCAGCCTATTTTAACATCCTTTGCACTTCTCTCATTTACAAACTCCTTGCTAAGGAGCCATGTAACAGTATTAACCGATAAATGAAGCTCTGTTGATATCTCCTTATCCGACATTCCCTTATTCTTCATCTCTATGGCCCTGTTGTAGAGCTCCTCAAGACTCTTCATTTAAAACACCTGCCCTTATCTTTACTGCCGTTTTTTCCAGCTCTTTTATATCAGTTATATGTCTTTCCATATTAAGCTTACTGTTATTATATCTTGGTATCATATGAACATGATAATGCATCACAACCTGGTTTGCCGCCCTGCCGTTGTTCTGGCTTATATTAAGCCCCTGGGCATTCAGGGAGGATATAAGAACCGGTGCAAGCTTTTTAACTGTTTTATAAATCTTGATGTACAGATCATTATCAATTGAAAATATATCCTGGTAATGTTCCCTTGGTATAACAAGTATGTGGCCGTTGTCTATAGGTGCATTATCCATAAACGCGACAACATCATCATCCTCATAAACAAAAGCCGCGTTCCTCTTCTTTATTATCTCCCTGCAGAAAACACAGCTGTCATCGTACATTGTAAGTATATATAATATAATTATAAAAGTATTTCAGAAAAATAAAAGAAAAGCTTTTAATAAAAATAATCGATACAGGAAATGGGCCGTGATAGCTCAGTTGGGAGAGCGCCAGACTGAAGATCTGGAGGTCGCTGGTTCAATCCCGGCTCACGGCATTATTATAAAAGTTCAATGTCTTAGCCATTCTAAAATTAAAAAATTATTTTATTTATATAATCATGATTTAGAGTTTATAATATAAAAATAGTGCTATATAATTTAAATATTATATAAAATTTATATTTAATTATTAAAACATTCTTTCACATAATCATTTAATTCATTGTATTTATCATTAAATTCTTTTTTTAATTTATTTATTTCATCTTTATTGGATTCGTTATTAATTTTTTCCTTTAATTGATGTAGTTCTATGGATAGTTCAGCTACTTTATTATGAATATTACTATTTTTATCATATTTTGGTATATCTATTTGGAATGGCTTTTTATGTATGTGTCTTTCAGATAAGATTCCTGAATTCTTAAGCTGCTTAATTAAATAATTAGAATTTAATATTCCGCATATATAATATGCCTCATTTTTATCATCAAAATATGCATAATATGAGGTAACATCTACTATTATATCTTTATTTTCTACAACAGCAGACCTTATTTTTGTTCCACTGGTATTATAAACAACCATGTAATTATAACTGTGCTGTGATAATAATTTATTACCATAGTTTAACCAGTCTATAAAACTCATAGAATTAGCGCTGTTTTTATTATTTGTGAATTTATTTCCTCTATTATTCTCCCAGTCTTTTTCTATTTCATTTAATTTTTCTAAATAATTTTTTAATAGATTATTTTGTATTGTGTTCATATTTTTTGTTTCGTATATGTTATTTTTTATTGAATATGTGTATGGTATTGTATCTTTATTCTGGTCAATAATAAGCGTGTAATCTATTAAAGGCAATATTGCCTTTTCATTTAAATGAATTCCAAAATTTTCAATCGATTCTCCTAAAACAATATTGTATATCAAATCTTTAAGAGCATAAAAATTATTCCATATAAATGAATAATCTCCCTTTTTATGCCTCTTATCTGCTGTTAATGGATTATATTTATCCATTGTTTTTATTAAATATGCATATTGCTCTTCCTTTAATATATCAACAAAGAAATATGGTCTTGGGAATATTGTTGCGCCTCTTTTGAATATACTTTTATAAATAGAATTTTTAGTAAAATTCATTGGTTTATCTGAAATGGCAGATTCGTTTTCTGATGTATTAATATAATATTTTTTATTTATTATATCATAGTTAATATTATTATTAAAAACATCAACTTTTTCATTTGTAGAATTTTTTATTAAATAACCTGATATTTCTTTTTTATCTTTTAAATTAAAATCAAAAACTACAATACAAGAAGGCTTTCTAAACGGATTAATAGAATTATCTATATCTATTATTTCACTTATGTTTGCTGAATTAATCCATGCTTTCGTTCTTAAACCGTGATATTGAGAAGCATTCATAATAGATCTGGTTATAACAAAGCCTATTTTTCCAATAATTTTTTTATTTTTCCGTTTTAAATATTCGGATGATCTTGCAATAAAGAAACCTGCATAATCAACATTGGCCTTATTTTGTGATCCGTGCTTCATTTTGTAATCATCATAAATGGAATCCAGATCATGTTGCCTCTCATATGATGTTTCTCTATAAGTTAGCCATGGTGGATTTCCTAATACAACATCTATTTTATTTCTAAAATAATATGGTGTGTATATGTTTTTTAAAACATAGAACCATATGCCATCCTTTTTATTCTTAACTAATTGTATTAATTTTTTAATTAGATCTGAATTATACTTAAACTTATCAGGTACATTTATATTTTTTGTATTTAAATTTTTATAAACAAAATCTTTCATATCCTCTATGTATTTATTTAGCTGTATTATTGGCTCATCACCTGCATTAACATAGGAATAATCAAAATCTGCCTTTATATTTGCAATGGGATTAAAATCTATTGTAACACTTTGTACATCGGCATTTAAAGAACTTCTCTTGTAATATGTCATTAGTGAATCTGCCAAAAATACCGGAATTATTAAATTTAATTTTTGATGTATGTAATTCTTGCCTAGAGATAATATGTAATTTGCCTTTGAGAATACAACAGCCAGGGGATTTATATCAAAGCCTATTACCTCATCTGATATTTTTTGCGAACCAAGATCCTTTTTTCTTTCAATGCTTAATTTTAAAAATGTTCCTGAACCGCATGCAGGATCTAATATTACATTATCCTTTGTAACCAATTCATCAACCAAAATTTTTGCAAGCCATTCAGGTGTATAAAACTCACCTAGATTATGCCTCTCACTTGGAGATATTACACTTTCATACAAAACCCTGAAAATATCATCTTTTATATTTGAAAAATCATATAAATCTATTTCCTCATTGATATATGAGAAAAATTTATTGTTTTTATCTATAAATATATCAAAAAAGTTGTCAGGTTCAACAAAATTCATTATTCCCTTGGATTCAAAGGCGGAACCGTTTAATATATTTTCTATATTATTTTCACCTAAAACTTTGCCAACTATAAACAATGAATAATAATATATTATTACATGCCTTAAATAAAATTCTAATGATATCTCTTTGTTGTTGCCTAAAACCTTGGCCACATAATTTTTCCATTCATCAAATTTAATTGTGTATTCTAAGTTATCAATTTTTATTTTTTTATTTTGAATATTCTTCAGTATTTCATTTTGTAAATCCAAAAGCCTTGGTATTATAATATCAACCTTTGGATTTAATTTTATATCTTTTGGATTAAACAATAAATAGAGCTTTGTATATAGATTATTTAATGTATATTCATCATTTTGAGTTTTTATTTCATTGTTTAATATAAAATCATATTCTTTTTGTTCATTGCTATTATATACCTCAAATATATTTCCATCTGTTATAATTAATTTAGAAACTGTATATCCGTTTTTCTCTCTTGCATTTTTATACCTTTTTAATTCCCTCAATGCCTCTTCTCTTGTATCTTTATTTATCTCATCCTTTGTTTCCATTAATATTCCTGCATAATAAATATCATTGCGGTTTTCCTCAAAACCTATGAACTCTGGCTTTATTCCCATTATATTTACCATTAACTTGCTTTCCATGTATGCCCTTTTGTTTAATTCTCCATTTTTTGTGGGTAAAACTTTTAAATATTCTTTAAGTTCATTTTCAAAATTATCTGGATAAATATATTCTAACTGGTTTATCATTATATAATCTTTAATATGGATTTATTTTTAAATTTTTGTATTAGATTATTTCAATATTTTTATAATTATCATTAAAATTTTTTATTTATTAAAAATGAAATATTATTTTTTAATTTTTTCATATATTTTATATGCTGAAAAGAACGCATTCCTTGGCATGTTTTTAATTTTCCATTTTCTAAGAATCACCGATTTTTATAATTTATTTTATAATTTTCTGTTACAATAAAAAATTATAATGTAACCCCATATCTATTTATTTTAATATGAAAAATAAAAAAATTAAAATGCAATGGTATGGAATACATATCCTAAATACCATTAATTTTTAACCTATATTGTGTGCATTGTTTAACCTTATCATAAATTCCTGGACCATGATTTTTAATTTCCATTCCTTTACATTTCATTTATTTGTAAATCTATTTTATATATTCATTGATTCTAATAATTCCAGGCCATGTTATTTTTAAAATTCCTGTATTTAAAATTGCTTTACAATTCTGTGAGTTTTGTAAAGCCATTATATAAATAATAAAATCTATCAAAAAGATTTAATATGAGTATTACTAATAATCATACTGATGAAAAATGAATGATAGAATTACAATAAGTATAACTCCTGAGCTGCACAGCGCCATAATAATAGCTGCGGAAGAAAAAAACATTAGTGTATCCAGGGTCATAGAAAATTTTCTAAGGGCTCTTCAGATTTTCATAAATTTATCGATAAGGCAAAAAAATATTCCGAGCTTGAGGAAAATATAAATCCAACAGCAGTTGATCCTTCTTTATTTAATAGTTCAAGAAAGAAAACAAATAATAATGAAATAAAAAATGAACTTTAAACTAAATTTTTAATAATCATGATTGCTGCTCCCTAAGGTCACATACCATAAAAATAAGCTCTCCTGGCCAATCATTTACATTGTATTTCTCAGAACATGTAATAAAGCCTATTTTCATGTAATAATTTTGTGCTAATTTTACAGGATTTTTTCCATCAGCTTCCAAACAAATTATGTTAATATTCATTTTTCTGCACTGATTTTTTAACATATCCATCATTATTGCCCCATCGCCCTTATTTTTGTTTTGGCTGATTTTTGAATTTCTATTAAAATATTCTATAAATAAGCATTTTTCATTTTCATACCTGCTGCAATATTTATTAATTACAATACCGGATGAGTTTACAACCTCATTAAATGTAGATATTTTAACGGCCATAATGGCACTTATTTCACTATTTCTTATAAGGGCAAAAACATCATTTATCATATTCCCCAAATTTAATATATTCATCCAGTTGTATATTATTCATATAATCATCATCGGATCCAAAATCTTTGTTTAAGTACCTTTTTATATTTCTTGTATATGGAGAACGAAGTTTAATGCTATTTATCATATTTCTCTATATAATTTCTGTATTAATATTTTTTATACTATTATATTTATGTTGTTCTCAAATTTTCATGGGAACTAACATCTCTAATACTTCTCTCTTGGACCATATATGTGCAAAAATGTCAAAATATCAGTTTTTTAATGCCATACTTATATTAATATTTTAAAATATAGAGCCTTTGTTTTTCTGTGTTTTAAATTAATTAAAATAATTTTAAAATTTTCAACATATGAAATCCTTTATTTCCCTGTGTTTAATAGCAGTCATTTCAATTTAATTATTTTTAATGTCATTGTTATTAAATCCTTTAATATCATGGTTTTGCAATCAATTTTAAAATATTTTGAATATACATTATTAATCCATTATATGAAAAAATCCATTAAAATAGGCCATTACAGTTTTAACAATGGTCAGTCTAATATCTTTTATTTTATTGCCTGATTAACTGCGAATATTTATATATAATCTATAGATATTTATTTATAGTTTCAACTGCAACAAAAGAATTATTATCTTCATATTCAATGATTCAAAAACAAAGGATAAAAATGTTAAAAAGGCATTATATGAAATACTAGGCATTGGCTATGACAAACATTAATATCAATTGGTTAAAATATTATCAAATATTTATTGAAATATTTGTTTTTTATCTTTTTCTTTGTTAATGTGTTCCCTATGATCTGGAACTGCATAAACTCCGGAAGCGGTATCATGCCTCTGTGCATTTATAATCATTTTTATATTTTTGTCGTGCAATATTATGCTTTCTATTAATCTTGATTTACTCATCATTTCCCCATCAGCAAGTATGCTTAGGGCCTTATCCACTTCCGCATCTATTGAAATTGATATTTTTTTTACTACCATGGTATTACCTCTTTTATATTGTGTATTAGTATTTATAATTTTTTATTTTTTTCTTCATTGGCTGTAGGTTGCCCCATTCATAATCATAAAACATCTCTCCATATTCTGTATAGCCAAGATCTCTATAAAATTCAACCTTATCTTCAACTGAATCCAACCTAATTTCTGTAAAACCGTATTTTAATGCAATTTTCTCTGCCAAGTGAAGCATGGATGTGCCGAGTCCCCTTTTTTGAAATCGTTGATCAACGGAAATTAATTCCACATGAAAAGGGCTATTTTTAATAATCTCCATAAACGCAACCGGTTTTTTCTTTTCCTCCTTAACTATTATAATTATGTTATTATCTTTCAAAGATAGATTATAAAGATCTTCTAAGCTTATACTATCCATTACCTGATTTCCTGAGATAATTCTTCTCTGATCTGTTTTTTTGATATATCTATAACCGCCCCTTAATCTAAATTTTTTATCCATTTGCATGTAATTTCTGCCTCCATAAAATTTTTTCTGATTCTTATAAGGCCTATTTTATTTCATTCCTGAATTTATTTAACAATTCAGGACCCTTTAACCTTACATTCTCAATTAACTTTGATGCCAGTATTGATGCCCTGGTATGCCTGAACAAATGCGGATATATTCTTTTTTCTATTCCGGTTCTTTCCTTTAAATTTAATAATAGTTTCCTTGCATCATAGTATTTCATTGGCTGATGCAAATTGTTCTTATTTATTCCAGTAAATAAATAATAATCATTGTCATCCCTTGATCTTAAATAATCCTTTAAATATGCTATTGAATCTCATATTATCCTTACATTTCTGTTTCCTGTTTTGCCATGCACATTTAAAATTAATTGTTCATGAAACAATTACATCCTTCATCAATGATAATATCTCACCGATTCTGCATCCGGAGTTGCATATAAAAGATGTATTTACAAAAGATAAAAACATTTTATGCAGAATGCGCATGAATAAAAAGGCATTAATGCCATTCTATTATTTCATCAAACCTTTATGCAAAAATTATATGCTTATTTTTATGTATAATCAATTCATGCTTAAATATTTATTTAAAATCTCTTATAATCATATAAGAAAATTAATAAAATTATACCTATTTACATTTTTATGTTAATGGTTTCTGTGGATATAGGTGGAACCTTCACAGATATAGTCATCATTGAAAATAAAAATGTTGGTTATTACAAGGTTCCAACAACGCCAAAAAATCCGGAGATCGGCGTTATAAACGGCCTTAAAAAATATTTGAATGGTAAAAGGATTGATGAATTCCTGCATGCAACAACAATAGCCACAAACTCACTGCTTGGCCAGTACGGTCTTGAGCTCCCAAAGGTTGCACTGTTAACAACATATGGCTTTAAGGATATAATTGAGATAGGCAGGCAGAACAGGCCAGAACTTTATAATTTAAATTTCCACAGGCCCAGGGTTCTTGTTCCGGGAAATTTAAGGTACGAGGTTAATGAAAGGACAGATGTAAATGGTGAAATAATAGAATCTGTAAAAGAATCTGAAATAAAAAATATTGCTGAAAGGATGCTTGAAAAAAATGTGGAATCAGTTGCGGTTTGTTATCTGCATTCATATAAAAATCCTGATAACGAAATATTAACAAAGAATATTATTGGAAAAAGATTTAAAAACGTTTCAATATCATCCGAAATATCGCCTGAACCACGTGAGTATGAAAGAATGTCAACAACCGTGGTTAATGCTGCACTGTCTCCGGTAATATCAAATTATGTAAGAAATCTGGAGCTTTCAATTAAAGATTTTGGTGATTTTGATATTAAAATCATGTCAAATGCCGGGGGTCTTATTTTTAGCAACGAGGCCTCTGAAAAACCGGTTAATATCATAGAATCAGGACCGGCTGCAGGCGTTATAGCAGCATCGGAATTTGCTAAAATCATTGGAATAAATAATGTTATATCATTTGATATGGGCGGCACCACCGCAAAGGCAGGAACGGTTCTCAACGGCAACTTTGAAATCACATCAGAGTACGAGGTTGGGGGATTATCCCATCATGGCAGGATAATAAAGGGCTCCGGATATCCTGTTAGATTCCCATTTATAGACCTTTCCGAGGTATCTGCAGGCGGTGGAACAGTAATATGGAGGGATTCGGCCGGAGGATTAAACATTGGTCCATGGAGTGCAGGCTCAGATCCTGGGCCTGTATGTTATAATCGCGGCGGTAGATATCCGACCATAACGGATTCAAATCTGGTTCTTGGAATAATAGGTGATAAAATGTCAGGTTCCGATTTTAAGCTAAGAAGAGATCTATCATTAAAGGCATTATCAAAGCTTGGAAATCCATACGAAATTGCCGAGGATGCTGTTAGGCTTGCCATACTTGAGATGGCCCGCGGTATAAGGCTTGTTACTGTTGAACGCGGTCTTGACCCATCAGATTTTACATTATTTGGCTTTGGTGGTGCTGGACCGCAGTTTGCGGTTAGAATTGCAGAGGAACTTGGCATAAAAAGGGTTATTATACCACCAGCTCCAGGTGTTTTCAGTGCCCTTGGTCTGGCATACTCTGATATGAGATATGAGGCGCGCAAATCATATCCCGAGGATCTTGAGCATGATTTTGATGCATTAAAAAATAAACTTATGGTTAAACTCAAGAATCCCGGGTTCATAATGTACGCTGATTGCAGGTATCATGGTCAGGGCTCAGAATTAACGGTTCCTGTAAATGAAATAAACAGGGATAAAATCATACATGATTTTGAAAACCTTCACTATAAAACCTTTGGATTCAGGCTTGATAGGCCTGTTGACATCGTTACAATACGTGTTTTTGCGGTAGAAAAGCGTGAAAAACCCAGGATAAACATTGAAAAGGGCAGCAAAATGTTTTTTGTTAACAGGAAATTATATATAAATGGATCATGGGTCTGGATTAAAGTATATTCAAGAAACAGTCTAATAGAAGGTGAAAACATTCCAGGTCCATGCGTAATAGAGGAGGACGGATCAAGCACGTTTATACCTGAAAACTGGAATGCCCATACTGGAAAAAATAATGAAATTGTGGTGGTTAGATGAACTGGGAAATAATAGGAAAGGCAACACAGTTTATAGCCGAGGAGATGGGAATTTCCCTTAAAAGGTCTGCACTCTCGCCTAATATAAGGGAGAGAATGGATCATAGCTGTGCAGTTCTTGACGAAGAAGGAAGAATAGTGGCCCAGGCAGAGCATATACCTGTGCATCTTGGATCATTTAAGATTGGTGCAAAGAACATAATAGATTACATGAATGAAAACAATATTATTTTAAAAGATAATGAGATGCTTGTTACAAACGATCCATACATCTCGGGAACGCATCTAAATGACGTTACATTCATGGCACCGGTGTATAATAAAAATAAATTATTTTGCTATGTTATAAACAAGGCGCATAATGTCGATGTTGGTGGCCCGGTATTTGGCAGCCTTAACCCCGGGGCAGTAAACATATACCAGGAGGGGATGATAATACCACCGGTGAGGGGTTCAGGTGATATTATAAAATTCATTATATCCAATTTCAAGGATCCTGACACTGCCCTGGGTGATCTTAATGCGCAGATGGCCGCAAATAGAACTGGTATAAAAAGGATTAAGGAGATCCTATATAAATACAACGAGAACGATATAAAAAACTCATGGGATGAATTAATATATCACTCAAGGGAACTATCATTGAATGCAATATCAAAATGGCCATCAGGAGAATACGAATCCGAGGACTTTCTTGAGGGCAATGATGATTTAATTAAATTAAAATTAAAACTTTTTATAAATAAAAATGGTATTAAAGCAGACTTCTCTGGAACCAATAAACAGGTAAATTATCCATTAAATGCTGTTCTTGGTGTAACGTTTTCCTCTGTTTCATTCTCAATTAGAAGTGCCATTAATCAGGAAATCCCAACAAACGATGGTTTTTATTCCATAATTGACCTAATGGTTCCTAAAGGATCGCTGTTAAATCCTGAGAGACCACATCCTGTTTCAGGCGGCAATGTGGAAACAACACAGCGTGTTGCCGATACGGTTTTGCTTGCGATGTCCAGATTTTTAAAGGAAATTCCGGCAGCATCTTCCGGTACGATGATGAACATCATGCTTGGCGGTGAGAACAATGGAAAATACTGGTCATACTATGAAACAATAGGCGGTGGCAACGGTGCCAGATTCAATTCCAATGGTGAATCAGGAATACATTCAAACATGACGAACACACTTAACACGCCTATTGAGATAGCCGAAAGGGAGTATCCGGTATTCTTTACAGCATATAAATTAAGGCGCGGCAGCGGTGGTTCAGGCCATTACAATGGCGGTGATGGCATAATAAGATCATTTTATGTTAAAAATCAAACATATATATCTGTAATTGCTGATAGATTTAAGGTTAAACCCTGGGGTCTTCATGGTGGTTCTCCGGGAAAAAATGGAATTATTTATATAATATCATCCGGAAGAAAAAAGAGAATGCCCGGAAAATTTTCATTTAAATTAAAAGCAAATGATGAGGTTATTATAAAAACGCCAGGTGGCGGGGGCTATGGTAATAGATGATAGAACATGCACAACAAAGAGTAAATATTAATATTGATTTTAATATTATATACAAATTAAAGCTCATAAAACCTTATTTAGATCAGAAGCATGGAAATTATTGGCGTTAATTATAATAGCGGAGATCCAGAGGCCTGTGATGGTAACGCCCTGGTTACGGGCCCATGATATTATACTGTATATATTAATTTAAGAAAGATGCCAGCTTTCCCAATCTTACCGTTAAAAAAGAACAGTAGAGGTTTGCCACGATTTGTTACCTTTCTTTTGTAGGGCACATTAAATGCACTAAAAGTAATGATGGCCATTGTCATTAAAATAATTATTCCTGGATTAGGCCTATAACAATTATTGAATGGTGAAATTAACTGGCATAAATATGCACTATCAACACCTTTTATTTTTTCACGGTATATTTTAAAATTATGTGATAATAAATATTTTATGGCCTGATCTATATCTTCTACAGAAAAATATGGAACAATATTTGCTTTTAATGATTTTTCATCTGATTGATGAAAACCTATGTTAATAAAACCTGCATTATATAATATGAAATGATCACTCTTGAATATAGGTTCTCCAAAAATATTTTTATAATATTTTGATGCATCAATTATATTATCAACAAAAAATGTAATTTCTTTTAAAGTATGAAATATAGATTTCATTTTATATTATAATATTCTTTTATTTAAATCTTATAAAATTTTTAGGTGTGCATGATAAATAATTGATTTTGTTTGACTTATTTCAATTTTATAAAAAGTATAAATTAAAAAAAGTTTATCAAAATGGCACATCTGTTAAAATATTTACAGATTAAATAATTTTAACCTCCTGGATTTGATTAGAGAACATTTAATTATATAAATCAACCAAAAACGATAATAAAATATACACAAATAAAATGTTTTACTTAATAATTTTAAGTGAATATAAAAATCACATTTTTATCTGCTGTAAATAATACTGGAATCACTTTTTTTTATCCTTAATGTTGCAGCGCCAATTATTGCAAGTAAAGCCGAGATTATGCATATCAGTGAGAGGCCCATGCGCAGCGGCCCTATTAATGATACTATAAAAGGTGAAAAGCCACCAAGAATTCTTCCAGCAAAGAAAACGATGTTTGTTGCGCTTGCCCTTATCTCAAATGGATAGTTCTCACCAACCCAGACGCCAAGGAATGAAAAGAATCCGGAAAAGATATAAACAGGAATCATTATTATAATGATGTAAAAAGATGATGTAATAAAGTATAGAATTAATGATGATATAAGTCCAGGTACTGTAAACATTAATGTTGTATATTTTCTTCCAAAGCGGTCTGATAAGATCCCTGCAATTACAAAGCCAGAGAATCCAACAATTGAATATAATGTAACGAATGAATCCGAGACATTTATCTCATTTAAAAGCGTTGGAACAACAGACAGTAACGGAACCGTAAACATAAATGCACCTATTGTCACAAGTGATAGTGATATCGTTTTTGGAACCATATCCCTTGTAAGGCCTTTCCTTACAGTTTTCATTTTATTTTCATTTATTAGTATTGCAGTGCCAACTGAAAATATTAAACTTATTATGCCTATTGCTAGAAGATAATACCTCCAGAAATGGATAATTATATAGGTAACCGAATCAAGCAAAAAACCTAAAAAATAAAGGCTTTGCGTTATTCCACCTATTGATCCGGATGATCTCCTTAATGTTTCAACTATTAATGGATATGCCATACCGTTATCTGCGTTTACACCAAAGCCTATTATAAACCATATTATGTATATCTCAATTATGTTTCCTGCCAGTGAGCCAAGAATCGTTCCAACGCTGAACATTATCGCGGCAATTAAAATAACCGGCTTTCTTCCAATTCTATCTGCAACATAGCCCATGGCCAAACCACCTATGGCCCCGCCCACAAAGTCAACAGGCACAGTTACAAGCACATCGGTAATGGAAACATTAAAAGCCCTTGATATATCTGTAATTATCATTGCTATTGAAAAAACAGTGTATGCAGACAACAAAAAGGGAACCATTATGCCAGTGATGTTCCTTGAAAGACCTGACATGGTTCATTAATAAATTATTTTATAATATATTTTTGTCCATTATCATAATAAATGTATATATACTTAAAATTATTTAGTGTATTGCATGGCAAAGTATCTTACAGCATATAATGGTTACAAAATATTGGGTGGCCTCCTTTTATTCATTGGCGTGGCCTTTTATTTATTCTGGGGCATAAACTACCATGACTGGGGTGACAGCGGTCTTGTTTCATTTACAGTACCTGTTATACTATTTGGTATACTTGGCTACTGGCTTGGTGTTGAAAAGCAGAAGGAATCAACCGCAGTGGTAAAAACCAGCAGGGAAATAAGAAGATAAATTTATTTTAATGTTAATAAATAAATATTAAGTAAAAATATACATTAAATGGATTTAAATGATGATAACTCAAGGCTCATCTGGTGGCTCCTGGTTGGCACAAGAGGAGGCAAAACGAGATCCAGGATTATAACATTGATAAAGGATGAGCCAAAAAATATACATCAATTATCTCTTGAAATGAACGTGAATTACCGTACAATAGAGCATCATATAAAAATAATGCTTGATAATAAAATAATAACATTTATAGGTGATGGCTATGGCAGATCCTATGTTTTATCTAATTATTACAGATCAAATTATTCAATGATTGATGAAATATTAAGAAATTATTATAATTTTGACAAATAACGGTCAGTAAAAACTTACTTACTATGAATAATAAATACCAGATCAACTAATACTGATAATAATTTTAAAATACCTTTTAAGCGATATACTTCCATGCAATCCGATGGTATAATACTCAGGGTTGCCGAGGCTAACGCCACTGATCCTGGTATGGCCAGGGTTCGTCTCGATGAGGAATCAAGGCTTGCACTTGATGTTGATATAGGCGATGTGGTCTCAATAGAAAAGGTGAGGCCAACAGTGGGCAGGGTTTTCAGGGCTCGCCCCGAGGATGAGAATAAGGGTATAGTAAGAATAGACAGTGTAATGAGGAACAACTGTGGCGCTTCAATTGGTGATAAGGTCAAGGTCAAAAAGGTCTTTGTTGAGGAGGCAAAGAAGATCGTTTTAGCTCCTATAATAAGAAAGGATCAGAGGCTTCGCTTCGGTGAGGGCATTGATGACTTCGTTCAAAAGGCATTAATGAGAAGGCCAATGATAGAGCAGGATTCAATTAGCGTTCCAGGGTTGACGCTGGCAGGACACACTGGGCTTTTATTCAAGGTTGTAAAAACGATACCAAGCAAGGTTCCTGTTGAGGTATCTGAATCAACACAGATAGAAATAAGAGAGGATCCTGCATCAGAGGTTCTTGAGGAGGTAACAAGGGTAAGCTACGAGGATATCGGTGGTCTCTCGGACCAGCTTGGAAGGATACGCGAGATCATAGAGCTGCCATTAAAGCATCCAGAGCTCTTTGAAAGGCTTGGAATAACGCCGCCAAAGGGTGTCCTTCTCAGCGGGCCTCCTGGAACAGGCAAAACATTGATAGCAAAGGCCGTTGCAAACGAGAGCGGTGCAAACTTCTATGCAATAAACGGTCCAGAGATAATGAGCAAATACTACGGCCAGAGCGAGCAGAAGCTCCGTGAGATCTTCCAGAAGGCAGAGGAGTCTGAGCCATCAATAATATTCATCGATGAGATAGACTCAATAGCACCCAAAAGAGAGGATGTTCAGGGTGAGGTCGAGAGAAGGGTTGTTGCGCAGTTATTAACATTGATGGATGGCCTTAAGGAAAGGGGGCACGTCATAGTAATAGGTGCCACAAACCGTATAGATGCCGTTGATCCGGCCCTCAGGAGGCCTGGCAGGTTCGACAGGGAGATAACCATAGGCGTTCCTGACAAGAAGGGCAGAAAGGAGATACTTGCAATACACACCAGGGGTATGCCGCTTGGCATGACCGATGATGAAAAGGAGAACTTTCTGGAAAAGATAGCAGATCTCACATATGGCTTTGTTGGTGCCGATCTTGCAGCATTAACAAGGGAATCTGCAATGAACGCATTAAGAAGGTATCTCCCGGAAATAGATCTTGACAAGCCGATACCAACAGAGGTTCTTGAAAAGATGGTTGTAACAGAGCAGGACTTCATGGAGGCACTAAAAACAATAGAGCCCAGCAGTCTAAGGGAGGTTACCGTGGAGGTTCCAAACGTTAAATGGGACGATATCGGTGGTCTCGAGAACGTTAAGTCTGAGCTAAGGGAGGCTGTTGAATTACCATTATTAAATCCTGATGTCTTTAAGAGGCTTGGCATCCGTGCACCAAAGGGCTTTCTATTATATGGACCCCCTGGAACGGGCAAGACGCTCCTTGCAAAGGCTGTTGCAAACGAGAGCAATGCCAATTTCATATCAATAAAGGGGCCTGAGGTGCTAAGCAAGTGGGTCGGAGAGAGTGAAAAGGCCGTCAGGGAGATATTCAAAAAGGCAAAGCAGGTTGCGCCATCTATAGTATTCCTTGATGAAATAGATTCAATAGCCCCAAGACGCGGTGCATCCATGGATTCAGGCGTAACAGAAAGAATAGTTAACCAGCTCTTAACATCCCTTGACGGCATAGAGGTATTAAACGGTGTCGTCGTTATAGCAGCAACCAACAGGCCAGACATAATAGATCCAGCGCTTCTAAGGGCAGGTCGTTTCGATAAAATAATGTACATACCACCACCGGATGAAGAGGGAAGATACAAGATACTTCAGGTGCACACAAAGAACATGCCACTGGCACCGGACGTCGATCTTCGCGAACTTGCAAAGAAGACCGATGGCTTTGTCGGTGCTGATATAGAAAACCTATGCAGGGAGGCTGGCATGATGGCATACAGGTCAAATCCAGATGCAACAGAGGTTACGCAGAATGACTTCCTAAACGCATTAAAGACGATAAGACCATCAGTTGACGAAAGCGTAATAAAATTCTATAATGACCTTGCAAAGAGCATGGGCCGCGATATAATCGAAAGGAAGAAATCCGTGGAGGATCTCGGTTTATATCAATAAATTTTTTAATGCACCTAAAACAATTGTTTTATATTTTATAAATATTATTTATTAATGGAGGAATACACATATAAAGGCTCATTAAAAAAGGTCTTCGATTTTATAAGAGAAAGAAAGGTAACAACACTATGCGAGATTATTGAAAACACAAATCTGTCCAAGAGGACTGTTCTCTATGCAATAAAAAAGCTTGAGGCAATGGATTTAGTATATATTAGTATATGTTTAAATGATGCCAGGCGCAGGTATTATTGTATAAACATTGCATGATTTTATATATTATATAAAAATCGCACTCCATGGAGATACTTTTCAGGGAAAATCTTGCAAGGATAGCCAGGTTTAAAACCCCGCATGGTGAGATAGAAACACCGACGGTTATGCCGGTTATCAATCCAAATCTTAACTTTCTGGATGAATCAACATTAAGATCATATGGTGTTCAGGCCGTTATAACGAACAGCTATATTATAAAGAGAAATCAAAGGTTAAATGAGGATGCATTAAGACATGGTCTGCACTCATTGATAAAATTCAGCGGTCCAATAATGACAGACTCGGGAACATTTCAGAGCCACGTGTACGGCGATATAGAGTATTCAAATAAGGAAATAGTCGATTTCCAGAAGGCCATAGGCAGTGATATAATAACAATACTTGATGTTTTCACCGAACCTGATGAAAGTTATAATTCCGCCAGGTCAAAGGTCATTGAAACGTATAAAAGACTTAAGGAAATAGATTTTGAGGATAAAATTATAGCCGGGCCGGTGCAGGGATCAATATACCCGGATCTAAGGAGGCTGTCCGCATATCTAATGTCTGATGCATCATATCTGCCCATAGGCGGGGTCGTTCCACTTCTTGAGTCATACAGGTACAGCGACCTTGTAAAAATAATATTTAATTCAAAGGTTTCATCTGATTTTTCAAGGCCGGTGCACCTCTTTGGAGGCGGCCATCCCATGTTCTTTGCCTTTGCGGTGATGCTTGGAGTTGATCTCTTCGATTCCGCATCATATATAAAATACGCAAAGGACAACAGGCTTTTATACAGTGAGGGCACAAGGGCGTTAAATGATATAAGGGAGTTTCCTGAATGGAGTCCAATCCATGGTAAATACACGCCACAGGAGCTTCTTCATGAGGAAAGTGAAAAAAGAACAAGAATGCTTGCACTTCATAATCTTAAATCGATATTCATTGAGATTAACGAGATAAAGGAGAGAATCTATGAAAACACACTTTATAATTATGTTGAGGAAAAGGCCAGGAGTCATCCGGCGCTTTTCAAGGCCTTTATGTCCATGATAAATTACGATACCTCTGATTACTCACCTTTATCATATAAATCACCGTTCTTTTACTATGATAAAACATCATTGAACCATCCAATTATAAAAAGAATTATGAAATTCACAGAGAATTATATATCAAACAGCAGGCACACATTGATTATAAGTTCAAAGTACTGGAGGCCCGGCGTTAAAAACGAAAACGTAATAAAAAATATTGTGGAATGCACAGATTTTAATCTTTTAGTTTCATGGAATGGAATATACATACCACTTTTTCTTGAGGATTCATATCCTGTTCAGCAGCTTGTATCAAGCGGTTTAAACGATAAAAAACTTGAGGAAGACTATTTAAAAAGGTTAAAATCAATAAACAATGACATTGAATTTTATGAGGGGGAACATTATGATAAAAGGCTTCGCGATTATGATACTGAAAAGATTAATACAATAGCAATGTTTCAATTCAATATTAATGAAAGGTTCTTTGATAAATCAAACATAATAAAATCAAAATCAACAGGGCATATAAGAAACATAATTGAGGATAATAACATCATTGCAACAATGAGGAACGATGGATATCTCACACTATCAATAAAAGGTGCATACAGGCTTTTATCAATGAAGCCATGGCCGGGGCTGAGGGTTGTTGTCGATGATGAGAGCGGGAGATTCAATGCAAACGGATACAACGTCTTTTTTAAATTTATTAAATCATTTGATACCGGAATCATACCAGGAAATGAAACGCTCGTTGTCAGCGAGGATGATGATCTTTATGCCGTTGGCAAGGCAGCTGTATCTGGAATTGAAATGTATTATTATAAAAGCGGCGTGGCCGTAAAGGTTCATGAGGGTATAAACAAAAAAGCAGCATAATTTTAATATTTATATTTTAATATTATACCGTGAGATATACCATAGACGGCAATGAGGTCTTTGAGGATAATATAATGGTTGCAACAATAAAATACAGATATAAACATGGCAAAAGCATCGTTTCAATTAATGGCATAAGGGACATAACAATTGAAAGATCCGGAAAAAATCTAATGGCATATGAGGACGATGAAAAAATAGAGATAAATAATGACATGTCATTTAATTATAAAAATTCATTATTTAAGGCATTTTTTGATAATAATCCTGGTGCCGGCATAGAGATATTAAAAAATGGAAAACATGCAGGGACAATAAGCTATGATGATACCATTTACATGGAAATAGAGGACGATAACGATCTATCACCATGCATGATACTGATGCTGGCATCGAACATTTATGAAAACGGCCTTGATTTTACAAGATTAATAGGCATATTATTCTATTTCATTGGATTAATATTGCTTTACATACTTCCAAAATACATTGGCATTTTGTACACGGCATTAATATTTATAGCAGTGGTGGTCTCTGGTTTTTTAATAAGCCTACTAATTTATAAAAAAAGGAAGAATAATATATAGTTATTTTATTAAACACCATGCCGGTTAAAAGCGATGATATAAAATCAAGGGGCGGTGATGCAGAGTCATTAATAACATCATTTCTTGAAAAGAACAGGGATTCATATTTTACATTAAAGGAGATATCTGAAAGCACAGGCATAGACATTATTGAGCTGCACGTTATAATTACAATGATGCTATGGTCAGGCAGGATTAAGTACAGGGACATATACGACCATGAAAATAAACTGAGAAGATACTATGCAATAAACAAATAATTTTTAAATTAGATAATTATAATCAGGCATGCTTGGATTTATTTATGGACTTATCCTTGGCATTTTTCTTGGCCTATTAATATTTTATTTAATTGCAAAAATACTTTCAAAATCCATAACAAAGAGCATAAAAAGTGATATAGAGCTCTATTATCAAAAAATTCTTGATGAAAATTCACAGAAGCTGATAGAAAAAAACACGGAGGTTATATCAAATATAAATGAGAAGAACAGGCTTGAGATAAAAAATATCATGGAGCCTGTTTATGAATCATTAAAATCATACAGGGAGTACATAGAGCGTGTTGAAAATGAAAGAAAGCTTGATTCAGGCAGCCTAAAGGCAAGTATAGAGAACCTTTCAAAGTATCTAAACGAGATAGACCACGATACAAGGGCCCTTGCAAACGCATTAAAAAACCCGTCAATACGTGGCAAGTGGGGGGAGATAACATTGAGAAGAATCGTTGAAATAGCAGGCATGAATCCATACTGCGATTTTAGCGAGCAGGTGACAATAAACAATGAGTACAGACCTGATATGGTTATAAACCTGCCAAATGGAAGAAAAATCATAATAGATTCAAAGGTGCCATTGAATTCCTATTTAAATTACGTTGATGAAACAAATGAAAAGTTGAAGCTCGATCATTTAAAAAGGTACATAGATGATTTTAATAACCATGTAAGAACCCTGGAATCTAAAAGGTACTGGCAGAATCTTGAGGGATCCGTAGATTTTGTAATAATGTTCCTTCCACTTGAATCGCTTCTATCAATTATCATGGAGAGGTCCAGAGAAACGGTGGAAAATGCCTTTTCAAGGCATGTTATTGTTTCAACACCGGTAACGTTAATATCGCTTTTAATGACCGTTCATGCGGGCTGGAACGAGAAGGAACTATCATCGAATATAAATAATTTGATGCTAAAAATAAAGGATTTCAGGTCAAGGCTTGATACATTTATGAAGGACTACGATGAAATAGGAAATAACCTTGGCAAGGCATTGGAATCATATCAAAGGACAAAAGGCTCCCTGGAACGCCGCCTTGAGCCGATAATGCGCGAGTTCGAAAGGAATCTTGATAAGTAGTCATTTGTATTGCGTGAACAGTCTGTAATCACTGCCGCCATAGAATATTCCAAGCCTTATGCCGGCATCAATCCAGCCGTATGAATAATTTAATGCCGCAAATGCATTTATAAGATCGTTTTTATCATAGAAATACAGGGCATCATTGTAATAATTTCTTATCATGTCCAAAAAATCCCTTGCAACAACCATAAGATGCGAAGTCTCTGGCACGGCTATCCTTATTTTATCAAGGGCCTCGGCCTCTATTTTTATGTATCTTTCCACCCTTTCCTTTAAATCCATTGAATACCATTGTATATTTGTAAAAGAACTTTATTATAAAGGTTAATAACCATTAAATATTGTATTAAGTGATATCTATGAGGCGTATCGCTCTATTTGTCATAGTTCTTGGTCTGATGATGACCGGCGTTGATACAACAGCAGTTATACTTGCATTGCCGGATATAACAACAGACCTTCACTCATCACTATCAACAACGATCTGGGTTATTATAATGTATTTGCTTGTCATAGCAGTTATGACAACCCAGCTTGGCAGGATAGGTGACTCGCTGGGCCGTGGAAAAATGTACAATTCCGGATTTATAATTTTTACTCTTGGCTCTGCCCTTGCTGGCACGTCCATTTTTGCAGATGAATTAATATTTTTCAGGGCTGTTCAGGCATTTGGTGGCGCACTCATGCAGGCAAACAGCGGGGCAATAGTTGCAGATATTTTCCCTGTGAATGAGCGTGGAAGGGCCTATGGATACACATCAATAGGGTGGACAACCGGGGCAACCCTCGGGATTCTGGTTGGTGGATTGATAACAACGTATATTGGCTGGCAGTACATATTTTATATAAATGTACCGATAGGCATCATTGCCGCAGTCCTTGGCATAATGAACATAAAGGACGATAAAAGACAGGAGTCCCACAGCGATATACCGGGATTTTTATCACTGCTTGCATCCCTGGTTCTAATAGCATACGGTGCATCAAATATAACAGGATACGGCGTTGATAAATTTAACATATTATTAATAATAACAGGAATAGCCATTTTAATATTTTTTATATTCATTGAGAGGCGGGCAGAATATCCAATAATAAACATGAAGATCTTCAAAAATCATATATTTTCGTTTTCAATACTTGCCTCATTCTTCCAGAGCATGGGCTATCTATCGGTTGTTTTTATAGTTATAATGTATTTACAGGGAATACGTGGATTATCACCATTAAATGCCTCGCTACTTCTGGTTCCAGGTTATGTTCTTGGCTCTGTTATAGCACCATTTGCCGGCAGGCTAAGCGACAGGATAGGTTCAAGAATACCGGCAACATTGGGTTTATCGATGATGATGGCTGGCGTTCTAATATACATGAGCTTTAGCGTGACAACCCCGCTTTACTTTGTAATAATAGCATCACTTGTAGGCGGCCTTGGCACATCCTTATTCTATCCTGCAAACAACAGTGCCGTTATGGCAAATGCGCCCAGGGGATTTTACGGTGTTTCCTCTGGAATACTTAGAACATTCGCAAACATAGGAACATTAATAAGCTATGTTCTTGCAATAACAATAGCATCGATAACAGTTCCAAGGTACGTTGCCTTCGAGGTTTTTCTTGGCCTTCATAATATCGTTGGAACAATAGCAGGAAAATTCATGACAGGTATCAGATCAGCACTTATTATGTCATTCATAATACTGGTAATAGCTGTTATACTTTCAATATCAAGGGGCCAGGAAAATCGTGCTGAAAAGGCGGTTAAATTAAAAACATAGGTTACAATAGGAACTATTTTATAATAAATTATTTTTAAATATTATGTTTAATAACAATCTCTTAAAAAACAGAAGGATTATAATAACAGGCGGTGCAACAGGCCTTGGTTTTTCCATGGCGGAAACTTTTGGATCACTTGGTGCATCAATAATAATTATCAGCAGAAATGAGGAAAATTTGAAAAACGCTGAAAAGAATCTTAGAGATTTAAACATAGATTCATATTATTATAAATGTGATATACGTGATTATGAATCAATATCAAAGACCCTGGGCGATATTGAGAATTCAATTGGCATTCCGGACACCCTGGTAAACAACGCTGCCGGAAATTTTATATCAAAAACGGATGATATATCAAGGAACGGTTTTGATGCCATAGTAAATATTGTGCTTCATGGAACATTTTACTTTTCACAGCTCTTTGGGAAAATGATCATGAAAAATAATATAAGGGGTACAATACTTAATATTGTGGCATCATATGCATGGACAGGAAGCCCTTACCTTGCAGCATCCGCCGCTGCAAAGGCAGGTGTGCTTGCACTTACAAGATCCATGGCAGTTGAATGGGGTCCAAAGGGTATAAGAATAGTCGCAATAGCACCAGGGCTATTCTACAGTGAAAACACATGGAGAAACTTTGGCATATCAGAGGATATTGAAAAAATAGCCGTTGAAAAGACTCCATTAAAAAGGCTTGTTACAAAATCAGAGGTATCAAATCTGGCGGCATATCTAATATCTGATATGGCATCATTTATAAATGGTGAGGTTATTACAATAGACGGCGGGGCCTGGCTTTCAGGCAATATTATAAATGATATATTCTCTGGCCTTGGCGAGGATTTCTTTGAAAATTTAATGAAAAAATCAAGGAAATAAAAAAATTTATAAATATATTTTAATTCAATAATAATGTCACCAGATATAAACCCGCTTGGCTTTCTATGGCCTGTAATAAGCATAATTATAGGAATCGTTCCGGTCATAATGCTAAGGGTAAGGGCCAGGATTTTTGGCGTTGCGGCAATTTCATATTTTATTGCAATTGCACTTAAGATAATTATTCAAAATTTTACATTGAATTATATTATTTTATATCCATACTATGTTCAGGGTTTATACTATGTTATTCAGACAGCCATTTTGGAGGCGGGTTTTTCATTCATATTTGCCATAATGTTTAAAATAGATAAACCACTTGAATTCGGTGTTTCCCTTGCCTTCTGGGAAAATGCAATCTTCCTTGGATTTTTATCAGGAATCACACTGCCAGAAGTTTCAATTTCATACTATTTAATAGCTTCAAATGCACCGGGATCAAAAATAATATACGAATCCTTAAAAAACACACTGCTTTATTTTGGGAATTACCAGCTTTTAAGATACCTCTTTTACCATACCCTGGATCGTTTGTCATCGCTGTTTGCCCATGGGGCATGGGGTGCCATGGCATCACTCTACTTTATAAAAAGGAAAAAATCATATTTTATTATAATGCTTCTCGGCCTAATTGATTTTCTTGTACCACTATTTTATGATCACATCATAGATTATTTTGACATCTCTGTTCTAAGTTTTTTATTTTCAATGATAGGATTCCTGTCAATGTATCTTGTATATCAAAAATATATGAAAAATAAGGTTGGGAATTAAAAATAATTTAATTATTAAAAAAGTAATTATTATAATTTTATAAAATATATATTTTTCAAAATTGAAAAACATTATATAGAAAATTGTAATTAAGATAATACAAAAAAGGGTACCAGCCCTTAGCGAATGAATAGACATGCCTTCTATGGCATAGGATGATATTCATAATCCAAGGCTGGTAAAGATGAGGTTCCTATCCATGTGATAGGTTCTGATAGGTAAGGCAGAGCCTGCCAATTCTTCTTTAAAAGTCGACCAAGTCGACATGGATTAACTCCGGTTGATCCTGCCGGCGGCCACTGCTATCAAGTTCCGACTAAGCCATGCGAGTCAAGGGGCCGTAAGGCACCGGCGTACCGCTCAGTAACACGCGGATAATCTACCCTCGGGAAGGGCATAACCTCGGGAAACTGAGGCTAATTCCCTATAGCCATTCAGAACTGGAATGTTTGGATGGTGAAAGCTCCGGCGCCCGGGGATGAGTCTGCGGCCTATCAGGTAGTAGGTGGTGTAACGGACCACCTAGCCTAAGACGGGTACGGGCCCTGGGAGGGGTAGCCCGGAGATGGACTCTGAGACACTAGTCCAGGCCCTACGGGGCGCAGCAGGCGCGAAACCTGTGCAATGCGCGCAAGCGCGACACGGGGAGCTTGAGTGTCTTGGCAAAAGCCAAGACTTTTCTTATGCCTAAAAAGCATAAGGAATAAGGGCTGGGTAAGACGGGTGCCAGCCGCCGCGGTAACACCCGCAGCTCAAGTGGTGGTCACTTTTACTGAGCCTAAAGCGTTCGTAGCCGGCTTTGTAAATCTCCAGGTAAATTCTAGCGCTTAACGTTAGATCTCCTGGAGAGACTGCAAAGCTTGGGACCGGGTGGGGTTGAACGTACTTTCAGGGTAGGGGTAAAATCCTGTAATCCTGGAAGGACGACCGGTAGCGAAGGCGTTCAACTAGAACGGATCCGACGGTGAGGAACGAAGGCTAGGGGAGCAAACCGGATTAGATACCCGGGTAGTCCTAGCTGTAAACTCTGCCCACTTGGTGTTGCCTTTCCGTTGAGGGGAGGCAGTGCCGGAGCGAAGGTGTTAAGTGGGCCGCTTGGGGAGTATGGTCGCAAGACTGAAACTTAAAGGAATTGGCGGGGGAGCACCGCAACGGGAGGAATGTGCGGTTTAATTGGATTCAACGCCGGAAAACTCACCGGGAGCGACCTGTGGATGAGAGTCAACCTGACGAGTTTACTCGATAGCAGGAGAGGTGGTGCATGGCCGTCGTCAGCTCGTACCGTAGGGCGTTCACTTAAGTGTGATAACGAGCGAGACCCCCATCTCCAATTGCAATTACCTACGCGGGTAGGTAAGCACTTTGGAGAGACCGCCAGCGCTAAGCTGGAGGAAGGAGGGGTCGACGGCAGGTCAGTACGCCCCGAATCTCCCGGGCTACACGCGCATTACAAAGGGCAGGACAATGCGTTGCAACCTCGAAAGGGGAAGCTAATCGCCAAACCTGTCCGTAGTTAGGATTGAGGGCTGTAACTCGCCCTCATGAATCTGGATTCCGTAGTAATCGCGGGTCAACAACCCGCGGTGAATATGCCCCTGCTCCTTGCACACACCGCCTGTCAAACCATCCGAGCTGGTGTTGGATGAGGGTTAGCTCGAGAGGGTTAGCTCAAATCTGATGTCAGTGAGGAGGGTTAAGTCATAACAAGGTATCTGTAGGGGAACCTGCAGATGGATCACCTCCTACGAAAGGCGACTCTGCCTTATCTCCTTTTCTGTATTTTTCTATTTTTGCTTATTTATGGAAAAGATTTTATTTTATGTTTCTCTTATCTTCTATAATGGAAAAGAATCAAAATAATATTCAGGATAAATTAATTGCGCAGCAGGAAAAAATAGAGAGGAAATTTCAGGGCATCGGTAAGGGAAAATATTCAAGAATCATGAAGATGGCCAAGAAGCCCAATGGGGATGAGTACACCAAGGTTCTTTTAATAGCAGGCTTTGGCATCGTTTTCCTTGGGTTTATAGGCTTTGTTATATATCTATTGATGAGCGTTTATTTCTAAGGTGATTTAATGGAGAGTTACGAATGGATAAAGACCAGCGATGAGCATGCCATAAAATCCGGGTGCAATCAAAACGTAATGATATCATTAAAATTAAAGAACATAGGGAATTCAAAAAGGAAGTTCACATTAAGATTAAATACAGATTTCGAGCAGTCAGACAGCATGATAGAATGGCTTATAGAAATTGATAATGATTATAAGGTATCGCCATCAGATAATAAGGAAATAGATATTAACTATGATTTATCGCAGAACGAGGAAAGAAACATATCATTAAGGATATTAACGCCCAGGGGCGGGTATCAAAACGACAAAATCATTCTTGATGTCGATTTATCATCTGAGGATGGCGTCTATAAATTCCATGATAAATATACAATAGAGCTTGTTCCTGTTATAGTAATAGCAAAGTGCACAATAGGAAAGGAGCTTGATACGGCCGTAGATCTGTCTGCCAAGGCTGAAACAGATCTTAAGGAAAGATTAATATCAAACAAAAATGCAAGGAATGAGATACTATCAATTATGTCTCCATACGAGATAAAGGGATACATATTTATAGAGACCATGCATGTTGACCGCGTTGAGTACCTTGCCAGAACCTTAAGAAACTTTAAGGGTATTATAAGCGGCACCGTTTCAATGGATGAAATAGAGCACTATCTTACGCCAAAGCCTGCAGTATCAGGTCTGTCACTTGGCGATCTTGTGGAGATCGTTGGCGGCCCTTTCAAGGGCGAGCGTGCAAAGATTATGAGCATAGATGCCTCAAAGGAGGAGGTAACGGTACAGCTCACAGAATCAATGGTGCCAATACCTGTTACCGTTAAGGCTGAATCCATAAGGCCGCTTGATTCAAAATGAGGCTTAAGTCGAATTCAAGGGAAAACGAGGAAAAATTCCTTTCAAACCTTAAAAGCTTGCTTGATAATCCGCAGGTTATGATACCTGATTGCGATAATAAATCGATTCTATGTCCAATAAAAAAATACCAGAAGCTTTTAAATCAGGGGAATTTCAAAAAGTCATCAAATTTCATATCAGCATTTCATGAATGCAAAATGATATGCGATGATAACAGGGCGCCGCTGATGGGTATTATAAAGACAAACTATGGTTCGGTTCCATACTGCAAGAGGGGGAATACCGATGAAACGGTACTTGCAGGCGTCCAGAATTATAACAATGATGTTTTCAGGCTTCTGGCATTTAAGGACGTTGTGTCAAAAAATATAAGTGTTTTCTCAACAAGGCATTACTTTACAGCAAAATGCAAGGATGGGCCTGATATATCAATATTCATGGATATACTTGATGAGGAAGGTATAAACTATAAGGTATCAGACAATAATATAATAATAGGCAGCTCCGGGGAAAAGATGCATGTAAAATACATGGGGACATCGTTTATAATATACCAGGACTTTAAGGGTAATTTATTCTATTACCTCTTCAAGCATATATTAACAAACGATATGAAAGCAGAAATAAATATTGATTTCCTAAAGGAAATAGATATAGATCCAGATGATTACGTAAAAAACAATAAAAACACAAATGACTTTATAGAAGGTGCAATTGAATACAAAAAAAGGTATGTTGTATCAAATAATCTTTATGCAATAGGGGATAAAATTTATACCATCAATGATTTTTGCAATGAGCTTAACATAGAAAACAATCGATTAATTGAATTAATATCAAGGCATGGTATATACCTCGAGGATAAAAATGTGAACAAGCTCTACGAGTTATTATTTAAATATGATAAAAATTCCCTTCTAAAGTCAATGTTCAATGTAGATGATAATGATATAAAAAACCTCCATGGCGATTATAAAAGCCAGATTGAACAGCTGAAAAAGCTCATTGAATCAATAAATATTGATAGAGAGCTTCCTGAACCCTGGTCTGAAAACTCATCGTATCTAATTTCAATTATAAAGGAATACCGTTTAAATGGAAGGGAGCATGCATTATCATACGGTGAGAGGCACATGGATAATTACATTAAAAAGGCCATCTACTGCGCATTTACAGAATCCATGGGTGAAAACAGGCTCTTCATGTTCTCTGACAATGAGATAATACTTGGAAAAAGGATAAGGCCGTACATTGATGATCTAATCTCAGGAAATAAAATGAATATAAATGAATTAAAGAATATAATAATGTGATAGCATGTCAAGGCATATGATTTCAAAAAAGGATTTTAAATATATAAAGGCAAGGATGGAATCGCTTGGTATAGACATATCAAATCTTTCTGATCTTGAGGTGGAGCAGTTAAAGAACAGCACAATTTATTATTACTCAAACATGCCTGTTATATACAATGATATACCAACGCTGTACCTTTTAAACAACATAAAACCAAATAAAAATATAACAATCGTCGATGATGGCGCTGTTTCAAGGATATCAAACGGTGCCAACCTCTTCTCTCCTGGCATTGTTTCAATGGACATGAGCATGAAAAAGGGCGATATCACATACATAGCAAACAAAAAAAACCAGTTCATAGCGGTGTGCAGGTTAACAGACGATGCAGAAAATATAATGAGGGAAAGAAAGGGCATTGCGGCCGAAAACCTGCATTATTTAAATGATAATATAATAAAGAATCGTTATCTTTAATTACATAATTATTATATAATCTCATGGAGCTTTTAAAAGTTGGTGATACCGCACCTGATTTTGAGACCGTTGACCAGAACGGAAAAACCGTTAAACTAAGTGATTTCCGTGGCATGCCCGTTGTACTTTATTTCTATCCAAAGGATAACACGCCGGGATGCACCGTGGAGGCAAAGAACTTCAGGGACAACATGGACATATTTGATTCCAGGGTAAAGGTCATAGGCGTTAGTGTTGATTCACAGGAATCCCATATGAAATTCCATGAAAAGCTGAATCTAAACTTTGATTTATTATCAGACAAGAGCAAGGAAATAGTAAAAAAATACGGCGTTCTTGGCGTTTCAACGGCAAAACGTGTAACATACATAATAGACCAGAACGGAAAGATTGCCCATGTCTTTGAAAAGGTCAAGCCTGACGGCCATGCAAAGGAGGTCTATGAAAAGTTAAAGGAATTAAAACTTATAAATTAAAAATTTTTATGCGAGTCTTGCCCTTTCCTCTGCTGTTGTGATTTCAATGGCCATGGCCGCAACGATCCATACTATTGATATCATTATCAGCAATGGATTAAAGAACACTATTGATATTATTAAAAGTGCAAGCGGAAATATGTATTTTATCACAAGCCAAAAATATGAATAAATATCCATATTGCATCAAAAAAATTTATCCGAAGAGTGAGCTGAGGCCCTGCATTGCATCGGCTTCGCTTTCCTCTTTCTTCTCTTCCTTTTTCTCTTCCTTCTTCTCCTCTTTCTTCTCTTCCTTTGCAGGTGCCGGTGCTGCTACCGGTGCGGCAGCCGCGTTTTTAAGAACATCCTCTATGTTTATGTTCTTCATGCTCTCAACCAGGGACTTAAGCCTGGCCTCATCAGCGTTAACACCAGCATCCTCAAGTATCTTTTTCAGATTGTTTTCATCTATTTCCTTTCCTGCTGAATGCAACAGTAAGGCTCCATATATATACTCCATTATATCACCTCATCCAAACAATGCGCCAAGTCCGGAGGCTGCATCCTCATCACTGGATGTCTCCTTCTCCTCGGCCTTCTCTTCCTTTTTATCCGTTATATCTTCATTATTTAAATCTTTATTTATTAATGCTTCGATTGCGCTTGCATTTATAAATGCCTTTCTTATGAATATGTCTATGTTCTTCTCGTCGACAAAGTTTGCCTCAATTGCAAGTGACTGTGCCTCCAGATAGGCCTTTGATATCATGTCGGGAACAATCTCCGGTACTATGAAGTTTGCCTCAATTGCAAGTGACTTTGCACCAAGGAAGGCTGATGCAAGATCTGACATGATCTTTTCATCGCTTATTGATAGCACATCCTTATTGAATATTAATCCATCCTCGTATGCCGCTATTAGGTCAAGACCTGCTGTTATTGGATATATCTCAAGATCCTTAAGAACAAGGGCCTTCTCCCTTGTAATGACATCGCCCTTCTTTACAAATGTTACCTCGCTTTTTATAACTATCTTTCCCTTTTCAATTGCTGCCGGCAGGCCGGCCTTCTGGAACTCGCTTATCTTTGGTCCTGGCGGGAAATTTGTCTCCTTTGGTTCTATTACTATATCCTCCTCGGCTATCTCGCCACCCTTTGCCGGCGCCTTCGTCTTGCTTTTTTCAAGTATGTCGTAGATCTTTTTTGGCGATTCATCCGTGGTTATAAGTGCAACCTGGCCATGTGCATAATCCTTAAGCTTTACTATGTTGTTTTTTCCAGTATTTTCTATGGCAAGCCTCAGAAGCCTTGCCCTTGAGACCTTTATCCTTGCCTTATCCCTTATGCTGTTCCTTATCTTCTGAAACTCATTATTTCTAAGACCCTTTATGCTTACTATGGCCGCAACCTTTCTGCTATTTATCTCATCCTCAAGGTTCTTAACAAAATCTATCTTCCACTGTGCTGGCTCAGTCATTTAAATCACCTGTTTCCACCTTAATGGCCTTCCCCATCGTTGTTTTTATATATATTGAATCTATGTTTCCAGGGCCCTTGTCCAGCCTTGATACAATTCTCTTGTATACCGTAACAAAGTTGTTGTAAAGGTCATCATCGCTCATCTCTCTGGTTCCTATTGGTACATGGAATGTCCTTCTATCCCTGCTTCTAGCCCTCACGCTCTTTTTAAGGTTTTCTATCAGAGCTGTGGGGTCCTGACCAGGCGGCACCGGTCTTGGTATCTTTCCCCTTGGTCCAAGTATTACTCCAAGGTTCTTACCAATGCTTGACATTAATGTTGATTCTGCGACGAAGAAATCTACCTTGTTTGCAAGCTTCTTGAATGACTTTTTGTCATCAACAAACTTTGAAACATCCTCTGGTGAGAATGTGTAATCTGCATTCTTGGCCTTTAATTTCATCTCCTCGCTTGATATTAATGCAACCTTAAGATCCTTACCACGGCCGCTGGGCAGTACAATCTCCTCATTTATCCTCTTCTTTGGATCGCTTAGATCGACATCCTTTAGGTTTATGGATATCTCTATGCTCTCAAGAAAGTTTCTCTTCTTTGATTCCTCTTTAACTGCCTTTATCTCATTTCTTACCATGAAGACCACCTTATATCTCTATCTCACCGTTCTTTATCATCTTCTGTACTTCCTTTGGATCCCTGCCATCAACTGTTATTCCAAGTGATACTGCGCTTCCAAGAACCTCAAGAACGGCACCCTTCATATTATATGAAAGCAGGGCCGATCTCTTTGATTCTGCAACCTTCTTTATCTGCTCAAGCGTGGCATTGCCAGCTATCTTTTCCTTCTTCTTGGATGCCCCCTTCTCAATGCCAAGCTCCTTTTTAAGAAGTGCTGATGTTGGTGGAACACCAACAATGATCTCATACTTCTTTGTTGCGGGATCTATAACATTTACCGTAACAGGAACCTGCATCCCGGCGAAGTTCTTTGTTTTTTCATTTATGTCCTTAACCACCTGGCCAAGATTAAGGCCAAGGGGACCAAGGGCAGGTCCAAGAGGCGGCCCGGTTGTTGCCTTACCACCCTCAACCATGGTTTTGACTGCTACCATATACTTACACCTGTAAACCTCAATTTATATCTCATTTTTAATATTTTCCTTTTTTAGTGAAAAGTAAATTATATTGATTAATAATAATGGCAAAATGATAAATATAGTTGACGGTAGAAGGACCAGGGACTTCTCAAAGAACACAAAGGTTCTTATTGATATATACAGATCAACAACAACAATATCAATAGCATTAATGAATGGCGTTTCCTATATAATACCGGCAAGGAGCATAAAGGATGCCTTTTCACTGAGAAAAAGGATTAATAATTCATTTATAAGCGGTGAACGCTACGGCATGAGGATTCCGGGCTTTGATTATGGAAACAGCCCATCTGAGATAATAAATCTGGATCTATCCGGCAAAATAATGATATTAACATCAACAAATGGTATTAAGGTGCTCTTTAAGCTGTTAAAATTCCCTGGTGACATTTTTATATCATCATATATAAATTTCTCTGCAACTGTAAGAGCTTTAACGGATAAAGATGTTGATATAATAGTATCAAACAGGCCTGACGGCACCAGCGACGAGGATCTAATCTTTGCCGAGCTTTTAAGAAAGGCACTTTTAAATGATTATTATGATGTAAATGATTATATAGATAGAACAAGAAGATGCAGCGGCTCAAGGAGGCTTAAACTCATGGGCTTTGAAGATGATATAGAAAATACACTAAAGATTGATATATATAATAAGGCAATAGTATACAGGGATAATAAAATTATATCTCTATAATGCCTGATTCCGTGAATTTACTTCCACGTGATTCCGCAAGCATTTTAATTAATTTTAACGCCCACTGGAGCTTTTTTCTCTTCATTATTATATCATTAACCGTGTAATAGTCCTTTATATACGGCCTATTAAAATCAAAGCCTATTAAAACTATCTCATTGAAATTGAAATAATCTGCAATATATGCGGCCCTGTCACCATCTGTAAAACCGCCAAAATTGTATATATTTTTTATTGGTATGTGTTGTGTTGTGCCTATAAAATTTTTGAAGTATTTTATATAACTGTTTATCTTAATAATATTATCTCCATGGGCATGTATAAAAGTTAAAACACCATTTTTATTTGCATTTATAATATCATTTATGTTTCCGTCAAGATCCGTTACGATTATGTCAGGATAACCACACCTCATTAAATACCTGGTTATTGCGGAATCTGCAACGATCTTAATCCCGGACGATATCGATGGCAAATAATCTTCCATATCCGGGGAGTTGCCTATTATATAGGCAGTTCTTTCATTGAATTTTATATCTTTCATGGTAAATGCATAATTCTGAAGCATCTTTGATGCATAATAATCGTTGAACGTTCTTATATTAAGATCGGCTGCTATTTCCCTGTATAATGGTATCCAGCGTTTAAGCCTCATCTGCATCAGATCTGTAATATCTGTGTATAAATGATGATGTGACCGCAACTACTATGCCTATTATTATTAAAGATATGCTGATAACAGCCGATGAAAACGATATAAATGACATGGCATACATCATGTAATTTATCATTCCATATATTATAAATGTAAGCGAGAGCATGAAGAGTATTCCAAACCATGGCTTAATGTTTTCATTGTTTACTATTATATTCTCTATATATATTCCAATCTCACGTATTAAAAAGGCTGCAAAAGCCCACCATACAAAGTATGCTATAAAAACAAAGATCTTGTCAATGACCGGGCCATACTTTATTGTTGCGGTGTAACTGTAAACAATGCCTGAAAGGACTATTAATATTGATATTACAGAGAAAAGAAAAGATATCTTTGTTTCCCTTGCGTTTGTAATCATTCTTGATAATATATTTCTTATTGATGACCTTATCTCAAGGCCGCGCTCTATAAAATATGATCCAAGAACTATTGTAACAAGCATTATTGCAGCGGCGCTTGGGTCTATATAATAAGAATGGAAGGCATATATTGTGTATAATGTGAATATTAATGCCGAGATGCCGTATGTAAGAAAGACAAGGCCTACTGGAATCGTAAACTTCCTTGCTATCTTTTTATCCTTTACAGCCCTGACGATGTAATAGTACATGGATTCTATATTCTGGTTGTGCCTTACTATAATATGTTTTACATACCTTATCTTTATTCTTGAGGCTATTATTGGGATTATGTAATCATCCTCGGCCCCATCAGAAACAAGTATAACATCATCAAACCTATCATTTGACAGCACATCATCTATCTGCGCTGCTATTATTTCATCTGATTTTTCACCAACATCATCATCGCCTGTTATGAGTGCTATCTCAACATCCTCGCCCCTTCTTTTTAAATCCTCGTAATGTTTTAGGGCTCCGAACAGCCCGTTTCCGTCAGAATCCTCAGGATCCGTGGATATAAGTCTTAATGCCGCATTATAACAATCAGCATAGCCAATAACAGGTCCCTCAACACCGGCCTTCATGCCAAAATCGTTATCACGATCTATGTTGATTATTAAACTCCTCACAGATATAAATAAACAAATTCAGTATATAATTATTGTTTAACCAAAAGGTGAAAAAATATTAAATAAAGAGTTATTTCAATGTATAGTAACCGGCACTCTTCTGCCTTGCCACTCTCTTGACATATCCCTTGTTTGCAAGTTCCTGAAGTGCTGATGTTACAATACCCTTGCCAACACCGGCAGCCTTCATTATATCATCTGCCGTCTTTAATTTTTCTTCTGAATTTGCACCCAGTTTTTTCATTGCATCGTATACCTTTTTGGCATTGAGTGACAGTTCATCTGCCATGTATTCACCTAAATCAGTATTTAAAAAGAATATATAAATATTTTTAGTTTAAAAAAATATTAATTATAAAATAAAAGAATTATCAACAAAAAATATAATTGAATAAATACTTATGTATGCATGCTAAACTTTCTGAACATAGCATCAGGCAGCAGGGGCAATTCAACAGTTATATGGGACGAATACGATGCAATAATAATTGATTTTGGCATATCTTTAAAAAGGTATAAAATTATAGAAAATAAATTTTCAATACCTGGAAACAGATCACTTTTTATAACCCATGAGCACGGTGATCACTCAAGGAATGCCAGGGCCATGTCAAAATACGCCGATGTTTATTCAAGGGCCGCAACCCTTGAATCACTTGGAATCAATGGATATAAAATAAACGACGAGGTCGCAATAGGCAACTTTTTTATAAATGCTGTGAGCATAAGCCACGATGCCGTTGACCCGGTAGGCTATATAATAAAGAATAAAAACATCAAGATCTCTGTTGTATCAGATCTTGGATTTGTTGGCGATTCATTAATAGACGAAATAAAGAATTCGAATTTAATAGCCCTGGAGGCAAATCACGATCCGGAGATGCTTGCCTCCGGGCCATATCCGGAGCATTTAAAGGCAAGGATAAAGGGCAGGTACGGGCACCTTTCAAACGAGCAGAGCGCCGAGGCAATATACCTTTCAAATAATAATTCATACATCCTTTTAACGCATCTCAGCGAGAAAAACAACACACCAGAGCTTGCATACAAAACCGTTTATAACTATCTAAAAAACAGGAATGCAAGATTTAAGTCAATAGAATGCGCATCCCAGTATCATGGGAGCTCCCTTTACAATTTTTAATGGAATAAAATTATTGTTTACCTATTAATATTTATTAACATCATTTATATACATACGCATGGAAGATTATGATCTTGTCATTATAGGTGCCGGGCCCACCGGCCTTTTTGCGACGTTTCTCGCAGGCTTAAGGGATATAAAGAGCATAACGCTTGAGGCACTTGATTATGTTGGTGGTCAGATACCTGAGCTTTATCCGGAGAAGCCTGTATATGATGTCCAGGGAATACCGAAGATAAATGCAATAAAGCTAAGGGATCAAATGTACGAGCAGGCAAAAACATTCAATAATAGAATAGAATTGAACAGCAAGGTCACGGACATTATAAAGGAAAATGACATATTTAAAATAGAGGTCAATGGCGTATATAAATACAATGCCAGGGCCGTTCTCTTATGCACGGGCATAGGTGATTTCACGCCAAGGAAGATAGGCTGCGAGGGCGAGGATAGGTTTTTCAATAAAGGTTTAACATACACAGTAAAGGACACAGAGAAGTTCAGGGATTTAACAGTTGCCGTTGTCGGCGGTGGTGACTCGGCCCTTGATTACGCAACAGAGCTTGCAAACACGGCAAGGCACGTTTATATAATACATCATAGTGAGAACTTCAAGGCCGCAGAAAAGACAATAGACCTTGCAAGGAAGAATGAAAAGATAACATTTATAGTAAACAGCTCTGTTATCTCAATAGATGGTGGCTCAAAGCTTGAGAGCATAAAGATAAAAAATGAGCTGACAAATGATATATCTGAGCTTGGCCTTGATGCACTGGTTGTTGCCATAGGCCATGTTGGAAGGGCAAATATATACAAATCACTGCCGCTGCAGTTAAGCCCAAACAAGAGAGGCGTTCTTGTTAACAGTAAACTGGAGACAAACATACCAGGAATCTATGCTGCCGGAGACGTTGCAAGTGTCGAGGGTGAGCCGGCAAACCCACTAATAGCAATAGGCGGTGCGCAGGCATACCAGGCAATAAACTATATAAAAAAGTACATAAATCCACAGGCATCATTCTTTGGTGGCCACAGCTCAAACCTAAAGATATAAAAAACCTTTTCAATTTATAAATTTATTTATAATTAATAACAATGCTTTTCCATGGATGTTATTGAACAGCTGAAGGCAATGAATGCAAAGAGGATACTATTGCAGATACCTGATGGTTTAAAACCATCCGCCTTCAGGCTTTTTAATATGTTTTCAAAGGATTTTAACGTTATTATAAGCTCCCAGGGCTTCTATGGTGCCTGTGATATAGGCAACAGGGAAATATACGATAATGTTGACTGCATAGTTCAGTTCGGCCACTCAGAGATACCAAATATAAAGTACCCAAAGCCCGTGATCTTCATTGAATACAGAAATGATGTTATAGAACTTGATGAATCGATATTTTACGATCTTAAAAAGTATAATACCATTGGTCTGCTATCATCGATACAGTATTACGATGAGATGCTTTACGTTTCTGATATATTAAAAAGGCTTGGCATAAAAACGGTTATAGGTAAAACTGATAAAAGGATGAAATACCCGGGGCAGGTGCTCGGCTGCAATTTCAGTGCTGTGCACAGCTCTGCCCTTGATGTTGATGCATTTCTTGTTGTGAGTACCGGCATGTTCCATGCAATTGGTGCACAGCTGGCATCTGACAAGGATGTTTACCTTCTTGATTTAAATGAGAGAAGAATAAAAAACATAAAAAATGATGTCGATCTATTTATAAGAAGGAGGTATTTGAGAATATCCAGGGCCCTTGACGCAAGGAAATTCTGCGTTTTGATGGATACAAAGATAGGCCAGTACAGAAGAAGGCTTGCAGAGCATATATACAGGGAATTATTATCACTTGGCAAGGATGCAATACTTGTTACAGCGGATAACGTTAATCCGTACGATATAGAAAATCTTAGGTGCGATGCTGTTGTTTTCACCGGCTGTCCAAGGGTTTCACTGGATGATGAGGAAAAATTTAGCGTTCCTGTATTGACACCGCAGGAATTCAAATCGCTCTTTATAAAAAGATCAAATAAATATATAATGGACGAAATAGTTTCCGTTGATTAAATTTTTCCTATTAAATATGTATCCCCATGATCAACGATCTCAACATTTAATCTATCATATAATTTTACATCGCCTTTTATTATAACCGGCCTGTAGTTGACATCCCTTGCAAGGTATGCATTTTCGGTTCTTTCTGTTACAATAACTTTTAATATCCTTCCATGGTATCTGGAAAGCTTTTCATCCATGTATTCTTTATGCATTTCCATGATTTTCTTTGAGAATTCCTTTGTAATGTTCGATGGCATCGTCTTCCTTGAAAAATCCGGCGTGTATGGCCTTGGTGAAAACCTTGTTATGTTTATTATATCTGGCATGTAGGTATCTATGAATTTGTAAGTGTTCTCCATGCTCTCGCTGTTCTCTGTATAATATCCAGCTATTATATCTGTGGAAAACACCATGTCCGGGAATTCCTCTTTGAATCTTTTTATCACATGCCCGGCTTCCTCTATCTTATATTCCCTGTTCATGGAATCAAGAATTCTGTTGTCCCCGCTCTGAACAGGCAGATGCAGGAATTTAAAGACCTTATCATTTTTATAGGCATCTATTAATTTCTCCAGTATATCATATGTGTTCCTGGGCTCCATCATGCCAACCCTTAGCATAAAATCCACGTCAAGTCTTGTTATACTATTTATTAAATCCGCAAGATCTGTATTTATATCCTTTCCATAGGCGGCCGTATCCAGCGATGTTATCCTGATCTCCCTTATTCCTGATTCGATTTGCATCCTTACCTGGCCAACTATCTTCTCCGGGCTTCTTGATAAAAGCTTCCCCCTTGATATATGTGATATGCAGAAGTTGCAATGGCCGGTGCATCCCTGGTTTATTGGAATTCCATCAAGTATCGATGGCTCCTTTATTTTAACATCATCAAGTGTTCCTGTGTAAAAGCTTCTGAATTCCCTTGGCTTTATCACCCTAATATTTTCTGATTCAAGTGTGTTTCCGTTTACTGTTGCCAGGCATCCAAGAACAAGCACGTTCCTTGATTTTTTTGACAGCTCACCTATCCTTTTAAGCATATGGTCTTCTGTATGCTTTATAACAACGCAGGTTCCTATAACGCTTACATCGGCCCTTTCAGGGTCATCAACAAGTTCGCCACCATCCTGCAACATCTTATTAACGTAAAGGGCAGCCTCTGATTTTTCAAGGGTACAGCCATAAGATTCAAAGTAAACCTTCATGCTTTTAATATGTTTTATATCGTTATTAATGTTACTGAATGCAGTTAATAAAAATAAATTTATTATAAGTATTTCCATATATATTTATATTAAAAATTTATAAAAGGAAATCATATAAAATATTCATAATTTATCATTTCATAAAAGCATCATTTTAATGATTAATAGAAAACTCTAAATATTGTCTTAAAATATCATATTATGGCAGATAATAATAATGAAAATTACCTAAAAAAATATGAATGTGACCTAACGCTAAGATGGAGCAAGATAGACCAATCAATACTACCATTTGACGAGCTTGACCGTGATATAATGTGCTTCCTGAGATATAACGCAAGGATGTCTAATGCGGAGATTGCAAAGATGCTAAATACAAGCGAGGCAACGGTTAGAAGAAGGATAAATGAGCTTGTAAGAAAGAAGATAATAACAGGTTTCTCGGCCCTTGTGGATTTGCATACCATAGAAAACAGTATTAAAGTATGCATAAGGGTCGATACCGACGCCGAAAGAATAGATGAAATAGCATCAAAGATAGCGGAGAACCCTGATATTATATCTCTTTACAGAAGACGTGGCCAGAACCAGCTCCTGCTGCAGGGGCTCTTCCTTAATCTCGAGGCAGTCCAGGACTTTGAGGACAACCTTGCAAGGACACAGGGTATAATAAAATTTGAAACCATGGTGGTTTCAAAGGTATATAAAAAGGACCCATGGGTCGGTATATAAAATTATTCATTCATGAACGAGAATATTTTATCGTACTGCTCCTCAGTTATTTTTCCTGTTTGCAGGACAAGATCCCTGATATTCTCGCCGGTTTCAAGGGCCCTTTCAACTATTGCAGCAACGGTATCATAGCCAAGGTATGGATTAAGCAATGCGGCAGATCCAAAGCTGTTCTGTAGATGCAGCCTGCAGTGCTTTAAATCTGGTTTTATACCATCTATGGCCCTTTCCCTGAGCATGTCCATGCCATTTTTAAGTATTGTTATTGATCTTGTTATCTCATAATCTATATTTGGCATAAAGACGTTTAATTCAAGCTGCCCTGCCTTTGCCGACATGTTTACCGCCTGCTGGGCACCAAGTATAGAATTGCATATCATGTTCATTGCCTCCGGTATTGATGGATTTATCTTTCCAGGCATTATTGATGACCCCTGCTGCACTGCCGGCAACAGTATCTCACGGATTCCGGCTCCAGGTCCCGAGTATAAAAGCCTTAAATCGTCAGAGATCTTGCCAAGGTCTATTGCAGTGTTCGCAAGAGAGTTCATGAACCTGGAAAAATCAGTCATAAACTGCATAACACCCATCATGTTTCCAGAGGTTCTAAAGTTCACCTTTAACATATTTGAAAGTGCCTCAACGGCGTAATCCCTGTATCCATCAGGTGTATTGGCGCCGTTTCCAACAGCCGTTCCGCCTATGTTTAATTCTAATATGTAATCCAGTGCATTTTTTATTTCCTTCATATCCTTTGCAAGGGCATAGGCCCAGGCACGGAACTCATCGCCAAGTGTAACACGAACGGCGTCCTGCAGGTGTGTTCTTCCTGTTTTGTATATCTTTGAGAATTCCTCGCCCTTCCTGTTAAGAGACATTATCAGCTGGTTCATTGATTCCAGAAGGTCAGGAGCCTTTATCATTATTGCAACGCGCATCATTGTTGGGTATATATCATTTGTTGACTGGCTCATATTTACAGTGTCATTTGGATGTATTATCTTATAATCGCCCTTTTTATGGCCAAGCCTTTCCAGTGCTATGTTGGCAATAACCTCGTTTGCGTTCATGTTAAATGAGGTTCCTGCACCTGCCTGGTAAACATCTATAACAAACTGGTCATTGTATTTTCCTGATATAACCAGGTCACACGCCTGGTCTATTGCACTGTAAAGCTCATCGTTAAGCTTCCCGGCTCTATGGTTTCCATAGGCAGCTGCCTTCTTGACCATTGCTATTGCCTTTATATGGTCATCATCCTCCTTTATTCCTGATATTTTAAAATTGTTCATGGCCCTGTATGTATTTATGCCATAGTAAACAGAATCATCAAGCTCAACACTGCCTATAACATCGTGCTCTGTTCTCATGTTTATTAATTTATTTCTATTATAAAAGAATTTATCTGTGAAAATAAATCTGCATAAGTATTTATAACATACTTATGATAATGAATCGTGTACATAAAACTGGATGGCAATCATTTAATCATACCTGATGATGTTACGATAGGTTACATAGAGGGAGACGGTGAGGGTACAGAACTGACAAGGGCCATGATAAATGCTGTTAACTCTGCAATTGAAATTGCATATTCAGGATCAAAATCAATAGAATGGAAGAAGATATACATTGGTAGAGAAGCATACGAAAAATATGGCAAGTACCTGCCAAGGGAATCAATAGAGGATATAAGAAAGACAGTTTTTGTAATGAAAGGCCCGCTGAGCTCAAACATAAACGGCCATGATATAAACATAAATATAAAGAGAATATTGAATCTATACACAGACGTGAAATGCATAACCGGCCTGCCAGGGCTATCTGAAGGAAAGGAGATCTTTATCTTCTCACCGTCCATTGATGAGGTATATCACTTTTCATACGATTCCGAGGACTCGGATATGCTAAGGCAGTACCTTCAGCAGAGCTTCAATATTTCAATAGGCGGTGACAGCGATATATTCCTAAAGGGTACAAGCAGGTACAGGATTATTAAAATAGCGTCGAAGATCGCCGAGATCTCATCATTATATGGTATAAAAAGAACACTGGTAGCTGATGATTACACGGGAAGCCATGCACCACTATGGGTTTATAACACACTTAACAAAATGGAGATGCCTGTTGAAATAGAAAATTTGTACAATTTGTACGATGAGATGACATCAGAAAGCAGATTCAATATATTTATTCCTGATTCGAGGCTCTCATCATTAATAATAAAAATAATAAGCGCAAGAACATTTTTTGGTGCAATACTTGGCGATTTCATATCATTATTTGAATCACAGAGCAGGCCGTCATTCACCGAGGAGGGTTATGATCTTGCCGATCCAACATCGTTTTTACTTGCATCATCCATGATGCTGCGCAGATTGAACTTTAATGATGCCGCGTTAATATTAAGAAACGCATTAAACTCCGTTTATTCAGATGGTATTCTTCCAGCGTCATTAAATTTAAACAATGGTTTAAAATGCTCGGATTTTATCGATGCCATTGTAAAGAGAATGAAAAGATAATTATAAAGACTAAACATATGTTTACCATGAATGTGATAATGCTCCATGGTGGTGCAGGCTCAACAGGCGTTGAACAGAAATTAATGGAATACGCGGTTAAATCAAAATCAGGCAGTGCTCTTGATTCTGTATGCAATGCCGTTGTGCTTATGGAAAACGATCCGTGCTTTAATGCAGGAACGGGCTCATGCATGAGGCTTGACGGCTCAATACAGATGGACGCTGCTGTCATGACATCAAAGGGCTTTGGTTCAGTCATGGCCATAGAAAATGTGAAGAATCCTGTGCTTGTTGCCAGGGCAGTTATGGAGAGATCACCGCATCTTATAATGGCCGGTGATGGTGCCGAAAAGTTTGCGCACCTGCTTGGCTTCGAGAAATACGATCCATCAACGGAAAGGGCAGCAAAAAGAAGGGAAAATGACATATCAATGATCCTAAGCAGGAAAATTGATTCATATAATAAAATGATGGAAACAGTTGACATATCAAAATTTGTTGATACCGTCGGCGCGGTTGCCAGGGTAAATGGTGAATTTGCTGCAGCAGTTTCCACTGGCGGTGCACCGCCAATGCTGAGGGGCCGTGTTGGTGACTCACCGGTTCCTGGTGCCGGCATATTCTGCGGTGAAAACGGTGCCGTGGTTGCAACCGGCGTTGGCGAGGAAATCATAAAAAACATGCTGTGTATATCGATATACAACGAAATTGGAAGGGAAAGCTTAAGCAAAATAGTAATGAAAAATATATCAAGGTTCAGGTACCATGCTGGTGTGATAGCCGTATCAAACGAAGAGTACTTTGCATATTCCAATACAGATATGAGCTATGCTGCCCTTGAATTCTAGTTCAGATTTATTGTTGCCATTGCACCGCTGTAATTCTTGTATATTATTACTATCCATATCCTTGCATGGCCATTTGATGTTATGTCCATTTTAAAGCTTGAGCCTGAATTTATTATTACATTTTTCATTGCATAGCTTTTACCCATGTCTATTGTTATGTTTCCTGTATGGTAATAAACGTTGCCTGTTGAGAATATTAATATCGTAACATTTATGCTCTGGTCAAATGTATTGTAAATGTTCAGGGTGAAGTTTTTGCTTGAAACACCGTAATATGGATTCGTCATATTATTAAACAGGATGCCTGAATTTGCCATGAGGCTGTATATATTTATTCCATCCGTCAGCTTCTGGGCACCTGTGTAAACATATATACTGTATTTATAAATCCCGGGCCTGAATTTTTTATGTATCTCTATTATAAATATGCCGGAATGCCCGGGTTCAAGACAGCTTTTATTTGATAAAACATGGTATTTTACATCTGGAGATACCGAGAATTCCGGTCTTATAAGTGATGGGCCATTGTTGCTAATAATTACCTTTATGGATACGTTTTCGGGCCTGGCAGGTGTAACAACATAATCATTCTGATAAACATGTATTGATACATTGTTATAATCATGATAGGGAACAGGCACAAAGCCCATGACTATGATTATTATTGCGCCTATGGCAAGAGCCTTCACAGATGCCTTCGGTATGACTATATTATTCAATGTTACCGGTTTAAGCCCCGTGACTATTATTATTGCTATTAAAATAAACATGTAATAATAATATATTATCCCTATTATGCCAAGAATTCCGAGAAATGCATATGAAACATATTTAAATCTTTTATTTATTATTGATGAGAATATTAAACCACCATCAAGATAGCCCACTGGCAGGGCATTTATGGCCGTTGTTATTAGCCCAGACCAGCCAGCAAATGCAACAGGATACGGCATAACATCCTGAGGCAGAATTCTGTTAAGGCCAAGGTAATATATTTCAGGAAAATTAAGCGATTTCAATGGAGAATATATAATCTCGGCCATCTGTGATCCGCCAATGGCGTTACCTATTATAATAAAAATCATGGATGCAAAGAATCCGGAAAATATTGATGCAGACCCGGCATATATTGATACTTTATATGTTGAAAACTGTCTTTTATTTGAATTTACCATGCCAAGGGTACCAAAACCAGGTGCAGGCACAAAAATTGGCATTTCATATTTTATATTCATCCTTTTTAAAATTATATATTTTGAAAGCTCTCTTATAAATAATATCGACAGTAACGGCAGTGAAAACAGGATGATGCCGTAAAGATCATAAATATTGTGAATATTATAATAATATGAGTAATATATAATGCCTGTTGCAGCAATACTTATTAATGTTACCATAAACATTATTAATTTTAAAAGTATTGATTTTGTGCTCGAATTTCTTATTACAACTATGCTCATTGGATCATCATTTGTAAATGCTGTATAACCAATCCCGTTCAGTGATTCAAGCATTTTTATAAAATCATCATCACTGCCGGGATCATTTATATAGAAGACGCATGAATATTCGTTTTCCTCATATTTATAATATTTATAATATTTATTTATGATCTCATTTGTCTCCTGAAATATCATCTTTTTATCTTTACTAAAATCTCCTTTATTAAGTTTTCATTTGCATTACAATCACATATTGCAACCCTTTTTGAACCGCTGTAATTATTTGACAGCATTGAGGCAATTACATCGGCATCGTTGTATGATGATGATATGTATATTCTTGAGCCTGTATTTATTATAAACCTGCCATTACGCGCCCCTGTGTATTTTAATATGATCCTTGATAATATTTCATTTGATTTTATGTAAAAGCTTTCATCATCAATCCTTAATGCGTTTTTTATGTAAATCTCTGCAAGCTCCCTTTCCAGGCTGTTAATCATCTTTTTATTCTCTATGTTCTCCCTTACAAGCTTAATCGACTGCTCCGGTATTTTTTCAGGCGGAACCTTTAAATATTCCTGCTCATCATTTATAATGCTGTAAAGCTTCTGTGAGTATCTTAACGCTGCGGGTCCTGCGGTGAATACAATCCTTTGTATTCCTTCCTGAACTGTTTCCGTTGAAACAATCTTTAGCATTAAAATATCCTTTGTGTTCTTTAAATGTGTGCCGCCACAGCCCTCAGAATCTATATCATCTATTGTAACAACCCTTATAGTATCTGATAACGGAAACCCACCCTCAAACAGCCTGAAGCCGTACTCAGATATTGCCCGGTTCCATTCTATGTTTTTTACATGTATATTCTTTGATGCCATGATCGCATCAAGGCACATATTCTCTATGTTTTTTATATCATCCTCAGTGATTTTTTTATAATGTGTTATGTCAAGCCTGGATTCATCTATATCCTTTTTTACACTGTTCTGCCATACGTGCTCGCCGAAGTATGCCCTGCATATGCCAAGCAGGAGGTGTGTTGCAGAGTGATGTATCATTAACTGCGTTCTTCTTTCCTTATCCACGAAGCCCTTTATTCTTGAATGCTCCGGGATGCTTCCATTTATTATATGAACTATGGAATTACCATATTTTTGCACATCAAGAACCTCTATCTTCTTACCATTGTATAAAAAGTACCCGTGATCAGCCGGCTGGCCACCACCCTCGGGGTAAAAGGCTGTTTGGTTAAGTATTATCTCATTGCCATTTGAGTACATAACTATGCCTGTAAACTCCATTATGCCCGTGTCATTGTAATATAAAGGTCTTGTGTTTATATCCGGATAATCCTTAACAGTTTTCTCCGGTTTTTTTACATTTTCATGAAGTTTTACAAGATACTCCTGGAAGTTTTCTGGAACATCCAGTTCTTTGTTTGTTAAATCCTTAAAGACCTTTGATATAATTTCCAGTGGTATTCCATATGTATCGTATATTTTTGCAATGTTTTCATTGCTTATTGTGTTTTTATTTATGTGTTTTCTTATTATCTCCGGTGCGGATCTGAGCATCTCTTTGTATTTTTCAGTCTCTATTTTTATAATGTTGTTTATAAAGTCTTTATCGTAATTTTTTATTATCTTATTAAATTCATCATATACAGCATCGAAAATATCGTTTATGCTGCCATTGAATTTTATCTTCTCCATGAATCTAAACGATCTCCTTAGGAGCATCCTTGCAAGATATCCGACCTTAACATTTGATGGTATAACATAATCTGAAAACATTAAAAGCAGCGTCCTTGCATGGTCAACGAGCCCATAGGCGCTTCTTATGTTATCAAGCATTTCCATAAATTTTTTGTCCCCGGTTTTATTTATCCTTGATAGGACCAGCTCATCGCTGTACGGATCTATCTCTGCGGCTATCTCCGAGATTCTGGCCATAATCTCTGGTGAAACATACTCAGCATTTGAATTTTTTATTATATAGTCAAGCGATCTTTTATATATTGACTCATAGACCGTTGGCGTTCCTGTTGAAAGCCACACAAGCCTTTCCAGTCCATAGCCGGTATCAACGACCCTCAATGGCATCCTTGAATACCTTGTGCCCTCTAGCTCTATATCGCCGTTCTTATCCTCCTTAAGATCCATAAAAACAAGTGTTGCAACCTCAAGGCCCATAACAAAGACCTCAAGGGCATTGCCTGCGTTTCCACCACCGAACCATGGCTTCTCCTTATATGTTATTAATAATGGATCAACCCTTAATCTCTCTGTAAGGAACCTAAAAGAGTATCTTACGGTTTCATCCTTCCAGTAAATATAATTATCATCATAATTAAATGAATCATGGCATAGCATTTCAAAGCTTGTTAGATGCCTGCCGGTTTTCCCAACAAGGTCTATGTCCAGCATCCTTATGCTTGGCTGTGACATTACAATTGGATTTCCGGGCGGTTTTGCAAGACCCGATGTTACCTGAGGCTGAAAATCATATATTGATGCATTTACAAGTAAGACGTCGTCCCTCCACCTTGGCACAACAGGATACGGTTCAACAAATTTATGCGGAAGTGAATCGTTCTCGAAAAATTTTATGAATTCATCTCTCATCTCATCCACATTGTATTTTTTGTAAACCGGGGATTTATTTATAAAGGAATAACCATTACATGCCGGATCACCGCATGTGCTTCTTTTATCATCCAGCGTCCAGAAGTATGAGGAGCATACCCTGCACTGTTTTCTTACAAAATTGTTCTCCCTAAAGAATTCAAGGTCAAATTCCATTAACTTGTAATGTATTTTATCATAATAAATATTATTAAACTTTATATCATATCATTAAAAGAATTTAATAAAATTATAATATAAAATAAATCAGAATTTTATCTATTATATAAATCATATGTGCAGCATCACCTTTAGATATCTTTATTAATCTGTTATTTCTCTTATAAATATGGAAGGTATCTACAAGAGGCCAACATGGGACGAGTACTTCATGAGGATGGCCTACCTTGCAGCCTCAAGATCGAACTGCACAAGACGCAAGGTTGGGGCCGTCATCGTGAAGGATAACCAGGTGCTGGCCACCGGCTATAATGGCCCGCCAACACATGCTGTAAATTGTGATTTGGTTGGATGCATACGCGATGAGCTTGGCATTCAGTCAGGTGAAAGACATGAACTGTGCCGCGGTCTTCATGCCGAGCAGAATGCAATAATACAGGCCGCAGTTAATGGTGTAAGTATAAAAGGTGCAAAGATCTATGTAACAACGCATCCATGTGTTGTATGCTCAAAGATGTTAATGAATGCATATATTGACGAGATTATATATTCAGAGGGTTATCCTGACGATCTTGCAAAACTCATGTTGCTTGAAAGTGATATAAAGGTAAGAAGATTTGAGCTTCCAGATTCTGAAGTCGAGAATATTATAGGAGAATACTATATACATAAATCAGGAGAGGATTGATTTTTAATCATCCAATTGTTTATTAAAATTTTTCGTATTGCATCTTATTTTAATATATTGATTTTTATATTATATTTTATTAAATAGTAAATTTTATATACTTAATTATGATTAAGTAGTTGTCAACCAATGGTTGATAACTGGAGGTGAGATGTATGGTTACAAGAAGGGATGAGGATGACTGGGATGAGATATTCAGAGAACTCTATGAGGAGTTCGGCCTTGACATGAGAAGGATCAACAATGAGATTGCAAGGTTCTGGGAATCCGTGATGAAGGATCCTGACAAGATAAAGATCTCAGGGCCATATGTATACGGCTTCTCATACAAGATAGGGCCGGATGGGAAGCCAGTATTCCAGGAGTTTGGCAACGTGCCCGGGAGGAGATCACTCTACGAGGAGCGCGAGGGTTACAGGGAACCATTAACCGATATAAATGAGGATAAAAACAACATCTACGTCACATTTGAGCTGCCCGGTGTCAACAAGGAGGATATATCATTAACCGTAAGCGATAACAACATGACGCTATCAGTTGACAAGGGTGCAAGGAAATACTATAAGAATGTAAACTTTGACAGCGAGGTTGATTCAAACAAGGTCACTGCCAAATTTACAAATGGCATCCTTGATGTTACGGTTCAGAAGAAGAAATCAGAGGGAACTGGCAGATCAGTTAAAATAGATTAAATTTTTTTGATTTTTATGTACGATGACTGGGACTTTTTATCAATTTTTTCAAATAAAACAAGAAGGGATATATTAAAATCTCTCTGTGATGCGAGCTCCTATGCGTTAAACATAAGCAGGCAGATGCGTATATCATCGCAGGCGGTGAATAAGCAGATTGATATACTAGAATCAATGGGAATAATATCACCGGTTAACATGCAATCAAGAATAGGCCCTGCAAGAAAGGTCTATGAACCAGGCGGATTCTCAACAATAATAATAGATTACTCCAGAAGCTTCATGGGAATAAAAAGAATGGAACTAACCGAAATAGCAGGTGACAAAAAAACTGTTGATGAAATGCTCTCTGAGCTTAAAAGCGTAAACAATGAAATAAATGAAATGGATAAAAAAAGGGCGGCCCTTGTCTCTGTAAAGGACAGCATTATAAAGTCATTAAAGGAAAAATCATCGATGATGGGTGAGTTTCACAGAAACATTATAAATACATACATCGAAACAATGGATGCAAAAGTAACGGCATCATATTACGGCCTGCCAGAGGCCATGGTACGTAAACTAATAAACGAATTCAAAAACATTGGATAAAATATTATATTAATTTATTATAACGTTTTATGAAGGTATCATTTAAATTTGATCCTGATACCGGCTTTATCAGTGATGATGAGAAAAGTCCTGTTAGCATAAAGAATTCAATAATTAATAATGATTCGCATCATTCACCAACAGAGCTGTTAATGCTTGCCATGGGTTCATGCACAAGCGATGACGTTTTAAATATATTAAAAAAGATGAGGCAAAACGTCAAAAATTACAGATGCGAGATCGAGGGTGAAAAAAGGGACGAGCATCCAAGAATACTAAGATACGCTGTAATACATTATATATTTGAGGGTGACATCGATCCTGAAAGCGCAAGAAAGGCAATAGAACTATCTCTGGAAAAGTACTGCTCTGTATCAATAATGGCAAAGCGCGGCGGCGTTGATGTTTCATACTATTACACGATAAATAATATTGATTATCACTGATTTTTTAATCCATTTCCTGTGAGTATCAGCATTGAATTATCAAGTCTCACCTTTTTGTAGGCCGCGTAAACCGTTGCCGAGCTGTACTCAACGTATATGCCTGACGCCGCAAGCTCATCCCTTGCTATTTTTATTTCGTCCTCGGATACAGATATGCATTTATAAAGTGCCTCAAGCATCCTTTCAATAAGCACGGGTCTTTTTGATACAAGAGCATCGGCTATGGACGTTAAATTATTATCAGGGTCATATTTAATGTTGTTAAGCCTTGAGCATACCGGTGATATATTTTCGGGCTGGACACCTATGATCTTTGGCATGGTTTTTATTTCAGATGATTCATAAAGGTGCTTCAATCCTGAATAAAGGCCGAGCAACAGGGTTCCTGCAGATACAGGCACATATATATGATCCGGCATGCCCTGATTAAATATTTCGTATGCCAGCGTTCTTATGCCATCCCTGAACTCCGGCCTAAGTATATGGCTTGCATAGAAACCATCGGATGCCTGGGCGGCCCTCTGAACATCATCCCTTGAACCTTTTATTTTTATTACCTGTGCACCATAGCTCATAATCTGACTTAATTTTGCGGCGCTTGCATTCTCAGGAACAAAAATTTTTACCTTAATTCCGGCGGCAGCACCATAGCCGGCAATTGATGCACCGGCATTACCTGAAGAATCCTCATTTATCTCATTTATTTTAAGATCATTAACATACGATATTAAAGTCCTTGAACCACGATCCTTGTATGAGAACGTTGGCGAGAAATAATCAAGCTTCATTGAAAAATTATGCTTCTTTATTACAGGGGTTTCCACCTCGCCAAGGCTTATGAACCTCTTTATATATGGAAAATTTCTATTTATATCATCATAATATTTAAAATCTGGAATAATCTCAAATGGAGAACCACATTCACAAAATAATTCATTTCCCTTTCTATCCCTTCCGCAGGATATGCATCTTATCTTCATAAATGTAAAATAAATTATTAAATATTAATATATTTAAAGGGATGCGTAGTATTCCTCGTTGTACGGCTCTGGCTTAAGTCCCTTTCTCTCCCTGATCTTTGCAACGACATCCTTCTGCATTTCGTATGGCACCCTCTGGTATCCTGCATTCTCAGAGTTCCATATGACCTTTCCACCGGTTGCGCTTCTTATTGCAGATGCAAAACCTATCATTCCGGCCACAGGTACCTTTGCTATGATTGTTATCTCCTCGCCGTTCTGCTGCATATCCTCTACAACACCACGCCTCTGCTGCAGCTCGTTTGTAACAGAGCCCATGATCTCCTGTGGAACGCTTATAAAGACCTTCTGCATTGGTTCCAGGAGAACACGACCGGCCTCGCACATTGCACCGTATATTGAGTTTCTTCCTGCAGGTATAACCTGTGCAGGCCCCCTGTGTATGCTATCCTCATGGAGCTTTGCATCCATCAGGCTTACCTTTAAACCATAGACCTTTTCATTTGCCAGCGGTCCCTTATCCATGGCCTCGTTGAAGGATTCTATTAGCAGCTCCATGGTCTCGTCAAGGTACTGTATTCCCTTTGTCATGTCAAGCATAACGTTTGTTCCATAGATGCAAACAAGCCCCCTGGCCTCGTCATGTGTAAGACCTGCCTCCTCAAGGTTTGCCATTACGGCCTTTTTATCCTTGAATTTTGAGCCCTCGGGTATCTTTCCATCGAGTATTGCCGAGACAACATTCTCTGGCAGTGGCTCAACCTGGAAGTAGAATCTGTTATGCTTGTTTGGTGATTTGCCCTCAAACGGGCCGCCCTTTTTATCAACTGTTTCACGGTATACAACGAGCGGTTCGGATGTTACAACGTCAACCTTGTAATCATTCTTTATTCTGTATATTGTCACCTCGAGATGCAGCTCTCCCATACCGGATATTAAATGCTCACCGGTTTCCTGGTTTATATCTACCTGTATTGATGGATCCGCCTTTGATATCGTTCTCAAAACATCTATTAACTTTGGAAGATCTGCGGTATGCTTTGCCTCTATGGCAAGCGTAACAACAGGATCTGTGTAATGCGTCATTGGCTCGAACGGCTCCATGTCGCTCAATGATGATACTGTTGAACCTGCTATTGCACCCTTTAATCCTATTATTGCAACGATGTTTCCTGCAGCTATCTCATCTATTGGTATCCTGTCAGGGCCAACCATCATTGAAAGGACCTGAACCTTTGTTTTTCCGGCACCTGAGACATAGAGCTCGCTGCCCTTCCTTATTATTCCAGAGAATAACCTTCCAACGGCTATTTCACCGGCATGTGGATCTATTATTATCTTTGTTACCATCATGCTTACAGGACCGTTGTCATCGCAGCTTAGCATGGCCTTTCCTATTTCACTGTCAAGATCACCCTTCCATATCTGCGGTATCCTGTACTTCTGTGCCTCCCTTGGGTTGGGCAGATTCTTTATAACCATATCAAGGACAACCTTGTGCAGCGGTGCCTTCTTTGCAAGCTCCTTCTGCCTGCCGGTGCTAACGTAATCGTATATCTCCTTAAATGATATCTTAAATATGTTCATTGCCGGAACAGATAATGCCCAGTTATTGTATGCAGATCCAAAGGCAACAGTTCCAGCCTGCACATTTACCTGCCACTGCTTTGAGAACTCCGGCGGTGCATACTTTGTTATTAACCTGTTCACATCGGTTATGATCTTTACAAATCTTTTCTGCATCTCCTCTGCGTTTAACTTTAGCTCATTTATTAAACGATCAACCTTGTTTATGAACAGCACTGGTTTTACCTTCTCCTTAAGGGCCTGCCTTACAACGGTCTCTGTCTGTGGCATTACACCCTCAACAGAATCGACAACGATTATTGTTCCATCAACGGCCCTCATGGCCCTTGTAACGTCACCGCCGAAATCAACGTGGCCTGGAGTATCTATAAGATTTATCAGGTACTCCTTTCCATCAACCTCGTGAACCATTGATGCATTTGCGGCATTTATTGTAATACCACGTGCCTGCTCCTGTTCATCGTAATCAAGCAGGAGCTGCTTTCCGGCGAGATCCTCACTCATCATGCCTGCGCCAGCTATTAGGTTATCACTTAAGGTTGTTTTTCCATGGTCTATGTGTGCAGCTATATCAATGTTCCTGATCCTCTCCGGTATCTCAATTAACTTCATTGCCTTGGCAATATTATCCTCTTTTCGACCCATACTATAACACCTTTACAAGTTATAAAACACCTATTAAAATATCTTATTTAATGTTATATAAAAATAAAAAATTTAGCTTTTTATCTGTATCTCTATTCTAACGCCATCCGGTATGGATATCCTCATCAGCTGTCTTAAGGTTCTCTCGTCTGCATCAACGTCGATTAATCTCTTGTGAACCCTCATCTCCCAGCGATCCCATGTTGGGGAACCCTCCCCATCAGGGCTCTTCCTTACTGGTACGACGAGCCTCTTTGTTGGAAGCGGTATCGGACCGTGTATTTCAACGCCTGTCCTCTTTGCTATTCCCTTGATCTCCTCACAGACAACGTCGACGATCTTATTCTCGGTGCCGCTTAAGGATATCCTGGCCTTGTAAACCATCTATATCACTTTACGCTTTTTCAAGATCTATGCACTGACCTGCAGCAACGGTCATGCCCATATCACGTATGGCAAACCTGCCAAGCTGCGGAAACTCTGATACCTTCTCTATGACAAGCGCACGGTCTGGAACGACCTTGACTATTGCTATATCTCCGGTCTTTATGAAATCTGGCTTTTCCTTTAATGTTGTGCCATCCTTTGGATTTATTGTCTTTACTATTTCATCTATTCTGCATGCAACCTGCGCTGTGTGAACATGGAATACAGGCTTGTATCCTGCAGCTATGACGCTTGGGTGGTTTAGCACAACGATCTGTGCTGTGAAGCCCTTGACAACTGTTGGCGGGTTGTTTGCAGGACCGCAGACATCTCCCCTCTTTAACTCGTTCTTTGCAATTCCCCTAACGTTGAATCCTATGTTGTCACCTGGGCCTGCCTGCTGCATCGGCTCATGGTGCATCTCTATTGATTTTACATCTCCAGCCTTGTTTGCCGGCATGAATATAACCTTGTCGCCGACCTTCATAACACCGGTTTCTATTCTTCCAACAGGAACCGTTCCTATACCGGTTATTGAGTAAACATCCTCTACTGGTAACCTTAATGGCTTGTCCACAGGCTTTGCAGGTACCTGTAATGCATTCAATGCCTCCATTAATGTTGGGCCCTTCCACCATGAAAGGTTCGGGCTTGGCTTCATTATATTATCTCCCTTGTATCCGCTCAATGGTATTATTGGTACGTTCTTAAAGCCTATTGGTGTTAACAGCTTTGTTATCTCGTCCTTTACCTCATTGAATCTCTTCTCACTGTACGGTGGCTGTGTTGCATCCATCTTATTAACAACGGCTATGAGCTGCGGCACACCCAGTGTTCTTGCAAGGAAGGCATGCTCCTTTGTCTGTGCCATGACTCCCTCTCCTTCCCTTGCAGAAACAACGAGAACTGCTGCATCTGCCTGGCTTGTACCTGTTATCATGTTCTTTACGAAGTCCCTGTGTCCGGGGGCATCAATGATTGTGAAGTAATACTTGTCAGTTTCAAACTTCCTGTGTGTTAAATCTATTGTAACTCCTCTTTCCCTTTCCTCTTTGAAGCGATCCATAACCCAGGCGAACTCAAATGTTGCCTTTCCCTTCTCCTCAGCTTCCTTCTTGTACTCGTCTATTATATGCTGTGGAATCTCTCCATGCTCGAATAATAGCCTGCCGACTAATGTTGATTTACCATGGTCAACGTGGCCTATTATTACCAGGTTCATGTGTGGTTTTTCTGATGCCATATTCTTTCACCTTTTTAATTAAGCCTCTGTTAAAGTATAATACAATGCTATTTATATACTTTTTTATGGATTTTTAAATATATATAATATCAATAATAAATTAAGAAAACCTATATTATCATAAGTGATTTATCCACATGATAGAACGCATCTATGTTATACCCCACGGTGATGAGATCATAGACATGCCGGATAAAGAAAGCGCTGAAATGAACAAAAAAATAAGAGAGGTATCAAAGAACGATAAAAGCGATGTTAAATTAATAATATCGCCGCATGGGTTAAGGCTTGAAAACGGTACAGTGATTCCGATGGATTCATATTATTATGGATACTATAAAACAAAGACAAGAACCTTTAGATCAAAATTCAGAAACGATCTAGAGCTTGCATCATTGATATATAAAAATACATCATATATAACAAGTCCGGGGTATTACATAACATCATCTGGCGAGCACTCAATCTTTCCACTGGATTTTGGCTCGATAATACCCTTGAGTTTCTTTAAAAAGGGCGATATTATCTCTATTGGGCAGCCAAGAATAAATTGCAGGCAAAAATTAATAGAATTCGGCAACGATCTTTATAAAACTCTGGAACCGTATAATAAAAAAGTTTCTGTTATAATAAGTGCTGATCAATCACATACGCATTCAAACGGCATCTATGGTTATTCAGATCTTTCAAATGTATATGATAATAAAATCATATCATGGATAAAAAATAATGACGATTCAATAAAGGATCTTGATGATAATATAATAGAAAGGGCAAAGCCTGATAGCTACTGGAACATGTTAATACTTTATGGCATGATAAAAAACAGGTACAGGCTGATTTTTAAGTACTATTATGTCATGGATTACTTCTCGATGCTGCTTGCCGTTGCAGATAAAGAATATATATATGAATAAGATAAACCGGTATGAACGATGCCCATTTTAATATTATTTCAAAGGACAAAAATTCAATAACCGTTGAAATGATTAACTATGATAATACATTATTAAGGCCCCTTGTTGAGGAAATATCAAGGGACGACTCTGTTGATGAGATTCATTACTATATAAAGCATCCAAATCTTGATAATCCGCAGATACATGTAAAGGTAAAATCCGGCAAGCCACAGTCTGCAATAAAAAAATCGATAAGACGCATTGACAGGATATATAACTCATTGATAGACGATCTTGAAAGGGAAGAAAAGCGTTTAAATGTCTCAAAATAAATATTTAATTGAGACTTCAAAGGAGAACTACGATATTGTATCAACAGAGCTGAAGGCCATATCAGAAACCTTTCTGGATTTTAATATAAATTTTTCGTCAAATGGTTTTTTTATAATCTCTGGAAGCTTTGAAAAAATTCGTTACTCAGGCTTTGTGAATAATATATCAAATATTATATACGAATCAAATGATTACAAAGATTTTCCGGAGGTTAATGTCAAAAGCTTCTATGTCCGGGTTGTGAACGTTGAAAAGGATAAAACAGAGGCTCTTGAAAGGGAAATAGGCAGAATAATAAAGGGTAAATCAGCAGTTTCTTTTAACAATCCTGAGGGAATATACCGTGCGGTAAAGCTTGATAAATGGTACCTGTGCAGGCTTGTTTACTCAAGGAGCACAAGGGAATTCGAGTCAAGAAGGGCCCCGTTAAGGCCATTCTTCTCACCGGTTTCAATGCATCCAAAGTACGCAAGGTACCTTGTTAACATGACCTTTACAAGGGAAAATGAAACCATACTAGATCCATTCTGTGGAACTGGCGGAATACTAATTGAGGCTGCCCTAACAGGAAGAAAGATCATAGGAAATGATTATTTACTATCAATGGTAACAGGAACAAAGATGAACCTTAAGTATTATAATATATATGATTACAAGATATATAATAAAAACATAGAGGATCTCTATCTTGATGATAAAATAAATGGCATTGCAACAGACATGCCATACGGCAGGAGCTCATCAGTTTCAGGAAACATAGAAGATCTTTATAACATTTCATTTGAGAAGTTTAATGAATTTTTGATTGATCATGGCAAATGTGCAATAGTAATCAATGATACCTCAAGGTTAATATATTCAAAAAAATACTTTAAAATATTGTTTATTGTTCCTGTTTACCAGCACAGGTCATTGACAAGGTACTTTGTAACACTTGAAAAAATATAGTTATTTAACTATCTTTATATAAACTGTCTTATCATCTATGTCCCAGGCCCTCGCCCCAGGATCATTTTTGAACAATATCTCGCTGCTCAGGGTCTCATTTTTTATCTTTTCCATGTACCTCTCAACAGCACTTCTTATATCCTCATCGGCATCTATGTAGGTTTTTATTTTTTCTGAGTATTCTAAATTAAGATCCTTTCTCATGACCTGTATACGTCTTATTATCTCACGTGCATAGCCCTCAAGTAATAGATCATTATCTATCTCCCTGTTTATGAATAGATAGATGCCGGACCTTTCGTCCTTGTTAAAGCCGTAGTTTCCATTTACCTCCTCGTTCATTATAAACATGTCATCTGTTAAATATATACCATCAAAGTTTATCTTCCTCTTTGATTTTAACTCCCTGTATACAAGATCATTGTTCCTTTCAAGGTATAGATTAAAATCATTTATTCTGCTCTTTAGCAGCTTTGCGACCTTTGATATATCGGCGCGTACTGTTATTTTGAGTGGCATTTCATCGCTTTTTATGAATCTTATTGATTCTGCGTTTAGCTCAGGTGATATAATATCTATTATATCGTCTCTAAGCTTTATATCCGAGTATATAAGTATCTCCTTAACAGGCTGCCTTCCCTTTATGTTTAATTCCTGCCTTGTCCTTCTTGAGAGTTCCATGATCTCTATGGCATGCTCCATCTCATTTTCAAGGTCATTGTCTATGAACCTTTCAATGGCCTCAGGATATGACTCCATGTGAACACTCGGCATTCCAGGGGATAATTTCTGATAAAGATACTCTGAGAAGAACGGTGTTATTGGTGCCATCATCTTTATTGTCTCCCTTAATGTATAGTAAAGCGTGCTGTATGCCCTCTCCTTTGAATCATCGAGGTTTCCCTCCCAGAAGCGCTTTCTTGATAATCTTAGATAAACATTGGAAAGTTCAGAGATTAGATCCTCAATGTACCTTAATGCTGTGTGTATATTGTAATTATCCATATTCTCCCTTACCTTTATTATCGTTGTGTTAAGCCTTGACAGCATCCAGCGATCAAGAAGGTTTTCCGGTTCTTTAATCTCTGTGAACCTGTACTCATCGATGTTTGCATTTGATGCAAAGAAAGAATAAACATTTAATAGTGTTGATAGATTCTTCCTTGTTATCTCGCCGATCAGTTTTTTGTTTACAGACTTTGAATTCCATGGTGCACCGGTAAAAAAGAACATTCTTGCAGCGTCCGCACCGTAATCATTTAAAAAGTCTATAGCGGCTATGAAATTTCCCTTGCTCTTGCTCATCTTCTGTCCATTCTCATCCAGTATATGACTTATGGAAACCACGTTTTTATAAGCGTTTTCGTCAAAGAGAAGTGATGCAACAACATGCAATGTGTAGAACCAGCCCCTGGTCTGATCTATTGCCTCCGTTATAAAGTCCACAGGGAAATGGCTCTTTGTAAAGTCCTTTGAGAACGGATAGTGCATTGCAGCATAGCTGGCACTTCCGGAATCGAACCATGTGTCTATAACATATGACTCCCTGTGCATTTCAGATCCGCATTCAGGGCACTTTAATACAACGTCATCTATATATGGTCTATGTAAATCCTCAGGTATGTAACCACCGTACTTTAAAAGATCATCCCTGCTTCCTATGGCAAGGTAATGGTTTTTATTACACCTCCATATGGGCAGTGGGGTTCCCCAGTATCTATCACGGCTCAACGCCCAGTCCTTTGCCTCCTCAAGGAAATTCCCAAATCTGCCGTTCTTTAAATAGTCGGGCACCCAGTTTATCTTTTCGTTATTTTCAAGCAGCTTTTTCCTTATTAACGAGACCTTTATAAACCATGTATCCAGTGGATAATAGAGCAGCCTGGTGCCACACCTGTAGCAGAATGGATAATCATGCTTCATCGTCTCGGCCTTAAAAAGCAGGTTGTTCTCCTTTAAATAATTTATTATGGATTTATTTGCATCGGTTACAAAGAGGCCACTCCATGGAAGCTTTTCATTAAATCTTCCATCCTGGTCAACAGGATTGAGTATTTCCACTGAAAAGCGCCTTCCTATCTCAAAATCATCAGCACCGAATGCAGGTGCTGCATGCACTATTCCTGTACCATCCTCTGCTGTTACAAATGATGCCGCAACAACCCTGAAAGCATTTTCAGGTTTTTCCAGAAACGACATTAGCTGCTCGTACTCTATGCCCTCAAGATCCTTACCTTTAAAGGTCTTTATTAATTTATAATCATTGAACAGCGATTCTACCTTTGATGATAATAAATAGTACTCAAAGCCATCGCTCTCTATTAAAGAATAATCCATATCAGGATTGACAACCAGGAACTCATTTGACGGCAGCGTCCATGGCGTTGTGGTCCAGGCTATAAAATATCTATTTTTTCTGCCTTTTTCTGCAAATTTGACAAATACTGAAGGATCATCAACGTTTTTATAACCCTGTGCAACCTCATGCGAGCTTAGTGATGTGCCACATCTTGGACAGTATGGCACTATTTTATAATCCTTTACCAGAAGGTTATTTTCATACAATGTTTTTAATGCCCACCACTCACTTTCCATGTAGTCATTTTTTAATGTTATGTAAGAATTTTCCTTATCAACCCAGAATCCAACAAGGTCATCAACAATGTTCCATTCATCTATGTATCTAAAAACACTATCCCTGCAGTACTGGTTGAACTTTTCTATGCCGAAGTTCTCTATGTCCTTTTTGTTTTTAAAACCAAAGTGTTTCTCTGCCTCAAGCTCAACCGGAAGCCCATGGCAGTCCCAGCCGCCAGTCCTTCTCAATATGTCATGACCGGTCATGTACTTATACCGCATTACTGTGTCCTTTACAGCACGCGTCATCAAATGTCCAACGTGAGGCCTGCCATTTGCCGTTGGCGGCCCCTCCAAAAAGGCAAATGGCTTCAGGTTTCTATTGCTTTTTATTATATTCTCGTCTATGTGATTCTCCTTCCAGTAATTTAAAATTTCATTGTTAATATCAATCATGGATTTGTTTACATTTATATTCTCATAAAGTGTGGCTTTCATTTTATAGTTCAATTATAAAAAGTATATATTATTTTTTATGTAAATTCTCAGCCATTAATATTAATTCCTGCCTTTATGGATTTTCTTGATGCTGAAATCCAGACGCCGCCGCCTATAAGAAACACGGCACCTGCAATTGTATAAACACCAGGTACCTGTTTTAATAATATAAATGCAAAGATTATTGCAAAAACAGGATCAAGGTATGTTAATATTGAAACAGGCTCAATACCTATCCTTTTCATAGAATCGTACCATAAAAATAATGCAAGAACAGTCTGGATTGCACCGGAGAATATAATTATAAAAACAACGTTAAAATCAATTTTAAACCTAAGTAAAAATATAAATGGAAACAGTATTATTATTGATATAAAGGATTGCATAAAAATTAAATTGAATGCACCCTTTTTTGATGAAAGCCTGCTGAATATTGTTAAAAGGCCATATGTTATTCCTGATAACAATGCAATTATTATTCCTGCAATGTTTATATCAATGGACGTCACAGCCATGATAAAAACACCAAGAAGCGATGCAAAAGATGCGATATATCCACGCATGGTAGTTTTTTCACCTGCCAGTGGGGCAAGCAGTATTGCTATTACAGGCCCTGTGTAATAAAACACTATCGCCTCAGAAACAGGTATTAAAAATATTGAATAAAACAAAAGGATCCAGTTAAGTGAAAGCAGTATTCCTGAGGCTATTTCATTATATTTTATATTCCATATTAACTTTATTGATTCTCTCTTTAATATAAATAGAATAATAATGAATGAAATTAACACCCTGAAAAATACAAAAACCGGGGATGGCAGGCCAGACCATAGGGCAAAAACAGGTATCGATCCCCATATGACTGTTGATGCAAGCATTTCGGAAATCCCAAGGTTTTCACTTCTCATTTAAGCATAGATATATTATAAAATTATTTTTAATTATGCTATTTTATCACCAGGCTCGCCGCCATCAGGGGTTAAAAGCTTAACACCATCACCTGTAATTGCACCAAGAACAAGAACCTCTGAGATAAAATTTGCAATCTGTTTTGGTGGAAAATTGACAACAGCTATTATTTTTTTATTTATTAATTCATCCTTTTTATAGTTTGTAATCTGTGCCGAGGAGTTTTTATATCCTATAATATCACCAAAGTATATTTTTAACTTATATGCCGGCTTTATTGCCTCCTTAAAGTCAGAAACCTCCTTTATAATTCCAACACGAATATCGATTTTTGAAAAATCATTGTATGTAATCATAAAAAATTATAATAATAAAATATATTTATTGTTTATTATTGTTTATCACGATAATTTCATTACCGCAAAAAAATATTTATATTATTAAAAAATCTTTGTATAAATGAATACAAAAAACAGGCATAATAATCAAAAAAGAAGGTATACAAAAAAGCTTGATATGAGAAAGAACGCGGAGTTTAACTACATGCTGGGAACCATAGTCAGGGACCTGCCTGATAGCGTACGCGGTGCAATACGCGGTGGTATATACTCAATAGCCTCAAAAAAGGGTATATTTGAGGCCAAGGACTTTATAATAAAGCAGAGGGAGGCCGGTATAATAGATGAAAATACCGAGAAAAAGCTGATTGATCTAATTTTTGATTACAGTAAATACAGGCAATAAATATTTATAACAGGCTTTAATGTTAAAAAGATATTAAATACAAGTTACAAATAGGGATTATATTAAGGTGATATAATGAAGATGCCAAAGCAAATTGAAGCTTACTGTCCGTACTGCAAAAAACACACAACACATGATGTTGAGCGCGTTCGTAAGAGAAAGGCCAGCGAGCTTAAGGCCGGTCAGAGGAGATTCAGAAGGGTAACATCTGGTTATGGAGGTTTCCCAAGGCCAAGGTACGAGGGCCGTGAGAAGCCAACAAAGAGAATAGCCTTAAGATTAAGATGCACCGTCTGTAAAAAGGCTGTGACACCTCCAAGCATAAGGGCAAAGAAGTTTGAGATTGTGGAGGAGTAAACATGAAAGACTTTGTTAAGATAAGGCATGTTAACGACCATTTTGTTAAGATAAAGTGCAGGAACTGCGGGAACGAGCAGCTGGTCTTTGCAAGAATATCATCGCAGGTAACATGCAATATATGCGGGTCCACCATAGCAAAGCCGACAGGAGGCCTTCTTGCAGCGGCCGGCGATCTTGTAGGCGGAGGCAAAGATGAAAAGCCTGCCTGATGTTGGCGATCTTGTAGTCGTTACAATAAAGGAAATAAAGAACTACGGTGCAATAGTAACACTTGATGAGTACGAAAATGTAACAGGTTTCATTCATATAACCGAGGTTGCCACAGGCTGGATAAAGCATATAAAGGATTATCTCAAGGAAAACCAGAAGACCGTATGCAAGGTTCTGGACGTCGATAAAAGCAGAAGGCATGTTGATCTTTCACTTAAAAGGGTGAATGAGCATCAGCGCAGGGAGAAGATTGAGGAATGGAAGAACGAGGAAAAGGCCTTTAAGCTGCTGGAAATCGTTGCAAACAACCTTGGCATATCAAAGGAAGATGCAATGAAGGAATTTGGTGACCGTTTAATAGAAAACTACGGTACATTATACGATGCATTTTTTGACGCCGCATCAAATGATGAATTCATGTCATCAGACAATTCAAAGTGGCGCAGTGTTTTTGTCAGGATTGCAAGGGAAAACATAGTAATACCAAAGGTTGAGATATCCGGCTACCTTGAGCTTTATTCATTATCATCAAACGGCATAGAAAACATCAAAAAGGTTCTTGAAAACGAGGAATCAGAAGATGTAACCATAAGCTATGCCGGTGCCCCAAAGTACCGTATAGTGGTCACGGAATCAAACTACAAAGTTGCAGAGGAGGTCTTAAAAAACAAGCTGAATGAGATATCAGAAAAATCAAAGAAAAATAACGTTTCATATGATTTTGAGCGTGAGGAGTGATGAAATCTTTAATAAGAAGGTGCCCCTCATGCAATATTTACACATTGAAGGAGTACTGTCCGAGATGCTCTGCAAGAACATGCATGGCAATACCTGTCAGGTTCTCACCTGCTGATAAATTCCAGAGGTATCGCCTTATGGAAGAAAGTGATAATTATGGAAAAGATAGTGATTAAATATTATAAAAAGCCCAGGCTTAGCAATCCTGTATTAATTAGTGGCCTTCCCGGTATAGGCAACGTTGGCAAGATAACCGTCGATTATCTAATAGAGAAGTTAAAACCGGAAAGGCTCCTTGATATTATTTCAGAGCATTTTCCACCACAGGTCTTTATTGATAGTAACTCTGTGGTAAGCATAGCAAAGAACACAATGTATTATAAAAAGAGACGCGGTAAGAGCGATTTAATCTTCCTCACAGGTGATTTCCAGGGAACAAGCCAAGAGGGGCAGTACGAATTATCAAGTAAGATACTTGAGATCTGCAAGGAATTAAAGGTTTCAATGATATATACACTTGGCGGTTACAGCATAGGCAGAATCGTTGATAACCCAAGGGTGCTTGGTGCTGTTACAGACATTGATTTAATAGATGATATAAGCAGGGCCGGCGTAATCTTTCCAAAGGGTGAACCTGCAGGCGGTATAGTTGGCTCTGCCGGTTTGATGCTCGGCCTTGGAAAGGAGGTCTTTAACATGAAGGGTGCATGCCTGATGGGTGAAACCTCGGGCTATTTTGCCGACCCAAAGGGAGCAATTGCAATACTAAGGGCGTTAACAAGGATCATAGATGTAACCGTTGATGAAAAGGACATTGAGGAAAAGGCAAGGCAGATAGAGGAAATCACAGAAAAGATGAAGGAAGAAACAACCAGCAAGAACAGGGATGATTTAAACTACTTTGGATAATTTATATAAAACAATATTAAAAACTTTCTTTACATAGTTATAATAAAGATGCAGGGCTTATATAAATATGCTTAAGGTTGGTGATAATGCACCTGATTTTGAGGCCATTTCTGACAGTAATGAAAAGATAAGGCTCAGCGACGAGGTAAAAAAGCACAGGGTCGTTCTATATTTTTATCCAAAGGATGATACACCCGGATGCACAACAGAGGCCTGTACATTCAGGGATAACTACAATGAGCTTTTATCACTCGGTGGCAACGTCATTGGTGTCAGCTCAGACTCAATAGAATCGCACAGAAAATTCAAGGAGAAATACAGGCTGCCATTTACATTAATAAGCGATCCTGATGGCAAGATACGAAAATTATACGATGCAACAGGCTTGATGCTGCCTCCAAGGATAACATATGTTATCGATAAAAACATGAAAATAATCGAGGCCTTTAATTCACAGATGCGGCCAAGGGATCATGTTGAAATATCAATAAATGCATTAAAATCAAAAAATTAGTTTATATCCAGGAATTTTATTTTTTCTATAATCTTTGGTATATCTATATTCATTGGGCACACCTCACGGCAGCCTCCTGAGTGCATGCACAGTTGCGATTTTGAGTAATCCTGCATTGTTATTGCGGACCACATGATGCCCGTTGGCCCTGTATATGGCGGATTCCCAAATTTCCTTCCATAAAGCCTGTATGCAGGGCATGAAAAGTAGCAGCGGCCGCATCTTATGCATAAAAGCGATTCCTTCATTGTTTCATCCCTTGATGCCTCAAGTCTTCCGTTGTCTATTAAAATTAAATGGAACTCTGCCGGACCGGTTGCAGGCGTTACCTTTTTCAATTCTATGTCACCTGTTGAGCTTGGCCCAGAGGTTACATTTATATATGTTGGTGGGTAAAATCCTGCATATGCAGCCTGGACCATTGCCTCCTCAAAGGCATCTGAAAGCCTTGGGACAATCTTGTCTATTCCTGTAACGGCTATATGTATCCTTGGCATGACAGTATCCATTCTTATATTACCCTCGTTCTCGACAAGTATTACAGAGCCTGTATCAGCAGCAATAGCATTTGCGCCGGTTATGCCAACATCAGCATTTACATACTTTTCCATCAAAAAATCACGAACATACTTTACCATGTCCTCTATTGATGTATTATTATTTATACCATCTGAAAGGTTTTTATTTAATAGCCCTGCAACATCATCCTTTGAAAGATGTATTGCAGGCGCAACAAGGTGTGATGGCATATCGTTTCCTATCTGGACAAGGTACTCCCCAAGGTCCGTTTCCCAGACGTCTTTGTTATGTAAATGCTCCCTTAATGATATTTCATATAAAACATTTGATTTTGATAAAACTATTCTGTTTTTATCCTTTATTATATTATCTATTATTGAAAGTGCCTCTTCTTTATTTCTTGCAAAGTGGAAATTGCCGTTTGATGCCTCCACATTTTTTTTAACAAGATTTATATACATTTCAATGTTGTTAATGACCTCAAGCTTTTTATTTCTAAGATCCCTTGCCGCCTCAATTATATATGGATGCTCCTCAAGTATTTTATGAACCTTTGGTGCGTTGTTTTTTATAGCATTTGATACATTTACCGTCCAGTTCATGAAACAACCTCCGCTATATCCTTAACATTTTTTGAGAATTTTGATAGATTTTCATAGCATAGCGGGCAGGCAACAAGTATATTCTCATTCAATGAGCTCAGCTGTTTATATCTTAGCTCTGCCACACCCTCGCTGTCTTTTTCCGAGATTATTCCCAATGGCCCACCGCAGCAGAAACCCATCTCCTTTGATGTTATTAAATAATCCTCTGTTAGCTCTATTCCGGAATCATTTATAAGCGATCTTATCTTATCGTACATGTTATAATGCCTTGAGTAAAGGCATGAATCATGGAAAACATATGATCCGGTTCCGGTGAATTTCACAAGCTCAAGGTAGTTTTTTACATCAAGATCAAGATTGGCCCTCTTAATAGCGTTATGTGTATGCGGATCAAGGGTTATTATCCTTTTTACACCATGCCCTTTAAAGAAATCGTTTAATCTCTTCGAGTAATCATTGAACGCATCAATCATGCCAAGCTCAATTAACAGTGCGCCGCTGTATGGCTCCTCATCATAAAGATATCCAAATTCCACGTCTGACTTTTTAAGCATTTCAGAGATATTTTTTAATATTTTAAATGACCTGTTCATTTGATCCATATCAGGTTTAAAAAGGCCTGCGAGGGACATTAAGCTCCTTGGTATTTTTATTTTTGAAAATGAATTTGCATATCTTTCAAATTTTTTTAATAACGGTGCGATCTGATACATGTAAGATGTGTAGATTACTGTTTCACCTCCATGCCTTATATCGTTTGTCCATGATGAGAAAAGCTTTTTATCCAATGGAAATGGTAAATAGCTTTCCATGAGGTTTTTGTATATAATGTCCCTTATATTTTTTAGATAATTCACGTACATATAAATAATAAAATAAGTTTGTATTTAATGTTTATTCCTTACATGTCTTAAGATACCTATCAAACCATGCAAGCTTTTTATACAGTCTATCGATCATATTTTTTGGTATGCCGGCCCTGGCATGCTCATGGTTATCACCAAGGTATCTTATTAATTCCGTATCTATATTGTTAAGCTTTAGTCCAATGAAAAACTGCTCTGCCTGCTCTATAGGGCATCTATAGTCCTCCTCGCCCGTTATTAACATCAATGGCGTTTTTACGTTTTTAACATATTTTATAGGCGAATATTTCATTAGTTTTTCAATGGATTCGTCCTTGTATGGATCATCTATGTTAAGCTGTATTGCATTGAACCAGAATCCTATGTCGCTTGTTCCTATCATGCTTAAAAGGTTTGATATGCTTCTCTCTGAAATGCCGCACTTAAAGTAATCATAATGCGATACTATCCAGTTTGTTAAATAGCCGCCATAGGAACCACCGGTAATGCCAAAGCAGTTTTTTATATTATATCTTTTCCTTATGTATTCTATTAGATCAAATATGTATTTTGTATCAAGATTTCCCCAGTCACCAACACAGGCCTTTTCATATTCCTGGCCGTAGCCGGTGCTGCCCGGGGGATTTGAATATAATATGTTATATCCGTTATCATAAAAGTACTGGAACTCTATATAATATGATCTTCCGTATGCCGCATTTGGTCCGCCATGTATAAAAAGTATCGTTGGTGCATCCCTTGAATAAAGCATAAAAAATGCCTCCCCATTCATAAAGTCAATGATCTCCGTGGTTTTTCCATTTACATTGTTTATATCAATCTCGCCATTAAAATTTATAATACATGGTTTTTCCGGCGTTGAATATATGTAAGCAAGTCCAGAGTCATTCACGTCGAACTCCCTTATGTAATAATTATTATCGGTTACCTTCTCTATCTTATCAGAGATTCTGTATATGTTTGAATATGATCTTTCCTGTGCTATTATATAAAGATCATCATTATAAAATTTCATCTGCCTTCCGGTGGACATAAATGAATCGCTTATTATGCTAACCGCAGAGTCGCTGCCAACGATTAAATCATTATTATCCATTCTCAGCCTCCTCACCTCACCTGCCTTCATTGCCGGACTCCATGTGAATGCAATTTTTCCTCTTTCTGATACTGCAATTGATGACACATCAATGTTTTCTGCGATCTTTTCCATGATGTTTCCTGAAAAATCTATTTTATAAAGATTTGATATATTATAATCGTTCAGCTCATTTACAAGTATAAAATCATCGTTTGCGGCCGCATCGCCCACATCACCACTGAATATGCATCTTCCATTAATGTCATATAAATGGAAGTTCGTTGATAAATAACCGTATCCATTGAACCTGTATTTTAGCCTTTTTGCCTCAAAGAATGTTTTTTCCTCAGGTTTTTCCCTGGCTATTGCAAGTATTCTGTTGCCTGCTGAAATGATCTTTTTTATTTTAAAGAATGATGCAACCCTCTGCGGTTCGGAGCCATAATCAAGCCTTATTATGCTATCTTCATCCTTACCAGATCTTATATAATAAAGGGCTCCATTAAAAACAGGATTATGATCATTTCCGGAGAAGGTTATTTTTTTATCTCCATGGTATATATAAGTCCTGTACTCGCCGTTCTCTATCTCCTTTACGGTGTAAAAAAGGCCGCCGTCAAGAGAAAGGTCACCTGCAATTCTTATACCATAAGCTTCCTCTGGTTTCATAATGGTTTATCTATGTTAAATATTAACATTTTTGCCAATTTATTTATAATGATTTTTGATAAGCATTTAATGAGGGCCATTCTTATAAACAAGAGCAATGTAAAAAAGATATCAAAGTTTTTCAATGGTGATAGGGAAAAGATGAATATTACAGAAAAATTCATAGAATACTTTGGCGATAATATAGTCTTTGTAAAATACTATGAGGACTCCGATATAGATCTCAAGGTTAAAACATACAAAAATGATTATAAATACATAAAAATAATAATATCAAGCAACAACGTCTTTAATATTATGCTACTGGATTTAAAAAGCAGGAGGATTGGCAGGTCCAATCTTTACTCAATAATAAGGTCTTCAGCAGATCTTTCCAGGGAAACAAGATCTGAGATCTCAAGATTTCTGGACGTTATAATAGGCAGAAAGAATTTAATATGGTTATTATACGATAGCAATACCGGGTATACGTTCCCTGTTAATAATTATATAATAAAGGATATAATAATGGATCAAATATACAGCTTGAACAGATCCTCGACACTGCAGCCGGAACATAATATAGAGGTGCCGGTATCATACATAACATCATACTGGAAAAACTATCTAAAGAGAAACAATAAGAGATCAATCGATGTATGGCACCAGATGATCTTTTAAATTAAATAAAACTTATTTATTAATTATGGATATCATTTAGATATAAATGGATTACGATATCGATCTTGCAATTGTTGGTGGCGGCCTTGCCGGTCTTTCAGCTGCCATTACCGCATCCAGGCTTGGGATATCTTGCATAGTCCTTGAACGCGGTGAGTACTCAGGATCAAAGAACGTAAGCGGTGGCAGAATGTACATTCATTCACTGAAGCGGCTCCTTGGCGATAGATTTGATGAGGCCCCTCTGGAACTGCCCGTTGAGTCAGAGCGCTATTTTATAAAATGCGGTGAAAAATCAATTAGCTTCTCATTTTCTGAGGAGAATAAAAAAAATAGCTACACTGTGCTCCGTGCAAAGTTTGACCGCTGGCTATCGCAGTTTGCAGAGGAAGCCGGTGTGCCAGTTTCATATAGTACCCTGGTAAAAAATGCATCAAGGGACAATGGAATAATGCTTGAGACAAACCGTGGTGATATAAGGGCGCCACTTGTTATAGAGGCGGATGGCGTTGGCTCCTCATTATCAAGGTTTCTTGATAAAAAGGAGTTAAAACCAGAGTTTTACATGCTTGGCATAAAGGAGATCATTGAAAGCGGTGAAAACAAAACAGGTGAGGCCAATACATTTATAGGCTACAGCGGGGGCGTCAAGGGCGGTGGCTTTATGTACACGAATAAAAACTCAATATCGCTCGGTCTAACATTGAAGATCGAATCATTGCAGAATAATAACGAAATATCACACGAACTGATAGAGAAATTCCGTGAATCACTGAACATAGATGGCAAAATACTTGAATACTCGGCGCATATGATACCATTCTACGGATATAAAAACATAAAAAATATATCATCAGAGAACCTGCTTGTAACAGGCGATGCAGCCGGACTTTTAATAAACGATGGTTTTGCAATACGCGGCATGGACCTTGCAATAGAATCAGGAATGATAGCGGCGCAGGCGGCAGAAAAGATCTTAAAATCAAAGAATTATGGTGATACATCAATATACAATAAAATGATGTATGGCAGCCAGGTCATGAACGATCTAAAAACGGCATCCAGCATCTTTGATTTATTTAACAGCGATGAGTTCTTTAATGTCTATCCAAAGGTTTTATGCGATGCCTTTTCAAAGGTCTTTACCGTTGATGATGATTACAGAAAGCCCTTTATAAAGTATGCAATGGAGGGCGCGCACGATAATAATATAAGCCTGTTATCGATGCTTAGAAATATCATGAGGGTGATGTGAATGGATCTTTTAAAAAGATTATCACTTGAAAAGCACGATGTTGATTCAAAACCACATATAACGGTTAATCTGGATATCTGTGCAAAATGTAAGGAAAAGCCATGCGTAAGGGTTTGCCCCGCAGGCACATATGATCCTGACCCAGAAAAAATAATGATAGTACACTATGAAAGATGCGTTGAATGCAGCGCTGCCCTTGTGGCATGCCCTTACGGCTCCATAAAGTTTAGCTATCCAGAAAAGGGTGTTTCGTACACCTATGGATAATTTCTGAAGATCTCTGATCTGCATGAGCATGATCTGAACTGGCAGGAATCTATTGAAAACTCAGGGCACATATCAAGATCCTCTGGTTTATCATTTTTTAACGCATCATTTATTTTATCAATTAATGATTTTGCATTATTTTTTAATATATTAAGATCAAAGCTGTATTTATATGCTAAGATCTTCATGTTCATTTTTGGATATAAAACTATTATATAACCAGTCTCTGAATTCCTGTTTGCGCATTCAAATGCAAGCTCCTTTACATATGTTTCAGGTGGATTACGCTCGTAAATGGAATTATTTACCTTTGCTATATATGGAATAAATTTGCTATCATAAATGTTTCTTGCAATGTACCTGTCATTGCTTATTATATTTAAACAGGAGCTTTTGTTTTGCCTCCTTTGCTCCTCTGGTGTTATTGCAAATTGTGATTCTGATATTGCATCATTTAATATATAGAACAACCTGTTGTTTTCATATTTTGATGGCCCAATTGCCCTCTTTTTTACTATATCGTCATTTTTTATTCTGTGATAGTACCTCCTTGGATATATCAAATCATGGTATGATATTCCAGGATAATTTGAAAGATTTACCTTTATATCAAAGCTTTTTATATCTATCAGGCCGTCAAGCCATTTATAATCCAGGGTGTCAAGCTCATCGCATCTGCATAATTTATCATGGTGCAGTGTACAGCTCTGTATGTATCTGCATTTTGGCACCCCATTGCCATCATCGAACATTTTATATCTTCTTAGCATTTCATTTTCAATTTCATTGCCTTTTATTATTTTTACAATAAAGCCATATGATTCCATTTTATCATTAACAAAGACAAGCCTGCATTCATCGTTTTTATTCATTACAGCGTAAAATATGCACTGCTCAAGATCCATTATATATTTATTTTTAACGTCATCAATGGTTATTGCCTCGGCATGCTTGCTCTTGAACTCAACAATGTAATTTTCAAAGACAAAATCTATCCTGCCTATTATACCCTTTAAATTGTTTTTACCTGCGACGGTCTCCTCAAAGGACATAAAACCAGGCATATTCTCGAAGAATGACCTTGCCATTTCATGCATCTCGCCGCCTGATTCAAGTATTCTTACCTGCTCCTCAGGTATCTTGTAGTCATTATTTCTTACATAGATGGAATATGCAGGATTTACAAGATCTGTTACATATATGTACCTTATATTTTTACTGTATTCCTTGATGAAGATATTCTTTATTATTCCTGATAGCTCATTATCCAGGGTAAATGATGAAATCATGTTATGATTATATAATAAAAACTAAAAAGTTTTTCAAACAATTATATTTTAATATTATTTATGAATTAACTTACAAGATATTAAAATAGCAATAGGTGGAATCATTGGAAATAAGGCAGATTGTTTATCCGGGTGAGAAGATAGATCTCGAAGGCCAGAAGCCAAGGAACGGCCTTTATGAGGAGAATGACGAATACTACTCAGAATATTTTGGCGTTGTTCAGAAAAGTGATAAATTTATAGACATAGTACCATTCAACGGGCCCTACATGCCAAGGATCAACGACAAGGTTATAGGCAAGGTAATCGATGTCAGTGCAACGATGTGGACCGTTGATATAAACTCACCATACTTCTCATTGATGCATATGAACGACACGCCATGGCATGTTACATCCGGCGACCTAAGGAAATATTTAAATGTTGGCGATTACATATATGCAAAGGTATCAATACTCAACGAGATAAAGGAAAGCTGGCTCTCGCTTAAAGATGTAAACCTAAGAAAGCTTGAGGAGGGCAGTATAATATACATAAAGGCCCCAAAGGTGCCAAGGGTCATAGGCAAGGCCGGAAACATGATAAACATGATAAAGAGCGAAACAAATACAAAGATCATCGTTGGCCAGAATGGTTTAATATGGATAGATGGTGAGCCCGAAAATGTTGATCTTGCCATAAACGCAATAGGCATGGTTGAAAAGGAGGCACATACCTTTGGGCTTACAGACAGGGTAAAGGCATATCTTGATAAAATGAAGGGTGGAAACAATGGAAGAAGTGAAGTTAATCAATGATGATGGTTTAAGGCTTGACGGCCGCGCATTTAATGAGATGAGGCCGATCAGGATAACAACAGGCGTTGTTGATAACGCTGATGGCTCTGCATATATTGAATGGGGTGCAAACAAGATTGTTGTTGCCGTTTATGTAAGGGAGGCATATCCAAAGCATGCACAGAACATCGACAAGGCAATAGTAAAGGCCAGATACAACATGGCCGGTTTTTCCGTTGAGGAAAGAAAAAGGCCAGGCCCGGACAGAAGAACCATGGAGATATCAAAACTAATCTCCGAGGCACTGGAATCGGCAATAATGGTTGAAAGGCTGCCGAGGGCCGAGATCGATGTTTATATAGAGGTTCTCGAGGCAGATGCCGGCACAAGGATAGCAAGTCTTACAGCGGCATCTGTTGCTGTTGCGGATGCAGGAATACCAATGAAGGATCTTCCTGTTGGCTGCACTGCCGGCAAGGCAAACGGCAAGGTCGTCCTTGATTTATCAAAGGACGAGGACAATTACGGTGATGCAGACATACCAATGGCGATACTTCCAAAGAGTGGAAAGATTATACTTCTACAGCTGGACGGCGATGTCTCTGAGCAGGAACTTGAGGAGGCAATGGAAATGATGCTTGGTGCCATGAAGAATATATCAAGGATACAGAGGGAGGCACTCATGAATAGATACATGATAGAGGATGGTGAATAAGGATGCCAATGGACACACTCGCAGTTATATCAGGCCTGAAAAGGGATATGATACTTAACAGCATAAAACGTGGTAAAAGGCTTGACGGCCGTGGTTTAAACGATTTTAGGGATATAAAAATATTCGAGAATTACATACCAAAGGCATCGGGCTCTGCCATGGTTGAACTTGGAAGGACCAAGGTTGTTGCAGGCGTTAAAATAGAGGAGGGTGAACCGTTTCCGGATACACCTGACCAGGGAGTCATGGCACTTAACATAGAGATGCTGCCAATGGCATTTCCAACCTTTGAGGCAGGTCCACCTGGTGAGGAGGCCATAGAATACTCAAGGGTTGTTGATCGTGGCATACGTGAGAGCAAGATGATCGATGTAACAAGGCTTGTAATCGAGCCTGGCACAAAGGTCTGGATGGTCTTTATCGATATAGATATTATAAACTACGCAGGAAATATTATAGATGCATCGACAATAGCTGCCGTTGCAGCATTGAGAAATGCCATAGTGCCGGCATCCAGGATTGGCGGCGAGGACTTTAAGCTGCCTGTAAACGCAAATCCGGTTTCGGTTACAATGGCAAAGATAGGCGACGAGCTTGTTATAGATCCGGATCTTGAGGAGGAACAGGTATCAAATGGAAGAATAACAATAACAATGGCAGAGGACGATCATATACATGCAATACAGAAGGGCGACGTTGGTGAATTCACCATGGAAGATATAAGAAAAGCTATAAAAGCATCAAGAGATACAGGTAATAGAATAAGGTCACAGTATTTCAGGTGATGGGAATGGCAAAACATACAGTAAAGGTTGGTGTTGCAGGCCGTTTTGGCCCAAGGTATGGTGTAACAGTAAGAAAGGAATGGTCAAAGTATTATGTGCAGAAGAAGGCATACTATGTATGCCCAAAGTGCAAGCAGAAAAAGGTAAGGCGCATAGCCAACGGCATATGGGAGTGCAGGCACTGCTCATATAAATTTGCCGGCGGCTCATACAATCCTGAGTACAGCGCCGAGATTGTCAGGGAGGTAGCCGGAAATGTATAAATGCATAAGATGCGGCAGGCCTCTTGAGAAATCCTTTGGAACCGCAGACATAGAATGCGAGTGCGGCTCCAGGGTTTTCGTAAAGGAGAGACCCAACATAGAGAAAAAGGTAATAGCAAGATAACATGGATTTAAAGGAACTGTTCGATCTAAACCTGTGCCTTAGATGCACGGGTCGTATTTTTGCAGCCGTGGATACAGGTTTGACAAACGAGGAGCGTGGCGCAAGGCTTTACTTCGCGTACAAATCCATCTACGGCGAAAGGGATGTACCGGAATCATGTTATCTTTGCAATGGGGTGTTCAAGAAATTTGATGAATTTTTTAATATATTAATGTCAAAATTAAATAATTACGAGTTTAACAGCATACTTGTTGGATCAACATTTGATGAAAATATTATAGAAATGGAAAAGGATATACAGTCCAGGTTTGGTTCAAAGGGCGAGAGCATAAAAAAGGAATTTAACAGGGAATTCGGTAAATACCTATCAAAGAGGCTTGGAAAACCATTTTCAAAGGATGCAGACCTTACAATTGAGGTCGATGCATTATATGAAAACGTGAATATAATAGTAAAACCCGTCTATATTTACGGTGTTTACATAAAAAAATCCAGGGACATATCACAGACAAGGTGGATACATAAAACTGGGGAGTCCATAGAATCAATAATAGGAAATGAGCTAAGATCAATGACCGGCTGTGAAAACTACTACCTGCACGGATCTGGCCGGGAGGACGTGGATGTCATGATGCTTGGCAATGGCCGCGAATTTGTAATTGAGGCAGCAATGCCAAAAAGAAGGTATATTGATTTATATGAGCTGCAGCTCAGGGTAAATGCATCAGGTATTCTTTTTATATATAATTTATCATATTCATCAAAGGCCACTGTAAGAAGGATAAAATCAGAGCTTCATGAAAAGCTTTACATTGCTGAGGTAACCGGTGATCTAAATAAAGATATTAAAAAAGCATGCAGTAAATTCAATAATTTAATAATTGAGCAGAGGACACCATTGAGGGTTATAAACCACAGATCAGATCTTGTGAGGCGCAAAAAAATAAACTATATTAATATAATAAGTATAATGAATGGAAGGGCTCTCTTAAAGATATGTGCTGAGGCAGGAACATACATAAAGGAGCTTGTAAACGGCGATAATGGCAGGACAGTTCCAAGCCTGTCATCTGTTTACGGTTCCCAGCTTCAGGTATCGAGCCTTGATGTGGTAAAAATATATAGGGATGATTAAAATGACAAAGATGTCCAAGGGTCCGAGATCAGGTTCAAGAAGGGTTATGACAAAATCGGTAAAGAATAAGGGCATGCCAAAGGTAAATGAAATGATGAAGACATTCGAGGTTGGCGACAGGGCTGCAATAGTTATAAACTCGGCGGTTCCTGATGGTATGCCCCACCACGACTTCCAGGGCATTACTGGCGTTATAACTGGCATGCAGGGTAGCTGTTACATACTTTCATTTAAGGTAGGCAACGTTGAAAAGAAAGTTATAGCCGCACCTGTGCATCTCAGGAAGGTCCAGTAAATGAAGATAAGCTATATAACGAATCTGGAGGTTTATAACAGGCTTATTTCAAAGGATGAACACAACGACATAGAAAAGGATGAGCTTTCATATATAGAGAATTTCATGAAAATCAATCCATCAACTGACATTGAATCAATAAGAAAGGAAATTATGGCGCTTTCAAATCTTTCACAGGAGGTATCTTCAAAGATCATAGATATTATGCCAGTAACAAGGGAGGAATTAACAGCCATACTATCATCATATAATATAATGCCTGATGATAGCGTCCTTGAAAAAATTCTTGATTATATAAAGGGATTATAGTTATGGAGGAGTACGCTTACGTTCTGGACTACCTTCCACAGGGTAGGCCGGATGAGAGAAATTTTAGATCACAGCAGCCATTGATACTGGCCATAGGCGAGGACGAATTCAAGCTGCTTGAAATCATTGCGAATCCAAATGCTGTTATAACGATAGGCGATAGGATATACATAGGCAAGGACCAGCAGAAAAGGGACAAGATCATATCAATAAAGCGCAGGATAACATACAAGGAGCTGACAAGTGCCGCTGTAAGTGAGCTGCCGTATATAATAGAGGATATAATAGATAAAAATCCAAAGAAGTTTATAGACTTCTTTAACAAGTCAGAGCCAATAAATTCAAGGCTGCACACACTTGAGCTTCTTCCAGGCCTTGGCAATAAAAGCATGTGGAGCATCCTTGAGGAGAGAAAGAAGAAGCCATTTGAGAGCTTCGAGGATATCTCTGAGAGGGTTAAGAGTGTTCACAATCCAAAGAAGATGATAGTTAATAGAATACTTGATGAGCTGCAGAACAGGTACGAAAAATACAAGCTTTTTGTTGCAAAATGAAATTTTCAAGAAAGTATGGCCAGGTTTTTTTAAAAAATTTAAACATCGCAAAAATCGAGGTGAACCTTTTAAATTTATCTCCGGGTGAAAGGGTTCTGGAAATAGGCCCCGGTCATGGAATTTTAACATCAATAATAATGGAAAAGAATGTTAATTTAACCGTTGTTGAACCTGACCATAGATTCTACAATGAAATAATATTAAGATTCCCGGGATTAAATGCAATAAAAAATAGCTTTCTGGATTTAAATCCTGATGCCTACGACAAGATAATAGGAAATATACCATATAATATATCATCACAGATCATCTTTAAATTATATGATTTTGATTTTAAGCTGGCATTATTGATGGTTCAAAGGGAATTTGCTGAAAGGCTTGTAGCATCTCCCGGGAATAAAAATTACTCAAGGCTGAGCGCATCATCAAAATTAAGGTTTGATATAAAAAAGGTTATGGACGTCTCAAGAAAAAACTTTTACCCTGTTCCTGAGGTTGATTCCTCCATTATTATTATAAAGAAAAACAATAAAAAAATACCCTGTAATCCTGATGATATTATAAAAATGGCATTTTCAATGAAGAGAAAGAAGATTTCAAGCATATTTAAAAATTATGATGGGCCATTAAAAGATAAAAGGCCCGGAGATTTAAGTCCAGAGGATTTCATTGACCTTTGCTGTTATCTTTTCCCTGAACGTTGCCAAGGCTCCTGAGTGCGGTTGCCGTGTAAAATGATGAAAGATCACCGGCGACAGGCGTCATCTGTGGAACCATTATTATTGTGCCCTTGCCCTCAAGACCTATCTGATATATTATATCCATCCATCTTAACTGGAATGCGGTTGGATCGTTTCTGTACTGCTGGCCGGCCTCTATCATCTTGCTTGCGGCCTCAACCTCTGCCTGTGCAAGCGTTACCCTGGATCTCCTCTCCCTCTCGGCTGCAGCCTGCCTGGACATCGCATCCTGGAGGTTCTGTGGAACAAGCACATCCCTTATTTCAACAGATGAAACCTTGACACCCCAGTGCTCGGTCTTCTCGTCTATGATCTCACGGGCAGCCTCTCCTATCTTCTCCCTTTCAGATAATATCTCATCGAAGTTGTACTTTCCTATAACCTCCCTAAGCGTCGTCTGGGCTGCAAGCTGGGTCGCGGTTCCATAATTCTCAACGTTTAAAACGGCCTTATCTGGATCTATTACCTGGAAATACATAACTGCATCGACGTTTATTGGAACGTTATCCCTTGTAAACGTTGACTCTGTTTTAAAGGCCACTGGCTGGATCCTTGTTGATATAACAACAGCTATTCTGCTTATTATCGGGGTTACATACACCAGGCCAGGCCCCTTCATGCCTGTGTACCTGCCAAGCGTTAGAACAGGTGCCCTTTGCCATTCCTTTAATACATGTATTCCTGAGAGCAGGAATATCACTATTATTATCAATATTATTATGAGTAATATTGTTGTTGCCGCAATCATGTATATTATTAAATAATTTTACTATTTAAATTTTTTTAAAAAAATATTATTAAAATACCATTATTTATCGGTTAACAGCGAAACAATCAACGTTAATTTTTAAATATAATAACAGGTTATCCATCCATGTCAGGTATAGTTACCTACGGCTCTTACATTCCAAGGTACAGAATAAGGCCGGAGGAGATAGCCAGGGTCTGGGGCGAGGACCCTGAAAAGATGAAGAATGGTATTTTTATATTAAGCAAGAGTGTTCCCGGCCCCGATGAGGATGTTGCAACAATATCTGTTGAGGCTGCAAGAAACGCATTAAAAAGATCAAATATAGATCCAAATGATATCGGCGCAATATACATTGGTTCAGAGTCACATCCATACGCCGTGAAGCCAACCGCAACGATAGTTGCAGCCGCCATAGGCATGCCATTTAGAACGTTTGCAGCAGATTATGAATTTGCATGCAAGGCGGGAACGGCTGCAATGCAGAACATAAAGGCAATGGTCGATTCAAACATGATAAAATACGGTATGGCCATTGGATCTGATACATCCCAGGGTGCGCCTGGCGATGCCCTGGAGTATACGGCATCTGCCGGTGGAACTGCCATGGTCATAGGCCGTGATAATGTTATAGCCGAGATAAACAAGACAATATCTGTTGCAACAGATACCCCTGATTTCTGGCGCCGCGAGGGCGAACCATATCCAAAGCACGGTGAGAGATTCACCGGTGAGCCCGGATACTTTAAGCATGTTATAGGTGCCGCAAGGGATATAATGTCAGAGTTGAACACAAAGCCTGATGATTATGATTACGTCGTTTTCCATCAGCCAAACGGTAAATTCCCAACAAGGGCTGCAAAGATCCTTGGCTTCAGTGAGGAGCAGTACAGGGAGGGGCTTATAACGCCTTATATAGGTAATACATACTCAGGATCAACAATGACCGGTCTTTCAGCAATACTTGATGTATCAAAGCCCGGCGATAGGATACTTGCAGTATCATTCGGTTCAGGGGCCGGTTCAGATGCCTTTGATATAACAGTTACCGATAATATACTTGATTATCATAGAGAGAACGCCCCGGGCGTAAGAAAGATGATGGAAAGCACAGAGTATATTGATTATGCTGTTTATTCAAAATTCAGAAAGATACTTGTTTTTGGTGATAACCTTGAGTGATGTTTATATTATTGGTGCTGGAGAAACAAAGTTTGGCGAGCTATGGGACAAATCATTGAGAAATCTTGCCGTTGAGGCCGGGTTAAAGGCAATAGAGAACGCAGGAATATATTCCAAGGATATTGACATAATATACGGTGCAAACGGTCTTGCAGGTGTGATAAACAAGCAGGAGAACATCGGCGCGTTAATAGCGGATTTCTCAGGTCTTTCAGAGGAGGGCATACCTGCAATAAGGATAGAGGCATCAACGGCGTCTGGTGCCGCAGCTGTTCATGAGGCATACCTTGCAATAAAATCCGGTGAATACAACGTTGCAGTGGTTGGCGGTGTTGAAAAAATGACCGATATACATGGGCACGAGATCAATGAAATCATGTCATCAATACTTGATCGCGAGTGGGAATCATTTTACGGCGCAACACCGGCATCAATGGCCGCATTAATAGCAAGGAAATACATGAAGGATTTCAATATAGAAAAGGAGGCACTTTCGATGATCTCTGTTAACGACCACGAAAACGCATCAAGGAATCCTGATGCACAGTACAGAAATAAAATATCATTGAAGCAGGCAATGGAATCCGTCATGGTTGCAGACCCGTTAACGTTAATGGACTGCTCTCCAATAAGCGATGGTGCTGCTGCCATTGTCCTTGCATCCGAGGATTTTGTTAAGAGAAATAAAAAGGATGGAGTTAAAATACTGGCATCTGCAATAGCAGAGGATTACCTTGACGTTGGTTCAAGAAAATCAATTTACACATTTAACTCAACAAAAAAGGCTGCAAGGCTTGCATTTGATCGTGCAGGAATCAAAAGCGATGATGTATCATTTGCCGAGATCCACGATTCATTTTCAATATACGGCCTTCTTGCACTTGAAGACCTTGGCTTTGCGGATAAGGGAAATGCAAAGGATCTTGTTTACGATGAGATAAAACTCTCTGGAAGAATACCATTAAACCCATCGGGCGGTTTAAAGGCAAAGGGTGATCCATACGGAGCAGTCGGCGTTGGGCAGTTTGTCGAGGCCTATCTTCAATTGATGGAAAAGGCCGGGGATAGACAGGTAAAAAGCCCAAGGTACGGTTTACTTCATAACATGGCCGGCACCGGTGCGACATCCGTTGTTCATATACTTGGTGATTAAAATGACAGAGCTTTCAAGAATATGGAGAGAGACTGAATACAGGTACAGGTTAATAGGAAATAAATGCAACAATTGTAAAAGGGTTTACTTCCCTCCAAGGGACATATGCCCGTACTGCCACAGGGATTCAATAGGCAGGATGGAAAAATACCAGCTTAATGGCACCGGTGAGATAATCTCATATACAACAGTTCATGAGGCGGCACCTGCATTCAAAAGACAGGTTCCATACACGCTTGCACTTGTAAAACTGGATGAGGGGCCTGTTATAACTGCACAGCTAACAGGAAACCTTGAGGGCATCGATACCGGTAAAAGGGTTCATATGGTCTTTAGAAGGATTAGGCAGGACGGCGAGGAGGGAATAATAGAATACGGATACAAATTTGAAATGGATTAATATTTTTTTAATTAATTCATACCAAAAGCCTTTATTAAAGATTTATAATTTCTTTATTTATGATAACATACATAAGCGATGACGATGTTTTAAGGCATTTAAATATAAAGGAATGCATAGGAGAATTAAAAACTGCCTTTGAGTCATACGGGGCCGGCGAATCCAACTCATCTGCAAGGGACAGAATATTCCTTCCAGGCCATGTTTTAAACACCATGCCTGCATACTATTCAAAAAGGAACCTGGCAGGCTTAAAAACTTACATAGCAGGGAAGAATGGTATAAGATTTATAGTTTTGATCTTCAATGTTAATAATCCCGAGGATGTTTTTGTCTTTGATGCAAACATGCTTGGCAGGATAAGAACCGGGGCATTAACTGCAATGGTAACATCACTAATTGTAAAGAAGAATGGTATAAATTTTACATTGATAGGTTCGGGCTTCCAGGCAGAGACACAGTACCAGGCCATGGCCTCGATATATAATATAAAAAGAGGTTATGTTTACTCAAAAAATTTTGATCATGCCAGGGCATTTGCTGAAAGATTTGGTCTTGAACCTGTCAATGATTTAAAATGCCTCAGGGATTCCGATGTTATAACAAGCATAACAAACAGCGATACACCGATATTTAATTATGATATGCTTCCGGAACATTTTCATGTAAATCTTGCAGGATCAAATATGCCCGGAAGGCGCGAGGCAGATCACAGCGTTATAAACAACGCGGATATAATCATAGTCGAGCATATGGAACAGGCCCTGAGGGAATCATCAGAGATCATTGAATCAAAAAATAAAAATATGGTTGAATTAAAGGATTTCATAAAAAACAATGGCAGCTACAACAGAACAGTTTTTAAATCCATGGGCATTGGTCTTGAGGATCTTGCGGCAGGATACCTTGTATTAAAGGATATGAAATTACTTTAATATTTATGAAAAAGTCTAAAAATGTATTAATAATGATCATTAAATGTTTTACATATACTTTCTTGGTATTGCCCTTGGCTTATCACTTGCGGCACCTCCTGGACCTGTAAACTCGGTAATAGCGCACGAATCATTAAAATCGAAGATCCATGGCTCAAACGTTGGTTTCGGTGCAATGACCGCAGATTTTACATTCTTTTTAATCATTTACTTTCTAAAATCCATTATAAACGTTTATATTATAAGGATACTTTATATCGCCGGCGGGTTATTAATGATATACCTTGCCTACGGAATAATAAGATCAAGGATGCCATCATCATCAAAAGGTGGCAATTACATTATAGGTCTTATCATGGGATTAACAAATCCATTCCAGATAACGTGGTGGATCACGGCAGGGATCTTCCTGGTAAGGGAATTCTCAATTCTAATTATTATAGGTCTTTTTTCAGGAATTATAGTATGGTGCACTGTATTTCCATACTTAATTAACAAATTTGGATATAAATATGAAAGGTACATAAACATCTTTTCATTTGCTGTTATACTTGGTTTTGGCTTGTATATACTTTATTCCGGAATAAACCTATTAATAAAGCCTTAAAACCCTTTTTCCCGAGATCCTGTATCTACCGCTTATTAAAAGCGCTATGGATGATACAAGAGCCCTGTGCTCCTCTTCATGTATCTTCTCTGATAATGTATACTCATCATCATCGTCATTTACCTCGACCACCCTTTGCTCTATTATTGGACCGTTATCAACATCACTGGTTACAAAATGTATTGTGCATCCTGAAAATCTTGCACCGGATCTTATCACGCTTCTATGAACCTTAATGCCATAAAATCCACGGCCCCCAAATGCGGGCAGCAGTGATGGATGTATATTAATCATTTTATATAAAAATTCATTGACTATATAATCAGGCATGATCTTCATAAAACCATCCAGGACTATTAAATCAGGATTTATTGATAATAATATATCATTTAAAATTGGATAAAAATTACTGTCCTTTCCATTAATTATTACTGTTTCTATGCCAGATGACCTTGCACGGTTTAATGCATTGGCCCTTTCATTATCAGATATTAATTTTATAATCCTGGCATTTATTAAGCCGGAATCAATGGCATCTATAACCGCCTGGAAATTTGAACCGTTTCCTGATGCAATAACAACAATGTTAAACATGATATGTTATTACTTTTAAGTTAAAAATTATTTGATAATAAATTTCTAAATACCATGATAAAATTATTTAAAAATCAGTCACCAAGCTCTTTTAAGGGCTTGTTGCTAAAAAGTATCTCCTTTAACTCCCTGTCAAGCTGCGGATCATTTCTTCTAAGGTATTCAAGAAGCAATGAGAAGTGCTCCTTTTCATCGTCCCTGTTGTGCTCTATTACCGCCTTTAATTCCGGGTCTTTTGTTACATCGGCGCGCTCATCATAGAACATTATTGCCTGCATTTCCTCTATCAGGGACTGCCTGGCCCTGGAAAGATCCCTTATCTTCCCGCTTAAATCCTCACCGGACTCGTACATCGGCATTTTACTCACCTGTTATCTCCTTTGCCTCATCCACATCTGCCTTGTTTGCATCCTGGTATGTTAGCCACCATGCATAGCCCTTGTACTTCTTTGTCCTCTCCTCTATATCGTTCTGTGTTGCTGGCGGCGGATTCAGAACATTATCGCCTATTATCTCATTATTTGGCCAGTTTGCCGGTGTTACTATTTTATACTTATCGACCATCTGCAATGACTTTATTAATCTAAGTATCTCTGATATGTTCCTTCCGGTTTCCATTGGGTAATAAAGTATTGCCCTGATTGTTGACCTGTCATCAACGATAAAAACAGCCCTGACGGTCTGTGTTGCTGATTGTGCCTGTATCATGCCAAGCTTTGTTGCAACATGGCCCATGGGATCAGCAATTATTGGGAACTTTATATCAATTTTAAGGTTTTGCTTTATCCAGTTAATCCATTCTATATGCGATATCTTTGAATCAACGCTTAATCCTATTAGCTCTGTATTTAACTTTTCAAAATCATCGTGATGCTTTGCAAATGAGAAGAATTCTGTTGTGCAAACAGGTGTAAAATCACCTGGGTGGCTGAATAGAACAAACCACTTCCCCTTGAAGTCGTCAGGTAATTTAATGTTACCCAAATTTGTGACAACTTCCATTTCAGGGAACTTTTCACCAATCAATGGCATCTTTCCTTCCATAGTTATGTTATTAATCACAACTATAAAAATGTTGCTTATTTGTTTATTATTTTTGCTTTTTGATTATTTATAAATAAACAATGTATAAAATATTTTTAAAAGCAGTGAAAAATATTTTATTATCGTTTTATATATAAGATATGTAATGGATGATCTTGATCTTAAAATAATAAGGGAAATACGTAATAATGGCAAGGCGTCGATAAGGGAGATAGCCAGGAGATGCTCTGTAAGCCCTGGAACAGTGAGAAACAGGATAATTGAAATGGAGAAGGAGCACATAATTATAGGGTTTAAGGCAAGGCTTCAGGGGAAGAAGATAGGCATGGAGGAGGCAATACTTGGCCTTGATGTAAGTCCTGAGCATTATTTTGAAACCCTTGAATCAATAAAGAATTTAAATTTTATTTCAGAGGTATACTCAACCTCTGGTGATCACTCTGCAATAGCAATAATAGAATGCAATGAAAATGAAATGAACAAATGCATATCACAGATCTTAAAGATAAATGGTGTCAGGAACGTTTATCCATCACTTGTTAACACTGTAATAAAATAATTAATTTAATAATTTTTATATTAATTACAATATTATTATCATATAACTAAATAATGAACCAATGATAATAAGGTTTCTATGGAAATTTATATTTTAATATATTTATTATTTTATATTTTAAATTATGTATCATTTTCGTAATTCTTTTATCCTATATTTTTAATAATATTTTTCATATACCTGCTAATCCTTAAATGTACGTTGTTTATTAAAAATCAAAGCGAAATATTTTAATATAACTATGTATATTATCATATGGTGAAACCATGGTTGGTATAAGTGAGCTATCCAAAACAGTGGCAAAGAAGACGGACACAACGCAGAAGAAGGCCAGGGATGTTATAAGGGAATTCCTCGCAGAGGTTGTATCACAGGCCGACAGCGGCCAGAAGATAAATCTCGCAGGCTTCGGCATCTTTGAAAGAAAGACGCAGAGCCCAAGAACAGCAAGGAACCCACAGACAAGGGCTGAAATAAAGGTCCCCGCAAAGAAGAAATTTGTTTTCAGGGCATCATCAAAGATAAAATACAAGCAGTAAATTTTTAATTAATTTTTAAATTTCTTTTGTTTAAATGATAAAATAATAAACCTGAAAGTTAATTATTATTATTGAAATATCAATTTATGATCGTTCTTGGTCTTGAAGGCACCGCACATACAATAAGTGCCGGCATCGTTGATGAAAGATCGATATTGTCAAATGTATCATCGACATATGTTCCGGAGCACGGCGGCATACATCCAAGGGAGGCTGCAGTGCATCATGCTGATAAAATATACGATGTTATAAAAAGATCTTTTGATAACGCCGGTTTAAAACCGGAGGATCTCGATCTAATAGCGTTTTCAATGGGTCCTGGCCTTGGGCCATGCCTTCGGGTTGTCTCAACCGCCGCCAGGGCACTTTCAATTAAATATTCAAAGCCATTGCTTGGTGTGAACCATCCCCTTGGCCACGTTGAGATAGGAAGAAAGCTCTCTGGTGCAAGGGATCCAATAATGCTTTATATATCAGGTGGAAACACGCAGGTAATAGCACATTTAAACGGCAGATACCGCGTCCTTGGGGAAACCATGGACATAGGCCTTGGAAACATGCTTGATAAATTTGCCAGGGACCTTGGAATACCATTTCCGGGTGGCCCTGTAATAGAAAGAATGGCCCTTGATGGCAAGGATCTTCTTGAGCTGCCATATTCAGTAAAGGGCATGGACACATCATTTTCAGGGATTTACACCGCGGCGAAAAGGTATCTGTCTCTTGGCAAAAATAAAAATGATATATGCTACAGCCTCCAGGAAACATCATTTTCCATGGTTGTTGAGGTGCTTGAGCGTGCGATGTACTACACAAATAAAAACGAGATCCTGCTGGCTGGTGGTGTGGCCAGAAACGATAGATTAAGATCAATGGTTAATGATATGGCAAGGGACTCAGGTTATAAGGCATATCTAACGGATAAAGAGTACTGCATGGACAACGGTGCAATGATAGCGCAGGCCGGTATGCTTATGTACATGCACGGTGCCAGGCAGGACATAATGGAAACAAGGATAAATCAAAGGTTTAGAATAGACGAGGTTCCTGTTCCATGGATAAAGGATGAAAACAGCATATCATTTAAGGATAAGGGTGCAGAATCAATAATAACAAATGGTGAATTCTATGGCAGGAGTGTTGTTTTCAAGAAGAGGCCTGAAAAATCATACCGTGATAAAAGGCTAGATCTTAAGATAAGGCTTGAAAGAATGAAAAATGAATTCTATATAATGTATTATCTCCATAAAACAGGAAATGCTCCCATTGTATACGATTTCGATAGATTTGACATGGTTTTAACAATTGAAAGAATAAATGGCTTAACAATGAACGATTACTTTAAAAGCAAATATGATGAAAACGTTATAAGAATGATAGCAGATGCCGTTGCAAAAATGCATGGTTTAAGGATATCGCATGGCGATTTAACACCGAACAATATTATTATATCTGATAAAATATATTTTATAGATACAAGCATGGGTCATTTAAGATGCAGCGATGAGGACATTGCCGATGATCTATTTTTATTATACGAGTCAATGAAGAGCCTTTACGTAAATGGCCATGAAATGATAAAGCATTTTGAAAATGAGTATTCAAAAAACGTTGAGGATTATAATTATTATAAAGAATTGATAAAAAAGATAGAGTCAAGAAGAAGATACGTTTAAAGGAATTCGTTCTCTCTTTCCATGATATATCTTTCAATGGCGTTTCTGCCGCTTTCCATGGCCTTTCTTATATCATACTGATCCCTATCAATAAGCACAAATTCAAAGTCATAGTCACTTTTGAACTCTATGCCAAGCCTCGTGGCCATTTTGGTATAGAAATCAGCCCTGGATCTGTCCAGGCTGTTAAGGCTCCTGTAGCTCATTATCACATGGTTCTTCAATGCTATTTTTAATGCAAGATCATGGTATTTATAAACATTTGAATCTATTGATACATCGCCATCTATGTCAGGATAAACCTTATCGGGTTTGCAAAGAACATCGTATGAACCCTCATGCTCTATTTTTACATTATTGATCTTTAATGCGCTCTCATAATACTTTAAAAGATTCATAAATTCCCTTTTCTTGTATTCATCGTAGATCTCATTTATCTGGCCGCCGAAGCTGTAATTATCATAAATATATACATTCAGGCCAAGTTTTGACGCATAGAGCGCGGCCTCAAGCCCCTTTATTCCCGCACCGCCTATGGATATCTCGCCATGGTACTTTTTATATTTTATTCTTGATTCTAGGCCTGTCTCGACATTTACAGTGCAGCGGGCCTCACCCCTTGATAGATCCCTGCAGGCCTGGTTGCACCTTATGCACGGCCTTAATGGAAGATTTCTTCTAAATTTTTCAGGCAGAAATGGATCGGCAAGGGATGCCCTACCGAAGACAACAAAATCAGACCCCTCAAGAACTGTCCTAGCATCGTTTATATCAATTACAGAGCCGACAACCATGGTTTTTTTATCTATTCTCTCCCTGATCCTTTTATATATATGGTTTCTCTCATAATAAAACGGTGCAGATGATCCAGGAGGAGCGGATCTTCCTGCAGAGAAATGCACATAATCAGCATTTTTTATCAGCCTTGCGGCCTTTATTCCATAGTCAGGTCCGTAGCCCTCGTCCTCATACAGGCTTAATCTTATGCCAACCGGAAAATCGAGCTCGGCCCTTATCATGTCTATGATCTCATTTGCAATTCTGACGTTGTTTTCCAGGCTTCCACCGTATCTGTCATTTCTTTTGTTCAAATCTTTTGATATAAATTCCTGGATCAAATAGCCATGGGCGCCATGTATTTCAATTCCATCAAAATTGGCCCTGTATGCAAGCCTTGCAGCCCTTAAAAAATCCTCCTCAACGCTTTCTATATCATTTACCGTCATCTCATCCGGCCTTAAAAATGGATATTCATTTAAAGATGAAGGGGCAAAGATCATCCTTTTATTATAATCTGGATTGGCCTTGCCACCCGCGTGTACCAGCTGTGTGAATATCCTTGATCCATGTCCGTGAATAACATCTGTTAATCTCTTCATCTTTGGTAAATATGATTTTGATATTATCCCAAGCTCATTTGGAGAGCCCTTGCTGTTCTCATCATTTATGTATGCATATTCCGTTATTAACAATCCAAAACCACCAAGGGCCCTTCTCTCCATATAATATATGTAATTTTCATTAATGCTTCCATCGGGATTGCATATATTTGAGATCATCGGCGCCATAACCATTCTGTTCTTTATCTCAAGGTTTCCTATATTTCCGGGTTCAAAAAGATCCATTGAGCATCATTGTAAAAACCTTTAAATGATTTTTTTAAGAATATTTATTACAAAATTTTTATGACATTTTTTATTTATTCATTATCATATTAATAAAAAATGTTTTTGAATAATAATTTTAAATTTTTTTCGCAATGCTTATAATTAAAATGTACATTACGAACCATGAAGGGAAAAATATTAATATGTGATCCCGTGGATGGCATAATGATAGAGAAGCTATCAAAGGACTTTGATATAGATAACAGCCCGGATATAACAAGGGATGAACTTTTAAAAAAAATAGGTGATTATGATATTATTATTGTAAGAAGCAGGACAAAGGTCGATAGGGATATTATAGATAATGCAAAAAGGTTAAAGATTATAGCCAGGGCGGGCATAGGCACTGACAGTATTGACGTTGATTATGCACAGGAAAAGGGCATAAAGATCGTTTACGCCCCGGGATCCTCAACTGAAAGTGTTGTTGAATTAACCGTTGCCTTTGCAGTTATAGCTGCAAGGCAGATAATAAAAGGCGTAGAAAATACAAGGAAAAACGATTTCACAAAGCTAAAGGGCATTGAGCTATCCGGAAAAACACTTGGCATAATAGGCTATGGCAGGATAGGAAGGGCAATAGCAAACGCATTCTCTGTCTTTAATGTAAGGTCGATAGCATACGATGCATACCCTGTTGATTTCACAGGTGCAGAGCAGGTAACACTTGAAGATTTATTAAGAAATTCTGATATAATATCAATTAATATTACATTAAGAAAGGACTCGCCTCCAGTATTAAATGAAAAAGAGCTATCCATGCTCAGGGATAATGCAATAGTAATAAACACAAGCAGGGCCAATGCAATAGAGCCAAGGGCATTTTTAAAAATTTTAAAGGAGAAAAACATATTTTACATAAGCGACGTTTTCTGGCACGAGCCTGCAAGATTTGATTATGAATTTGAGATGCTTAAATTACCAAATGTAATAATAACACCGCATCTTGGGGCACAGACAAGGGAGGCACAGAAGAGGATAGCAATAATGACTGCGGATAACATCTTAAAGGAGTGGTCATAATGCTTCTAATACCAGGTCCTGTGGAGGTTACAAGGCCTGTCATGGATGCAGGCTCCTACCTATGCAATCACAGGTCTGACGAATTCAGGGCAATAGTAAATAACATAGAAAATTCATTGAATTCATTAACAGGGTCTCACCGGGCAGTTGTAACAACGGGCTCTGGAACGCTGGCAGTGGAATCCATGGTATTCTCGCTTATCAATAAAAACGATAAAGTGGTTGCATTAACCCAGGGCCCATTTGGGGATAGGCTTGCAGCGTCAGTGAGGAGGGCAAGCAAAAACGCAGAGATTATCAACATTGAAAACAAAAATATAATGGAGATAATAGAGGAAAAGGACTTTGATAAGCTGTTTATGGTACATAACGAAACCGGCTATGGTGTTGCTGTAAGAAATATAAACGATGTTGCAAGGGCTGTAAAAAATAAAGGTTCAAGGATAATTATAGACAGTGTATCAGGCTATCTTGGATATAAAATAGACTTTTCAAACATATATGCCATGGCCACAGGGTCACAGAAGAACATAGCCGCCCTGCCAGGTACAGGCATCGATTTTCTATCAAAAGAGGCAGTCGATGATCTTTATTCAAATGATGTTGATGCGCCATTCTACCTTGATTTAAAGACATCGCTGGATTTTCTTGAAAAGAATGAAACGCCTTACACACCGTCAACAGGCGCTTTTAAATCCCTGGAGGTTGCCCTGGATGAGGTAAAAAAGGAGGGCATGGAAAACAGGATAAAAAGAATAGAAAAGGCATCAAAATTCATTAGATCAATATTAAATGAGAATAACATAGAAGTAAACGGCGATGATAGTAATTATTCAAACACCGTTGTTTGCTTCAAACCAAGGACAGATCCTGATGATGTAATAAAAAGACTTGCTAGTGAGAATATAATAATAACAAAGGGCATGGGCTCGATGAAGAATTATCTCAGGATTGGCACAATGGGAATAATAAACAGCCATTTCATATCAAGATTTTTGAACAGCTACTTTAAAATAGAAAAAATCAACGATTATGTTGATGAAAGCGAGGTAAAATGCGATCTGCCTGAATTTCTTGAGATTATTGAAGCGTGAACTCAAGCCTTTTATGTCCGCGGCCCTTGTTTTCAATCTTTTTTATAATAATTTTCCCCACCTCTGATGTATTTTTTACATGGGTTCCGCCATCGCTCTGCATGTCGAAGCCCTCTATTTCTATGACCCTTACATAATCAAGGCTCTCTATGAGCCTTCTGCCAGGCTCTGTTCTTGCAAGGTCCGGTATTGCCAGGGCCTCATCCCTTGTTAATGTTTTCTCAAAAACGTTTAAACCTTTTTCAATGATCTCGTTTGATTGGTTTATTATTGTCTCTATTAATTCCCTGTTTATATCATCAAAGTCAAAATCAACCCTTGCATGATCTGTATATAACTGCCCACCTGTTAGCATTCCGTGGTCATTGTAATAATTCTTTACAACACCATCTATTATATGCACGGCTGTGTGGTACCTCATTAATGAATACCTTCTATCCCAGTCTATTATTCCATGCAATTTATCGCCCCTGCCTGGAACATCGCCGGATATTTTATGTATAATATCATCGTTGTTTTTATAGACGTCTATAACCTGGTATTTTTTATCATCTTTTAATAATAAACCGGTATCATTTGGCTGGCCACCGCCTGTAGGGTAAAAGCATGTTCTATCAAGTATCACCTCATCGCCGTTCACATTTAAAACGGTTGCATCAAATTCTTTCATGTACATATCCTTCCAGAAGAGCCTTTCAGTCATGATTTTATAATCTTTTATAATATTAAAAGCCATCTGGTAACATATTTGTATATTAAAATTTATATACTTATATATGATAACCAACCATGGCACTGATAAGAGATGAGGACAGGAAATATTTAGAGGATGAATTCAATGGCAAGTTAAAGGAACCCGTTGACCTTGTTGTTTTCACATCAAACAAGAGTGACTGCAAGTACTGCAAGGAAACAGTCCAGCTTGCAGAGGAATTATCATCAATAAATGAAAAGATAAATTTAATAAAGTACGTTTACGAGGATAACAAGGACGCTGTAAATGATTATGGTGTTGAGAAATATCCTGCAACAATAGTCGCAAAGCATGGCCAGAAGGACGGAAGGATTGTATACTATGGAATTCCATCTGGCTACGAATTCGGATCATTAATAGAGGACATTGAAAACGTCTCAATGAACGAGGCAGATGTATCAAAGCACGCAATGGAGTTAATATCAAAGGTTGACAGGCCACTAACAATAAAGGTCTATGTAACACCAACATGCCAGTACTGCCCAAGGGCCGTTGGCACAGCACATAAGTTCGCACTATTAAACAAGAATATAAAGGCAGAAATGATAGAATCACTGGAATTCGACAAGGAGGCTGAGGAGGTCGGGGTTTCAGCGGTACCACACGTTGTTATAAACGACGATGTAACCTTTGTTGGCGCACAGCCGGATGATCAGTTCGCAGAATTTATAATGGAAGCATACAACCACCAGGATTAAATTTTATTTATTTAAAAATCCATTACAAAAAGATTTTAATAATATTTTCATATACAGTTTTTGATGCCACTGTAGCTCAGCAGGTGGAGCGGCTGACTTGTAATCAGCAGGTCGGGGGATCGAAACCCTCCAGTGGCTTTAATTTTTTGTGTATAAAAAAGCTCCAAACTGAAAGCTCCATGCTATTAGCGGTATTAGTATCATCCTTTCCATGCCCCCTGGGCCAAGGCCAAGGTAGACCTTTATTCCGAATAGGACAAGTGCTATTATTGAGATTGTTCCAAGAACTGACCATTCAATGGAAAGTGCATTTTTATATTTTAAAAATGCAAAATATGATAAAAGCGATGGAAACAAAAATGCAAGAACCGCAAACGATAGATGTATGTATCCGAAATGCTCATTGAATACACCGACACCTATAGAGCCGATGCCGCCCATTATATATAATACTGTAAATGCCCCTGAGCATCTTCTTAATAGAAATGCCGCAGCCATCTCAAGGATGCCAAGAACTATGATTGATGCATTAAATATATAAGGCATAGAATCTATTCCAAGATGGCTTATTGAATTGTTTGATATGCTGTATCCCTTGTCAAGGAAGGCCGCTATGTTAACAAAAATAAAGAATTCAGTTACCGCTGTAACTATTATAAGACCTGAAATCTTTTCATTATTCATGTACAATTATAATTAACATATATAATATTTTTATTAAATTAAAAAAAATTAATCATTCATTGAAATGTATATTGATATTATTCCGGTTATTATAATTGAAACAAAGAAAACACTGAATCCCATGGAGATATTAAATGATGAGAATGCACCGGTACCGAAGCCGAAGAGGTATTCCCAGCCGTAGTTTGGTATCGATGAGTGAACAGAGCTGAATGGTAAATTAAGCTCTGCATCAATTATTAGACCTATCCAGGCAAGTATTGACAATGAGCCAAGGGTTATTAAAAATGCTTTTCTGTATTTATTAATAACAACAGGTACTAAAAGCGCTATTGAAATAATAAAGGCTGCAATTAGGAAGTCATAATGTAACGGTGCCGCGGTTCTGAGGAATTTATCATATATTATAAGGTATACCATTGACGAAAATTCAAATGCCATTGATATATATAAATAAAAAATTCTATTAATTTTGGATGGACTTTTTTTGGCATATCCTGGCATGTAGACAAAAACCGTGCTTAAAATTATTAGTATGGCGATTATAACCGCTACTGCAGAAATGTATGGTATAAAGCCCCTATAAACAGCAGGCTGTACATATTCATGAACAGGTGACATTACAACCCAAAGAACCGGTTTATAAAACTGATCATTTACAAGCTCATCCATGGTTTTATTATATGTCCATTTATCAATAAACCTGTAAGAACCGCCCTGTGGATAGAAGTCTTTGCCTGATAGCATTCCGCCGATGTATGTCCATGATATCCAGTTTTCAGGACTTTTCATGTAGGTTATAACCGGATATCCGCTGCCGGTGCTATTAACAAGTGATATGTTTTGTGAGATAATTCCATTTACCTCAAATGCAAATATAAAATTTATGGTGTAATTATTGTAGCCTGCAGGTGTTTTTATTAAACCGTTATCATTGAATATCACAAGGGTGAAATTATAATTTTTATGGTATGTGCCATTTATAAATGCATAGGTCCCTGGCCTTACATTAACCAGCAACGTTACATTATCATAGGTTAATGATAGGTTTCCACCTGCTGCATCTTTAATTTGCAATGTTTTTTCAGAAACTATTTTAATGTAATCCTCATGGGCAATTACATTAACCGTTACATTTGTATAAGGACTCGGATCATCCCCTGTTGCATACAGTGATATTATATAACTCCCCGGAGATACGTTACCTGATACATGTATATTCATTGTGCCTGTGTATGTTGGGTCGCCGCCGCTGTTTGAAAACGATACAGATATGCCATTAACCGTTTTATAGTTTATATAAGTACCCCAGGTTGTACCGGAAACGAGCCTTACCGTGTAATTATCATAAATACTGGAGCCTGCTGTAACATTCAAAACACTTTCCGAAACTATTATTCTTGATGAACCTATTGCATCAGGGCTGTAGTTTAATTGTTTATTTTCATTTACTGCTATAAGGCACGCTGATAATATAACTATAATTGCAATTAAAACGATCGCCACCTTATTTTTATGCATAATTATATTATTTAAATCCATTTATATGAGGCATTTTTAATATGTTCATTTATACAAATAATATATAATAGTTAATTTTAATGAAATTATAATAATATAATTTATAAATATTTATATTAAAATGCATTAAATAACAAATTTAAATATTAAAGCCGGGATTTATTATAATAAGGTTTACTTACAAATAACAAAGAAAGCAAAATTTCATATCCATTGATTATATTAAAATTATGCAAATTAATCTTGTAAGGTAAATCAATATTTTAGAAAAAATATTAAATTATATCATCATTTTACAGCATGAAGATATTAATATGTGGTGTTGGTAATGGAATAGGCGGCTATATAACTGAATATTTTTCAAAAAGCAATTATGTATTTATATCGTCCAGAGGTGCTTTTGCAAGGGAACTTGCAGATCGGCTTAAAATAGGGTACATGCAATGTGATTTAAGGTCATTAAAGGACGTCAGAACACTTGTATCAAGAGCATCTTCAGCAATGGATGGCCTGGATGTAGCAATAAATGTTGCAGGAAATTATTTTTCTTCAAAGGCACCATGGGATTACAATCCAGAGGAATTTGCTGATGCATTATTAAATAATGCATTAACATTTTACAATGTTGCCATTGAATCATCAAGATGCATGGCGAAAAACAGGGATGGACTAATAATAGGGTTCTCCGCTGCCGGCAATGTCTATCTGAATTCAAATCCTGGCTATGCCGCCGGTAAGGGTTCTGTTTCATACATGATAAAATATTTTGCAAGATCTCTTTTACCTTACAATGTAAGGGTCAATGGCATAGCACCGGGCTTTATAGAAAAGGGTGTGAAAAGCAATGAAAGGAACCTTTTATACCATGGAAGATTCCCGGCGAACGATATTGCACTGGCCATTGAAAACCTAATGAAATCAAAAATGATAACAGGCCAGATAATAAATATTTCAGGCGGCCATGATATTAATATAGAACCTGGGTTATAATTAAATAAAACAATGGCGGTAAATGAAAAAAATATAAAATACCTGTTATATGTTATTTATGGATCAATATTTACAGATATCTATTAAATCAATATTATCAATATATGAAATATTTAAATAGAATTTTACATAAAGAATATTTATATTAATCCGGACTATTTATTAGTTTTAATAGAAATGTTAAAATATCATTATCATAATTAAATTCCATGAGGAAGGGCATTATTTTAAAAATTATTGCCATCCTGGCCGTTTTAATCATGGTCTCTTCTGTAACATTGTTTTCCCATGACCATGAAAACAGCTATAAAAGCAGCGTTGTTCCTGTAAAAAAGAACATATACTTTACAGGAAATCTATCAAGGGACTTTGATGGAAATATTATAGGAATAAATAATCATGCATCTCCATGGGGGGCAAATAACGTAATTAAAAAACTTTATCTTGCATACAATGAAACAGATCTTTTCATTGGTGTATATGAGAATATATCATATAATAGTCTCATGATCTTTATTACAAATGTTACAAACGATATCTATGGAACATCAAATATTTCAAATATGAATACATGGAACAGGGACATAACGTTTGAAGGAACAATGAACTATTTCAGTGCTGTTTACTTCGATGGCAATAATATAAATCCAGCAGGCTATGGCACATATGCAATCATGTCAGGAAAAAATTCAACGCCTCTGGCAAAACCGATAAACAGCACGTTCGCATTCTTTCCAGGGAATAACACAACAGAGATAGCAATACCATTTTCACAGATGTTCCAGCATGGGTTTAACGGCAATTTAAGCTTTGGCATATCAGCATTTGTTGTCGGCGGCAGCGGTCCATGGGTTGGCTCCGGAATACCATACCATCAAAAGGGAATCTACAATGATGGAAACCAGGCAAGCTTTTTGATAAATGATACAATAGAAATAAATATACCAGGAATACATGTAAGTCCGCTTCCGTCCTATGTTGATTATCCATCGTACCTGCTCATGAGCAACTGGAAAAATAACGATTTCTGGATTGCAACAGGAATACCGGACAGTTACCTTGGAAATTATTCTTATGTGCATCTGTCAATGCAGACCGTTAACATAGAGAATAAAATCCTGCCATTAAAGTTTTACTTTGATATATTTGGCCACAGCATAAGTGCACGGCTAACACCTAACAATACAATAAATGTAAGGACAAACAACTCTGAATTTGAATTAATAGATCCGCCATACATGAACCAGACCGATGTAATTCAAAAGTCAAAATCAACAATTTATAGCTATATATCAATGCCATATATTAAATATAATGCCTCCGGGAACAAAATAAGTCTTTATAAATATAACCTTACATTATTCTTTGTTAATTCCTCGTATAATATAAATAATGACAGCGGAATGCTAAATATAAGCATAGTATCAGGACCCGGGACAAGCATAATTGGCCTTAGCACAAACTCAACATACATGAATCCTGATTACATAAAAGATGTTAATCATGCAAACGTCATGAAATGGCTTTCAAAATCGAAAGTATCAATTTCAGGAAGATATTTAATTGAATACAATATGTCACAGCTGCTTGTTAAGGATGATCAGAATCCATTCACCGGGGAGATAGTTGCATCACCATCACCTGTTTATTTTTATAACTGGGTCAGGGATGCATCCTTCTCGGCAATAAGCCTTCAGGATTCCGGCCATATAAGATCGGCGATGAAATACTGGGATTTCATGGCAGGCGTTCAGGGAGTTGATACATACAATGGGACCTGGCAGACCAGGTTTAATTTCTGGAATGGCAGCGTTGCCGGCTTTGTGTATCCTGAATTTGACAGCGTGGGCCTTTTCGAAATTGGTATATACAATCTATTCCAGGTAACACACAACATCTCTGTAATACAGAAATTCATGCCAAACATACTTGCATCACTGGAATTCCAGGAGAAATCAATAAAAAAATACGGTTTCATAGCAGAGGATCACAGCATATGGGAAATGGAATACGGTTACTGGTTCTGGACACAGGCAATAAACTATCTGGGTATCAGGGACATCTCAAGAATGCCCATGATTCAAAATCATAATGCTGTGCCGGTACCTCCTGGGCCGGTTCCACCAGGAAACATGAATATTGCAATGATTGCGCATAAATTAAAATCCAATATAATTAAATACTTTTACATGGATAACATATTTGCACAGTACCTTGTACCTGTGACAAACCAGTATGGAAATAATAATTACACATATTTCATGGCAAATAATACCCCGGATTCATCACAGATACTGCCAATAGCAATGGGATTCATAAATCCATCATCACCAATGGCCACATCGATAGTGCATAATATATACATGATACTATGGAATTACCGCGTTGGCGGGCTGCCAAGGTATTATAACGATCTTTATCATTACACAGAGTACGGTGGCTATCATGAAAGCTCTGGGCCGTCACCACCATGGATCATAACAACGCTCTTCCTGGCGCTTTACGATGAAAAAACAGGCAACATGACCGGCGCATTGAATTTGATGAAATGGTCATACAGTCATTCACAGAGCTGGCTACTTCCGGAGGCTGTTGATCCAAACTTTGGCAGTGTAATAGCATCCACGTCGCCATTAACATGGTCATCTGCAATGTACATAATCGTTTCCTTAAATTATAGAGCAATGCCTCCAGCACCATTGCCGCCTGGGCCACCATAATTTTTAAATTATTTTTATAATTTCTGTATATTATTAAATCAAAACCCGCACACAATAAATGACAGGCTTTGATCCAGGTAAATTCTGAATTATATTAAAATAAAAAAATAATGTATGCTTATGGCATTCATGATATAAAACAACATCTATTTATCAGGATGTGAACCTAAGATCCCCCGGCGGATAAACACATATGTGTTTAATATTCCATAGAACCATAGAAGAAACAACGCCACCCATATAAATATAAATATGTTGCCCAGAATTACAATTTTTGTAACCTCTTCAAGCTTTATTGTTGATGTGGCAAATAAACCCAGCGGGAAGCCGTAGGCCCATACTGATAGATATCCAAACGTTTCCTTCCTGAAAACAATTATCATCATAACAAGGAAATTCCAGACCTCAAAGCCCCATAGAAGTATTGAAACAAATTCAACTGTATAAATACTGAATGGCAAGTGATCTATAACCGCTCCAAAAGAATTAATTGAAATCAGATTTATTATTATCAGACTTGATACGCCCACAGGAAGCATGGCTGTTGGAAGAGACGAACCGGATTTGTTGGACACATGACCTGAAAGTGCAACAGATCCAATGAATATGTACAGAAAGAAGAATATCCCGAGGCCCATTAAAACAAGGAAATATATGGATTCTGCAATGGTTCCATGGTAATATCCAATTAATGGTGTTGCAAGAAATATGCTTGTGCCTATTGATAATGGTGGTATTATTATTGCATAATTTATCTCATTTCTATTTATCTCCTTGGTGTAAAGTCTGTAGCCAAGCAGTACTCCAAGTATAAGTGCAAGAAAGTAGCTAAAGAAATAGTTATAAAGAGACAATCTTGCCATGAGTTCGTTTATTCCATAAAGCTCGATGGTTATATGATTTATAACAAATAATATTATCGGCACCAGGGCAATAAAACTCAATCTTGTAAGGTTGTTCCAGTGGCTCCATTTTTTATCATGTATTGTTAAGCCACGTATGGTCCATAATATAAATATAACCAGGAATATTATTATCCCAAGGTAGAAGAAGATTTCACCTGTATATTTCAATGTAATGTTTTCCATATACCTTGATGCCAGAAAGAACGTCTGTGCAACGGCAAGTGTGGCAATGGCCATGCCAAACCATTCAGAGCCAAAGAAATTTATTAATCTATCTTTCATATATCCTCACTGTATGACTGAATAGTCAGTATATATATAAATATTTTGACTTTATAGTCAAATAATTAATATATACAAACTTAATATAAGATTATGGACAAAAAAGAAAAAATCCTGAATGCGGCAATTATGGTGTTTTCCAGAAAAGGCTACGAGGCAACCATGGATGAAATTGCATCTGAGGCCGGTGTAAGCAAGGGTCTTTTATTCTTTTACTACGAAAGCAAGGAAAATCTAATAATAGAATCTGCCCTTAAATCGCTACCAATTTATATCATTAATTCAGTCAATAACGGATCATATTTTGATGCCAATAATGTTCTATATGACCTTGGAATAAAATTTCTATATTACTACAAAAATCAGGATTTAAGGAATTTATTTCTATATACAATAAGCAATAAGAATAGATATGATATCCTTAAGGATAGGCTAAAATATCTCTGTTTTACAAGCTTTGATAGTGTATTCGATAAGGTTGAAAAAATGATTAACAGAAGGCTATCTATTGCAAAAAAAAGATCGTTCTTTGGCTCTCTTTTATGCTACCTTATCTGGTGGGATGAGAACGTGCAGTCAATAGAAGAATATACAAAAGATCTTGTTAAAGAATTTTTATCATTTTAATATAAAATTCTGGTCTTCGCTGTTCCATTTAAATTAATCAAAAGTCTATATGTCCACGCATGCAAATTAGATATCCATGGTTAGTATTCCCCAATGATTTGGCAAATTAAACTGGTTCATGCAGGTGCCGGGATTTGGACCCGGGTCAAAAGCTTGGAAGGCTTTTGTGCTACCAGGCTACACCACACCTGCTCAATTCTGTATATAAATGAAAAATATGTACTTTTCTATTTATGTAAAGTATATATTAAATGTTCCTGTATGATCCCTGACGCTGTCGGCTGTTATTGATATTAAATCCCTGTTTCCATAGGCACCTGTCACATTGAAGTAAACGTAATCGTTCTGGTAGTGCGAGCTTATTATACTAGAATCACAGGAAACTGTAACGTTCGTTATATGGTATTTGTAATAAACGTATGCCCTTAGCTCATCATGGCCTGTTGGTATGTCATATAATCCGCTTACCTCTGAGACCGATTGCCAGTGACCATTTGTATAAACCTCAAGGTTTGATATCTGCGGCCCGGCAACAACGTGGAACGGTGGATTCAGTGCTATTATCCAGAATAGAAACCATGTCAGTATCAGCTCACCGTATAAAATCACCTTGTGCCAGGTCGTTCTTGGCATGCTCATTTTTATTAGTATTAAAAGTCTTTTAAGGAAGTAAAGAATAACTATCATTAAAAGCAGACCTATGTACCATAACCCTGTAACTTCAAGGTATCCTGTTAGTATTCCTATTAAGGCACCGAGGATGAAAACAAAGACTATGGCCTTGGCCCTTTCCCTTTCATAGTTTAGGTAATCCTTTTCATCGAATTCCGGTTCCTGGAATACTGGTTCATCCTTTTTTTCCTTTGTCATCTCATTACCCTGTTATGTTACCAGTTAATGAAATTAACTTATTTATTGGTTTCGGGTCCTTTATGACACCAGAGGCTATTAAAACACCGGAGGCACCAAGGTTTATCGATGCCTTTATGTCATTCTCCGTTTTTATGCCGGCACCAACCAGCAGCTTCACATCATTCCCGGAGCAGATCACTGATGCAGATCTTATAATATCAGGTTTTGCATTTGATACCGAGATATCACCGCCTATAAGCTCCCTTGGCTCATAGGCTATGTAATCTGGCCTTAATTTTGATATGCTTTTTATCTCATCAATGTTCTCGGCACAGACAACAAGCTTGAAATCATGGCTTTTTGAGTATTCTATCGTTTTCCTTATGTCATCTATCTCAAGCCTCTTCTCGGAATGGTTTAAAAGCGATCCGTTTACATTTATGCTCTTTAGAAAGTTCATTGATATTGATCCTGTATAAGGGCCATAGCCATTGTAATCAACGTGCTGTGAATATATATTTAGATCAGGGAACTCAAGGGACAGCCTTAGATCTCCAGGACCAAGGCAATAATATATGTTTTTTTGATCCTTTATCTTTCTAAATTCATTTAAAAGAAGCTCGGCGTTCCTGCCCGTTGCATTTTCATAGTGCTTAAAATTTATAAAAATCAATGGCTTCATAATTTATAATAAATTTATAATTTATTTATTTATTGATTTCAACTTAGCGTTACATTCTGTGAGTTTTCAACAGGCTCTGTAACAACAGCTGTTCCATAGGCAACGATCTCGGTCATGGCCTGGGCCATATCTGATGTATCAAATCTCATGTTTATAACTGCGGTGGCACCCATGGCCTTTGCAGATGAAATAAGCCTTTGAAGCGCTGTTTCCCTGGCATCATTTAATAATGTTACGTATTCCTTTATCTCACCACCGGCTATTGTTCTCAGTCCTGCAACAAGGTTTCCTCCAAGGCCCCTGCTCCTTACTGTGAGCCCCCAGGTAACGCCAAGTATCTTTACAATTCTGTGTCCGGGTACATAATCTGATGTAACGACAATAACGTCATCCATGGTGATTGATGTTTAATATATATATTAATATTTTGACATTTATAATATGATATATTAATAATTAAACATTTATTATAATCAATAATGCTTATATATTATGTTTAAATTACAATATCATGTCAGAGGAATTTAAATCACTGTTAAGCAGCGATATAATACCCGAGAACTGGTATAATGTTACACCGGATCTTCCGGAGCCGTTGCCACCTCCAAGGGATACAAAGAGCGATTTTTCTTCAATAAACCTTTTAAATAAGATACTCCCAAAGGAGGTTTTAAAGCAGGAATTTACATTTAAAAGGTATGAAAAGATACCGGATGAGATCATTGATAAATATATTCAGATAGGAAGGCCAACGCCATTAATAAGGGCAAAAAATCTTGAGAAATACCTTGATTACGGCGGCAAGATCTTTTTTAAATTTGAGGGTGCAACAGCAACAGGTTCGCATAAAATAAACACCGCGATAGCACAGGCATACTATGCAATGAATGAGAATGCAAACGGTGTGACAACAGAAACCGGTGCCGGCCAGTGGGGATCTGCCACTGCCCTTGCAGCATCACTTTACAATTTAAAATCACAGATATTCATGGTCAGGGTAAGCTATGAGCAGAAGCCATTGAGAAAGGTTGTAATGTCTCTTTATAATAGCAGCGTTGTGCCAAGCCCGTCAAATTTAACGGAATTTGGCAGAAAGATATTAAGCGAGAACCCGGACCACCCAGGAACGCTTGGAATAGGCATAAGCGAGGCTGTCGAGTACGCACTGGATCATAATTACAGGTACATGGTTGCAAGCGTTATGAACGCAGCATTAACGCACCAGAGCGTCATAGGCCAGGAATCGATAAAGCAGATGGAGCTTCTAGGCGAGTTTCCTGATGTCCTGTTTGGATGCGTTGGCGGCGGCAGCAACTTTGGCGGCTTTGCATTTCCGTTTATTCCAATAAATGATGATATAGAGATATACGCAACAACCGCACAGGAGGTGCCAAAGTTCTCACAGGGTGAGTACAAGTATGATCTAATGGATACTGCAGGTGTGCTTCCTGCTGTTAGAATGTACAGTTTGGGTGCAGATTTTGTGCCCCCAAAGATCTATGCCGGTGGTTTAAGATACCATGGCGCGGCACCATCCCTGTCATTGCTTATAAACCATGGAAGGATAAAAAGCGATGAGGTTACAGAGGAACAGGTAAAAAATGCTATAAAAACCTTTGCAAACACCCAGGGATTTATAATAGCACCTGAATCAGGTCATGCAGTTGCAACCGCAATAAAGTACGCAAGGGAGCATAAGGATGAGAAAAAAACACTGCTTATAAACGTTAGCGGCCATGGACTGCTTGATCTATCAATATTCAGTGATTGATATGAGAAATTTAATACCATATTTTACACTTGGCTATCCGGACAATGAAACCCTGAAAAGGTTTTTAATGGCAATGCCCATTAATATGATAAATTACATTGAATTCGGATTTCCATCAAATGACCCAAGGTATGATGGCCCGACAATAAGAAAAACCCATAGAATAGGCAATGATAACTATGACGAATCATTTTACATTGATATATTCAACTACTTTAATGATCATAATATAAAGATGTACTCGCTTTCATACTATTCAGACATAAAGGATATAGAAAGGTTCGCTGCCGTTCTATCAAACCTGGGCTTTTCAGGATCAATAATACCTGATTTGTTAATAGATTACTATGATAAGGCCTTTGATGTTATAAACAAATTAAATGAGATGCATTTTGAATACATACCGTTCTTCACGCCCTCAACTCCTGATAATGTAATAAAAAAGGTATCAGAAAAAACATACTCATGGATATACTATGGCCTGCAGCCATCAACAGGCATAGACATACCTTATGATCTTGATTATACATGCAACAGGATATTTTCACTTGTTAAATCCAGGGAAATCAACTTTGGCTTCGGCATAAAGACCATTGAGGACGTTTCAGGTTTAATAAGACGCGGTGCCTCGGGCGTTGCCATAGGTTCATATCTTGTAAACATGCTTGACGGCAATGACCTGAATGGTTTTCTTGATTATTTAAAAAGGATAAGGGGTGCTCTCGATGTTGAATCTTGATTTTATATATGAAAACAGGAACATGAGTGAATCCGAGGCAGAGTTATGCATGACAAATATAATAGATGCTCCCGATACTGTAAAGGCAGCATTTCTCACAGCACTTTATGTTAAGGGCATAACACCGGACGAGCTCTCAGGATTCTCCAGGGCACTCAGGAAGCTATCATCAATATCAATTAATATCGATAAATTAACAGATATAGTGGGCACCGGCGGGGATCACAAAAACACCATAAATGTTAGCACGGCCGCATCGATATTATTATCATTGAGAATAAAAATAGCAAAGCATGGCAACTTTGGCATAACAGGATCCCATGGCAGTGCAGATTTTATGAAGTTCATTGGCTATAAATTTGAGATGACTGAGTATGATATAATAAAGAATTTAAATGAAAAGAACTATGTTTATATATTGGCGCCAGTATACAATAAAACATTTGCAAAATTCTCAAATGTAAGGAAGAAGCTCGGCATAAAGACCGTTTTTAATATTCTTGGACCGTTGACAAATCCATTGAATCCTGAGAATCTTGTTATTGGTGCATACGATGATGAGACCGCGGAGACCTATGCATCGGTTATGCTGAAGCAGAACAAAAGGGCATTTATAGTCTCATCGACAATGGATGAGATATCACCGGAGGCAGAATCGCATGTATATTATGTTAATAATGCCATAAGAAAATTCGACCTTGATCCCTTGAGCATCACAGGCAAGAGAATAAATGAATCAAACATTATTGAAAAGGACCCTGTAAAAAGCTTTAACATCATTATTGACGCCTTTAAAAACAAAAATAAGGACGCCGCGAGCTTCATAGCACTTAACGCTGCACCGGCCCTTGTTTTAAATGGAATCTCAAGGGATATAACCAGTGCATATGATCTATGCATCAATGACATCGAGTCCGGCACCGCATATGAAAGGTTAAGGAGGATATCAAATGAAGATTAAGATATGCGGCATAACAAACATTGAGGATGCACTTCTTGCACATAAACTTGGTGCGGACTTGCTTGGTGTTATCCTTGATAATAACGTTAAGAGGCACGGCACAAGGGAATTAATAGACGAAATGAAATCTTATAATTTAAACGTCGTTGGTGTTTACACATCGATGCCGGAATCAATAGAGGATGATTTCGTGCAGCTTCACTTCCCGCATGGCTATAAGGAGATCCTTGACGTTAAATCAACGGGTGCATCCGTTATATCTGTAATAGATATGAACAGTGAGCAATACGATAAAAAATACCATGAGTATATTAATGCAGGCTCGGATTTCATATTGTTTGAGGACAGATCCGGTATAATAAAAAGGCTGCCTGAACTGTTAAATTACAAAAAAATTGGCATTGCCGGCAAGATCTCTCCTGAGAACGTTTCCATTGCATCATCATTTAATCCTGAACTGATAGATGCAAGCAGCGGGCTTGAATTATATACAGGAAAGAAGTCCCCGGAAAGGTTAAAAATGTTCTTCGAGGCGTTAAAATGATATATAATAATATAGAAAAATTTGAGGATAAAAACTTTGCATACTTCTGCAAATTCAATGGAAACACTGGACAGGAACGTCTCTTTGTATCAGATGATTACAACACTCTTTACAAGGACTCTGAAGGATTCCTTGAGAGCGAGGTCTACGATCTTATTAATAAAAATGAATTCATACCTGCATGCGCGACTTACTCGCTTGCAAACTATTTTAATAATATATATGAAAAGGAGAAGTATCCATACTTTTATTATATGATACCTGAAAGATCATATAAATCTAATATAGAGAGAAAATCGTTTAAAACTGTTTCATTAAAATCAAATTATAATGATATATCAATATCATTGAAGATAAAAGAATTAATAGAAAGAATAAGGGCAGGTGAGCTGCTTCAGGTTGTTATATCAAGGGAATTCTATCTTAAAAATATAGATTTTAAGAGGTTATTATCGTCATTTATAAATAATGATTCATCGCTTTATGTTTATTATTATAAATTTGGGGATACAAGAATTATAGGCAGCTCACCGGAGAACGTTTTTACGATAAATAATAATATAATAAATGTTAGGCCAATTGCAGGCACGAGAAGGCGCGGCTCAGATGAATATGATGATAAGATCCTTGAGAATGAACTGTTAAACAATGAGAAGGAAAAACTTGAGCACAGGATGCTTTTGGATCTTGCAAGAAACGACCTTGGAAGGATCTGCGAACCTGGTACCGTAAACGTTGATTACTCAATGAAAATAGAGAAATTTTTAACAGTGCAGCACATGGTAAGCAGCGTCACGGGCAAAACGAACGCATCATTAAGGGATATATTCGCATCAGTTTTTCCGGCCGGTACAGTTTCAGGAGCCCCAAAAAAACGTGCCATGGAGCTGATAAATAAATACGAGGATAATATTAGAAAAGAGTATGCCGGTGCCATTGGAATAATATCAAAGGATTATACGGACATGGCGCTTGTTATAAGAACAATATTCTCACATGATAACGTGGTAACAGCAAGGGCGGGTGCAGGTATAGTCAAGGATTCAATACCAGAAGATGAGGTAAATGAGATGTTTTCAAAGGCCATGACCGTCATGGGTGATTACTATGAGGAAAGTGTTGATAATAGATAATTATGATTCATTTACATATAATATATACCAGTACATCTCGATGCTTGGCTATAAGGCAGACGTTTTTAAAAACGATGATATAAAAAATGATGATTACGATAAGATTATAATATCGCCAGGGCCTGGAAGCCCGGAGAATCCCGGTGATACAGGCAATCTATTATACTTTATTGAAAGGCATCCTGAAAAGAAATACCTTGGCATATGCTTTGGGCACCAGTTCCTTGCATACTACCTTGGCTCTGGTCTTGGCATATCAAAGAGGATCATGCACGGTGAGATCGATGAGATAAAACATTATGATTCAATTTTATACAAAAATATACCTGAGAATTTCAGCGTTATAAGGTACCATTCAATTGTTGTTAATAAACCAAAAAATATAATAGTCGATGCCATTTCAAACAGCACCGGAGAGATCATGGGCTTTCATAATAATGATATGTCCATCTTCGGTGTTCAGTTCCATCCGGAGAGCTATTTCTCATCCTATGGCATAAAGATATTAAAAAATTTTATGGAGGCATAAAAATGATTGTTGATGATATTTACAAAAACAACGATAAAAAAATCCTGATAAAAAGGAACATGCGCTCAAGGGGCATTTTAAGCATGAGATCATCAATAATGAATTTTAATTCAAATAAAAAAATAGGCATAATAGCAGAATTTAAGAGAAGGTCACCATCCGGCTTTGTTAATAATGAAAATACTGATATTTTTAAATACTATGACGTGATACACAATAGCATAGCAGGGATGAGCATATTAACAGAGGAAAGATACTTTAATGGAAATCAAATGGATGTGGTCTCGGTGCAAAGATACAATATTCCAATACTAATAAAGGACTTCGTATCAAATGATGAAATGATAGAATCGTCATACATGATAGGCGGCGATGTAATATTGTTAATAGCGGACTTCCTGGAAAGGGATAAAATAGAAATGTTGAACAGGAAAATAAAAAGTCTTGGCATGGAGGCATTGATAGAATTCCACGATTTAAAGGCCTTTGAAAGGATAACAACCGATGAAAACGTAATAATAGGGTACAACAGGAGAAACCTTAAAACACTGAAAATAGAGGATGAATCCTTTGATGCACACGATTTAATAAGATCAACAGGCCTTTTATCAGTTCTTGAAAGCGGGATCACATCTGAAAATATATTAAAGATGCCGAGGTACAATGCCATGCTGATAGGCTCATCAATATTGTCAAATGATAGTGTATTAAAATCCGCAGGGATGATAAAATATGATGGTTTCGGATATTCTTAATTTAAAGGAATCACTAATAGTCATGGCAGGCCCGTGCTCTGTTGAGAGCGAGAGCCAGGTTCTTGAGACGGCACGCGCCCTGAAGAGGCTCGGTGTTAATGTTTTAAGGGGCGGTGCGTTCAAGCCAAGGACCTACCCGGAATCGTTCCAGGGTCTTGGGGAGGATGGCTTAAAGATACTTGCAATGGCCAGGGAGGAAACGGGTATGTCCATAGTAACCGAGGCCATGGACCTTGAATCGTTAAGGCTCGTGGAAAAATACGCTGATATAATACAGATAGGCTCAAGGAACTCACAGAACTTTCCATTGTTAAAGGCAGCTGGCAAAACAATGAAGCCAGTGCTGTTAAAACGTGGCTTTGGAAATACAATTGACGAGTTAATAGGATCATCAAGGTACATATCAATGTCCGGGAACAATAATATAATGCTGGTTGAGCGTGGCATAAGAACCTTTGAAAACTCAACAAGGTTCACGCTTGATGTTTCCGCTGTGCCCGTTCTTCATGAAAAAGTAAATTACCCTGTTATTATAGATCCAAGCCATCCGGCCGGGAATTCAAGGTACGTTGAACCGCTGGCGCTTGCCGGAATAGCAGCAGGTGCCGATGGAATCATAGTCGAGGTACATCCAGATCCATCAAGGGCGCTCAGTGATGCAGCCCAGCAATTAAATCTGGATCAGTTCTCAAGGCTCTACTCAAAGATAAAGGAGATCTCAAGGGTAATGAATAAAAATGTTATTTAATACTGTAATTTAAATTATGTTTGTGCATTTTAAACGGATAAAGGATCATTACCATTAATGAGTATAAAACTATTGCAATTATTGAATAATTAAATGGAAACGCCGCGTCTATTAATGCATAGTACATTGCAATTAGTATTATTATGCTTGAGATTCCAGGCATAAGAACATCGTAAACAAATGACCTTTTATTCACTGAAAGGCTTGTGTTTACAATTATATGTATTATTAATGTTGCCATGGTGCTAAGCGTTGCAAAGAATATAAATGCATCAAGAAAGCCGTTGTAGCCGTAATATTTATAAAATACCATCAATGATATTATTAAAGAAACAGCGAATATTAAAATTGATAAATAAAGGGCATTCACAGGAGTCCCGTTCTTATTTAACTTTAAGAACATTTTATTTATTATATTATCCCTGGCCATTGCATAGATGTTCCTTGTTAATGATGTTAATACTGTATTAAAAAGCGTGTATATAATAACAAAGTTCAGGGCAAAGAAGAGCACAGATGCATAGATGCCAAGATGGTTTCTTATTACAATAAATGCAGGTATTATTGTGTTTGAAAAATCATACATCTTACCTATTCCAAAGCCTATTACAAGTGAATATGATATTAAAACATCTATTAATCCTATGATTAATATCATTAACATTACGGCAAGGCCTATGTTCTTCCTTGGCTCCCTTGCCTCCTCGCCAAGTGAAACTATGGAGCCATAGCCTGTGTATGCAAGGAAGCTTCCTGTTATAAATCCAAGGAAGAGGTTCTTATAGCCTGAAACCGGTGTGAAAACAATGTATGAATTGTCCTTTGACGTTAATATTACCGAAAATGATACGATTATTATAAATGCTATCTCAATCAAGTTTATAATAAGCTGCGTTTTGAACGATGCCCTTATACCACTATAAACGGCGTAAAATGCAGGTATTATTATAATAATTGTTAATAAACCATAGTAACCAGGAACATTAATTCCTGTTAGGTATGATAATGCCGGTGAGAATATCATTATAAGAAATGATATTACAAAGAGCATGTTTGCCATCTGATATATTATATAAAGAAATGCAACATAGAATGATAATGGCCTTCCGCCGTACATTGCATAGCCATAGTAGCCGCGTGCACTTGCCGTTCTCTTTGAGAACTGGTATAATGTGTTTCCGGTCAATAACGATGCTATCATGCCGATTATAAAGGCAAGCGGGCTTGCACCAAGTGCAAATGCAGCAACGCTGATTATTCCATCGAAAGTAAACAGTGGCGAGAGCTGCCCCATGCCCTGGAAGATCAATCCAGAGAGGCCTATTGAATTGCTTTTAAGCATGATGGTTAATTACCATATTATATATAATAATGATCAAAAACAGTACCTGATGATTATTATTTATGACTATTATTAGGAGACCTCATTGTGATTACCCATAATGCCATGGTCAATGCGAATGAGAAGCCCAGGATGCCCGCTATAATATTGTAAGGTACCGGATTCAATTCATATCTTTTTATTATTGATATGACATAAACAACGTATATAACTGTTATAACGCCTATTGTAATATTTGCTATTATGAATTTCACCGGTCTCTCCATGCATTAATAATTTATACCATGTTCTTATTTTTTTGTAAGATATTTTTATAATATAATTTATCTTGATAAAAAAAATAATTAATTCAAAGAAATTTACCTAAACATGTCAAGGACAAAGTTAATAGCAACAATAGGCCCTGCAAGTGAATCAATGGAAATTATAAAAAAAATGGCAAATCTTGGGCTTTCATGCATAAGGATAAATACAGCACATATTGAAAATGGATACATAACAAAAGTAGCAAAAATGGTTGATGATGTTAATAAATCAGAGGGCACATACATAGGATTAATGGTGGATTTAAAGGGGCCAGAGTTAAGAACTGGAAAATTTAAGGACGGCTCATTTAAAATAGATTATAATAAAAAGTATAAAATATCATACAATAAAAATGACAACCCTGACATATTAATAAATTATAATATATCGGATTTCATAGACGATAAAACATTAATAGCAATGAGCGATGGAAAGTTAAGATTTTCCGTTGATTCTGTAAACGGTGATATAATAAACGTTACATCCCTTGATTCAGGCTCTTTAAGGGACAACTCAAGGGTCAATGTTCCAGGGAAGTTGTTAAGGCTCGGAAGCCTGACGGACCGCGACAGGATGTTCATAGAGGAGGGCATAAAAAACAATGTAAACTTCTATGCATTATCATTTGTTCAATCAAGGGAGAATATAAACGAGCTCCAGGATTATCTCTTTGAAAGGAACTGCGATGCACAGTTAATATCAAAGATAGAGACAAAGAGTGGCTATGATAACATCGATGAGATAGCAAGGGCCTCTGATTTTATAATGGTTGCCCGGGGCGATCTTGGCGTTGAGATGCCGTTGAAGGAGGTTACAATAGCACAGAAGAAAATTATAGATGAATCAAGAAAGTATGCAACACCGACAATAGTTGCAACGCAGATGCTTGAATCCATGGTTAACAACGATTCACCAACAAGGGCCGAGGTCTCTGATATAACAAATGCAATAATTGACGGAACGGACGCATTGATGCTATCCGAGGAAACCGCCATAGGAAGGTATCCTGTCGAGGCCATAGGCTATTTAAGCAGCATATCAGACTATGTCGATTCCATGGAGATAAAATACAAGGAACCTGAAAGCTTTGCCTTTGACAAGGTGGCATTTGCCATATCCAAGGGATTAAAGATGATATCTGACTACACAAACGTTGATTCTATTGTTGCATTCACAAGGTCTGGATTCACAGCAAGGCTGGTATCATCAATGAGGCCAGGGAAGATGATATACTCCGTTGTTTCAAGCGATTTCCTTGCAAGGTCATTAAACCTTTTAAAAAGCGTTGTTCCTGTAAAAATCGATGAATCAATGAAGTCAAAGGAAATATACGATATACTCGTTGATATAAACAGGAGCAATAAGATAAGACCGGGCAAAAAGGTGCTTGTTGTTTCAGGCTCTCCATACTTTGTCTTCGGCGGCACAAACGAGATAAGGCTTGTAACCATGGGAAAATTCATAGGCCGTGGATATCCTGTTGGTAACAGCTTCTCAGGTTACTATGAGCCCGATGGCTCTGGGGATATAATAATACTTGATAAATATATAAAAAACTTTGATTACAAAAAATACAAATGCGTTATAATAAAAGGCAATGTAAGCGATACAATAAAAAACCTCTTCTATGAAAATAAGATACTTTTATTGTACAACACTGAATTCGACGTTGAATTAAATGAGAAAACATTTCTAAACATAGATGGTGATACAGGAATAATAACAGCATAAATCATTTTTTCTTTATAAAAATATCCCTGCCTATGAACATGAACGGAACCAGATGTTTATCTATGTTCTCTCTAACCCATGGGTCGTCCCTGTAATCATTGAACCTGTCGTTTGTTATTATCATTGCATCGTTCTTTTTTGCATACTCTATGATGAATTCGTCTGCGCTTGTATCAGCAGGCGCAATTTTTATTATATTTAAATTCACAAGGTTTTCAAAGTGGTCCTTATCAATTATCTTGTATCTAAGGCTTGCGTCGCATATGACTATTATATTTTCTATACCATGTTTTTTAAATATCTTATCATGTTGGATATATTTTCTGCGAGCGGTCTTCCGGAGCCAAAGGCAACGTTGCTTCCATCTATTATATAATCCATTGATGCTGATTAATTTTAAAGATATTTAACCTTCGAACAAAATGAATCTTGAATCTATTTTAATATTATTATGAATGTTATCATCCATGGCAGTGTAACCGCCATCGATAAAATCAATATCATCATTTAATTCGAGGATCTGGTATGCGTTCTCATGCTTAAATATCCTTGAATCTCCATATTTTATGTATTTCTCCCTGTATTTTAAATCCCCGGAGAAAACAAACTTCCAGTTGTAATTTAAAAATGTATCATCATCAATAAAATATTCATCTCCTGATACATCTAGAATTCCATTTACAAAGAGAAAACGTTTAACCTCTTTAAATTTGTTCTTTTTAACCATGTTAAGTGATTTATAATTATCGTCCTTGACTATTAACCTCATCTTTTTATTGTATTTCCTTGCGTAATCTATAAGCAATGATGCTATTCCAAGGTTTCTGTGGTCGGGATCAACGCGTATGCCGCTGAGCCATATTGTATTATCCGGCATCTCCTCGATTTTCATGAAGCCCTTTATCTTATCGTCATAATAAACAAGAACCGTTCCAGTATTTAAATAATCAATGCCAGCCTTATTTATGTAATCATCGTACCCCGCAACCGATGATATATAACTTATGTATGGCCAGTCCTCAATCCCCGCGGTTCTTATCATAAAGGGCTATAAACAATTTTTATTTTTAAACTTTTTATTATCCATGAAATACATAAAATTTTTAATTTTATTAAATAAATATTTCTAAATCAATTTTATTTATATATTTAATAATATTATTCATACATAATACGTCATTAAATTTAATAATAGTTACATTACAATAAAAATATTTGCATTAAATAAAAATATTTTTTAGTTTTTTCCTAATAAAAATATAATTTTATTAATAAAAACTATAAATAAAAAATTTTATTTTATTATTTTTTTATATTACCAAAATATTATATATTATGTCACAATCCAAATTAAATGCTATTAAAAACATTTTATAAGATAGTGATTATACTTATAGGTGGACTTTTTCTGTTCTCCGGTTTCAGCCTAAGCTCTCCCGGGGCAGTGCCTGTAAGCATTAATCATATTAATCAATATGCAACAAACAGCAATTATGGTAACATTGCCTCAACAACCGATCTTTTAAATAATAGCGTTCTTCCAGGAAATTATAATGTTATGGCACCGGTGCGGGAGCCATACATAACAATGTATAATCCTGTAAATCATGATACCTATGTATCATCATATCCATACGAGGATATATATTATAATTACGGTCATTACATTTACTGCTATAATATAACAGTTCTAAATGCCACAGGGCATATTTTGACAACAATAAATACGGGCAGCAATGATACCTCTGCAATAACCTATAATTCAAATAACGGCAACGTCTATGTTCTTGGATATTATTCAAATACGGTCTCGGTTATAAATGGATCAACAAACAGGCTCACAGCGATAATAAACGTTGGAAAGAATCCCTACTCTGCCGTATTTGATCCGTACAATAATTATTTATACGTCGCTAATTATAATTCAGGAAATGTATCTGTTATAAATACCGAAAATAATAACGTTATATCCAGTGTAAATATATCCGGATATCCCGATGCCATGGCATACGATCAGTACAATCACGAGGTTTATGCGGCTGCCTATGATTCTAATTATATCTATATAATAAACGGCACATCTTTAAAAAATGAAATAAATATGTATTATTCATCACCGATATACATGATATATAATCCATACAATAAATATATGTATATTTTAAACTGCAGGGAATACTACGTTGAAACCCTGAACACATCAAACAATAATAGTGTTTCATACATAGAAACTGATATCTACGATTATTCATTCAATCCATATTCAATGATATATAACCATGAAAATCATTATATTTACATGTCAGGATACGATGATAGTAAAATGGCGGTGCTTAACAGCAGCAGTGTTGTTTACTGCATAAAAGATTTGGAAGATTTAAACAGCATCGTTTACAATTCATATAATAATGAGGTATATGCAGATTCATACTATGATCAGGTCTATGCAATAAATAATTCGTATAATATAATAAAAACAATCAGCACAGGAAGGGATCCTGAATTCATGTCATATAATAATTTTACAAATGAAATCTATGTTCCAAATTCATGTTCCGGCAATGTATCATTTATAGGATCAAATAACAATATTACAGGATCTGTGAACCTGTCCCTTGGAACATTTGACTCTGCGTATGATGTATTAAACGGATACCTTTATGTAACAAACTCAATACTTAACACTGTTTCTGTTTTAAATGCCGGAACCGGCCATATTATAAAAACAATAAACGTTGGGGAGACACCGGAGGATATAATATACGATCCATCAAATAATAATATATATGTTGCCAATGAATGCTCAGATTACATCTCAATTATAAGCGGTTCATCAAATACTGTTATTAAAAACATAAGTATATATCATGCAAAATCATTATTATACGATCCGGCAAACCATGATGTCTACGTTGGAACCGATTACTACGATTTTTATGTTATAAATTCAAGCTATTCTGTTTCATGCCATGGTGATGTTTATGATATATGCAGCATGGCATACGATCCTGTCAATAATCTAATATACGCAGCATCATACTGTCCGCATCTTTATGTTATAAATGCAAGCGACAATGTATCATGCTTTAATGATGGCGGTCTTATAAACCATGTTGTCTATGCAAATGGTTATATATACCTTGCCAGTGAATCAAACGGTATGGTATATTTAATATCAAATAATAAGACCATAAATAGTATTAAGGTTGGGACCTCGCCAAATGGAATATTATACAATTCAGGCGATAATTCAATCTACGTGGCAAACACCGGATCAGATAATATATCAGTGATAAAAAACAATGAAACTGTTGGATCATTGAATATTGGCTCTTACCCGCTTGGTATTTCATGTGACCCTGGCAATCATGATATGTTTGTTACTGATTACCTATCAAACTCTGTAAACTTCATTGATAATATAGGCATTGCACATGTAAACGTCTATGAACGGGGACTGCCATATGGAATTCCATGGTCGATAACGATTAATGGAATTAAATACAGTACTTCATCGAACTTTATATCAATGGAAGTATCCTCAGGAAATGTTTATAATTATGCTGTATACACACCGGATTATGCAAGATATATCGCGGCAAACCAGTACGGTGAGATAACAGTTAATGGCAATTCAAACATTTACATACATTTTCAGGAGATAAACTACATGGTTTTATTCAATGAAACCGGCGCATCCGGGACATGGCATGTAAATATAAACGGAAGGAACTACTCATCAAATAAAAGTAACATTATGGCATGCCTGCCATACGGAAATTACAATTACAGTGCATATTATGATAACCACAGCATTTCCGGTAATTTCACAATAAATGGAAACAATGTATATATTAATATAGGATTCCCGGCAGGCTTAAAATCAGGGCATTCAGGAAACGAAATTATCAATGATAACAATGAACAAAATTATCCTGGAATTTACTTATTTATATTAACAATAATTGCATTATCATTAATTGCCATAAGTGTTTTAATAAAACGGAAATAAATTTAAAATTTTATAATTTTTTAAAGATTTTTGAATAGATCGTCGTTTACAGTGCTTATGCTTAGATTCCCCCTTGAGTAGTCAACGTAGACGTTCTTTAGCTTTAGGTATTCTGAGATTCCGTACTTGCTTCCCTCGCCGGCCTGCCCTGTCAATCTGAATCCTGTATGATACCCCTGTGATGCCTCAGGCCCTGGCATGTTCACGTATAGTTCACCGAACCTTATCTTCTCGGATGCCTCAAATATTAACTCAGGATCCTCTGTGAATAAATAAGAGGCAAGTCCGTACTTTGAATCATTTGCCTTTTCGTATAATTCATCGACACTGGATACACTCTCTGCGCCTATGACCGGGCCAAAGATCTCCTCCTGGAATAATGGCGAATCCTGTGGAACGTTTTCTATTATCGTCGGTTCATAGAAGTATCCATTCTTGTATTTTCCTGATAGCTCCGGTTTTTTGCCGCCAAGGAGTATTTTATATCCCGAGCTCCTTGCAATATCAACGTATTTTTCCGTTGTTTCAACCGCGCTTTTATTTATCAATGGGCCCATGTCAGAGCTCTCCGGGTCTCCAAGTTTTATTCTTTTGCTTACCTCAATGAACTTTTTCATAAATTCATCGTATATATCCTCGTGTATGTATAATCTTTCAGCGGCTATGCATGACTGGCCAACGTTTAAATACTTTGCCCAGACCAGGGACTTTAATGCCCTTTCAATGTTTGCGTCCTTCCAGACCATGAACGGTGCCTTTCCGCCGAGCTCAAGTATCAATTTGGCCATGTTCTTTGATGCATTTTCCATGATCCTCTGGCCCGTGGATGTCGATCCAGTCATTGTTATCAATGATACCTTTTTATGCTCAACGATGTAATCACCTATTTCAGAGCCCTTGCCTGTTATTAGATTTAAAACGCCCTTTGGTATTCCGGCATCAACAAATTTTTTCACGAGCCATTCCGCAGTTAATGGTGTGTCTGAGCTTGGCTTTAATATTACTGTGTTTCCAGTTAAAAGTGCAGGCGCAAGCTTTCTTATCACCATTGCTGCAGGGAAGTTCCATGGCGTTATTGCTATTACTATTCCATATGGAACCTTGTATTGAAAGATCTTTCTTTTATTGCTTGTGCCCTCAACGATGTCCCCGGTTAGCTTTCTCTCGAATTCCGTGTAATACTGTAACTGGTCTATAACGCCCTCGGTTTCATCCATGGCCTCCCTTTTCACCTTTCCGTTCTCTTTAATTAAAAGATCCGTTAGCTGATCTTTATCCTTTGATATTAGTTCAAGGGCTTTGTAAAGTATTTTTGACCTTTCCATTGACGTCATGTCGCTCCATCTTTTGAATGCATCCTCTGCAGAGTCAATTGCAGCATCAACATCATTCCTTGTTGCAGCTGGAAACGTATCAAGAACCTCGCCTGTGCTTGGATTGTACTTTTTTATGGTCTCGCCGCTGGATGAATCCCTCCACTCACCATCTATGTAAATTTTCATGGTTAATTATTTTTAGATATTATAAATATATTTTCAAAGGTTCAATTCAATTCCATGTTCTTTGTCTCAGGTGCAACGAGAAAAGTTATTGTAAATCCAATCAATTCGAAGATTATTAAAAAGATTAAAACGTACCTTAGATTTAATGTGTATAATATTAAAGGAAATGCTATTGTTCCAAGTATTGCGCCTATCCTTGAGATCGATGTTGCAAACCCCATGGCAGTTGACCTTATCCTTGTTGGAAAGATCTCAACGGGATAATCGTATGTTATATTCGTCGGTCCAAGGTTATGGAACAAATGCATCGTTGCAAATGCAAGAAATGTAAATACTATATCTATTCTTACATAACCGTAGATCATTTCAAATATAAATAATGAAATGGCAGCACCGCCGAAGCCTATTAATTCAAGGTCACGCCTGCCTGCCCTTTCAATGAAGTATATGCATATTAAAAAGCCTGCAAAGACAGGTATCTCCTCGAGAATTGTTGCAAAAACCGATGCAACGATGCTTGAGCTTCCAGTAAAGAATACCGAAGGCGTGTACTCCCAGACGCCGTAGCTTGCAATATCATATGAAAACCATGCCAGTGAAACAAAAACTGTGTACTTTAAATACCTGTTTGAAAAAAGATCCCTGAAACTGCTTCTTCCACTCTCTGTTTTCGGTATCTCGTTTAATTCTATGCCAATGGACGATGAGACCCTGTTCGAGACCTCAAGGGCCTTATCCTTCATGTTCATATGCGATAGCCAGAAGGGGCTCTCCGGCAGCGTTCTCCTGCTTAATATAACTATTAAAGGTATTATCGCGGCGGTTCCATACATAAAACGCCATTGATATGCCCCTGTGTAATGTATGATTGGTATCGATAATAAAAGAAAGACGATGCTTCCTATTGTCCATGCAAATATGTTAAAGATCAGGAACCTGCCCCTGGTGTTTTTCGGCGAGAACTCTGCCTGTATCGATGAGCTTATAGGATAATCCGCGCCTATGCCTATTCCTGCAAGTATCTCAAAGATTATAAATTCATAGACATTGAATGATAATGCAGTAAGTATAAGAAAGACAGCAGTCAATGATAAATCGTATTCATACAATCTTTTCCTTCCCAGGGTATCTGCAAGATGCCCCATGGAGAAGCCGCCAAGCAGCATTCCTATAAAAAGCGAGGATCCCATGAATGCAGTTATAACCGCATTTGAGGATGGGTTTAAATAACCTGACATGTAAATATAGGCTATTGAATATATTGTTAAAATATAGCCGTCCATGAAGACGCCCATTGATGATAATGCCGTTATCTTTAACAGCATTGGGCTTACAGGTATGTTATCAATTCTTCTGTTCTCAAACATTTTAAATGTGTATTATAAATAAAGATAAAAAGTATATTATAAATATCTTATTTTTATAAAATCATCCCTTCCATATGCCTATGCCAAGGCCTATGATAAAAACAATCAAAAAGAATGTTACATTAATAGATGATAGATGAAGCGATGATGTATAATTGTATGTATAATTAGAAAGACCGGTTATTATATTCGAGAAGTTAACCTTTGGTATAAATGATAAATCTATAAATGATGCTATTAACAGTGCAACGACCAAAAGTACTATTGCAACAATAGCCTTTTTTGCAACCATGCCGAATAGCAGGCCATCTACAAAGACCAGGGCCAGGGTTATATAATTCTGGTATGGCTCCAAATAAGACGGATATATCATAATAAAATAACTTTATCTGGTATTTAAATCTTTATTTAGCATTCCGTAAATAATCTATCTTATCCTGTTTATTATTCTTCTAAATATTCCCATAATCTTAAAGTACTCGGCATCTGTTATATTTGATCTTGCGGCAATGCGCCTTGCCATAACAGAGAGTTTATCGACCTTTGGCTTTTCATAGCCCAAAAGGTTAAGAAGCTCCTCAAAGCGGTTTATCATTATATTGAAATGCTCAGGGCTTATATAATTGTTTGATTCTATTATATTTCCGGAGTAAACCCTTTTAATCATCTCGTATAATATTATTGCAACGGCATGTGATAGATTATAAACAGGGTACTCAGGATTACCTATAATTTTTATGAAAAAATTGCATTTTGATAATTCATAGTTATTCAATCCATTGTCCTCCCTGCCAAAGACCAGGGCAACACGTTTTCCATTTAAACCGTAATTGTCCCAGAAGTATTCAGGCGATACAGGAACCCTTGAAAATTTATTTCCTGATTTTGAGACATCCGATGTGCCGGCTATTATATCAAAGCCGGAAACAGCATCATCGAAGCTATTGTATATTCTGGCATTATCAAGTATGTACAACCCGTGCATTGCACGCCTTCTGGCATCCTCATCGATAGGCGTCTTTACTATCCTTAAATCTGTTAAACCGCTGTTCGCCATTGATCTGGCAACCGCACCGATGTTCCCCTGGTACTTTGGTTCGACAAGGACAACAGAGATTAATTTATTTACTTCCATTTACTGCGTTTCTTTTACATTGTTTTCATTGTTCTCTGGCTTTTCACTGTTCTCTGTTTTTTCACTGTTTTTCTGTTCCTCTGGTTTCTCCTCTTTCTTCTCCTCTTTTTTGTAGAACTCCTTTATGTAAACATCGTAATCCGGCAAATATTTCCTTATATCATTTACAAGACGGTACTTTGCATCGACCCAGTAGGCATCGAACTTTGCGTTCTCCGGTATTGTTATCTCTATATTTTCATTTATTTTAACATCAAACTCGCTTGAATCATTGTAATCCATGTCTATTAATGCCTTTACCTTTTCAACTGGGTCTGTAACAACCTTTTTCACCTCGTATTTATAGTAAATGTCCTTGCCGGCCAGCTCGTGATTGTAATCTATTAAAACCCTGCCTGGTGTGACCGTTATTACCTTTCCTATCTTGTTTCCGATGTTTACCTGCTGTCCAACCTCCGGATTTATGTTGTTTTTCTGGAACTCCCTCATGGGAACGACCTTTATGTTCTTTGGATCCCTCTCTCCATAGGCGTCCTTTGCAGGAACAACCACCTCGTACTCCTTTCCAACCTCTGCATTTAAAAAGGACTCGTTTATCTCCTTGAAAAGGCCATCCTGGCCAACTATCATTACTATGTCCCTGTATTTTTTCTTTTCATCGTATATGTTATTTTCCTTTGCAAGCTCCTCTTTACTTGTTGATATTAACTTTTTGTCAGCACCAGCACGCATTTCAAAGCTTATCTCTATGAAATCTCCATTATTCATCGTTAACCACCAATAATTTCTTTGAGATTATTTATTTCTATTTATATTTATTTGAATTAACATGAAACAATATTTATATGGAAATTAGAATACTGTTTTTAAATGGATCATTTCATCTCAGTTATAGTAACAGCATACAATCGCAGTGAATATTTACTGGATGCGGTTAAAAGTGCATTAAATCAAACCCTATCTAAAGAAAATATGAGATAATAGTAATTAAGAATTATAATGATGATAACATAGATGAATTTTTAAACAAAAATAATATAAAAAATATAATAATGGATGGCACAATTGGTGAATATCTTTACAAGGGTATAAATGAATCTAAAGGTGATATAATATCGTTTTTAGACGATGACGATCTATTTTTTAATAATAAACTGGAAATCATTATAAAATATTTCAATAATGGCTATGACTATGTTCATAACAAGGCAGAGATTATGGGAAATAAAATGGACAACGTCTATGGCGGTATTGCGTTTAATATGTCATCTATATCAATAAAAAAGGATTTTATAAATATAGATCATCTTAAAAATAATGTTTTTACAAATCAAGATACATTTATGTATTATTCATGCCTTGAAAATCATGGCCAGGCCATAGACATAAAAGATGTATTAACAGTTTATAGAATAAATAACAGTGTTACTAATGCCGTTACAAAATCTTTTGATGATTATGAATCAAAACGTTTAAAAAAAGCTATGCTATTTAATGATAGCTATCTAATTTTTATATCAATTTTTAAGAATAAACATGTCGTTCATGATATAAAATCAAACATCTTTTTGAACGATCTCACCATATTCTCAAGGAAAAAATACAAAAGGCCTAGATATTTTATATATTTTTTACTTTACAAGAAATACTGGAATAAAAGATTTGCAATCTTTGAATATTTTTCATTATTGCTCTTTGGCAATATCGCCAGGAGTGTATTGACTAACAAAAGAAAGAAAAGATTTTTTAATTATATTAGTAAATATGAAGCAAATGGCGAGTTCTGATATTTATAATAAATAAAACATAAAATGTAAAATTATATAATAAACTTTAATTGTAAAAAAGAAGAAAAACTATTCAATAAAATGGGGAGATATAGATAAGACCAAAACATGACGCTGCCATGTAAAATAATATATTTACGAATGTTATTCTTTCAGGTTTGGTTTGCTTTCCTTCATCTTGTTCTTAATGTTCCTTGGTTTTTGATAATAAAGACTCAATTTTTTCCAATGACTTATTTTCAATGGGAAAATCCATATAATAATTTATCGCATCTTTAATTCCAAATGAGTATATAATAAAATACTTATAAAGTTTCGTCAACGGTTTACCATTTAATAAGTCATTGATAAACCATCCCACTAGTTGCCAAATAAAAATGGAGAGGTTTATCTTTCTCTCTCTTAATAAAATGAAAGAATTTCTGCACATAAGATATAATCTCCAATCAGGTTCTATAGGTTTTTTACTATTATTAACGATGAGACCCAATCTATGATCTAGCATTTTGGTCGTAGTTGTTATGATTTTGTAACCCATACGTAAGACGTTGAAATCAAAATCAAAGTCTATTTGATCCATGAAAAATTCCTCTCTGTACTTTAATCCTTTTTTGAATAGCTCGCTATTGATTAGGCTTCCACTAATTATGGGGTAATTTATTTCAATGAAATAATCTTTTTTAGATTGAATATTATGCATGTTTAAACTAATTATACCAATCTTATAACCACTAAACATTAAATTAGCATTATATATCACATTAGATATATTCTCAAGTAATATCGAATCTTGGTCAAGCGTCAGTATATAGTCATAACTATACATTAATTCCTCTAAGCCCAAGTTAAGAGCTTTACCAATGCCATAATTTTTGTCAAGTTTTTTTAATTTTATCGTAGGGTTATTTTCCGAAATTTTTTCGATAAAATTAGAATTCAAAGATTTGTTATCTATAATCAATATTTTATCACAATATCTTGTGGCTTGTTTTAACACCGCCTCGAATCTTTCTTCGTCTGGGTTGTACGTTACGATTATACATCCGATGTTATTATTCATTCAACCCTCACCATTGTCTTATTATAAAGTTTAATGGCTTTTCCCTCTTTAATCTTTTTCTTTTGATACCAAAGCGTTGACTTGTTTATCTTCAATACTTTCCTTTCCCCCGGATCGATTGACATAATTCTATCCCTGAGATCACTGGTATCATTCCTTGACATCGTAATATCAGGTATCTTGAATTCCAATGATTTTGCCTTTCCTAACACGTATCTGCTCAATTCCCTGATATTTTCAAACATTATGTTCTCTAATGTATACTGTTTATTCCTGAACTCATAACGCTTGTTGAAATTGTCCTTTATTTTCTCAATCAAAAGCTTTGCTGTATCTGGCTTCAACCTGATATGGTAGTTCTCGGTTGTTATGAAGTCTGATCTCTTTAGTTTACAGCAATTCGATAACGGAATAATCCACAACATATCTAAACAATTCCTGTAAATCGTATACAAGAGGATGCTTGGACGATGCTAATTCGTGTAAAAATCCAATAGATACATCAAGACCTATTGTGTTGATGTCTTTCCTTACCATTGATTCCAGTATTGCATATCCATAGTTCAGTAAAGCGTTGATAGGATCGGATGCATTCATAGCGATTGCATGGACCGTTCACTTTCATATATTAGCCTCGATGCGTGATGGGGCAGTTCCATGGCTTTAATACTATACAACAATCGGCCTTATATTTTTCAGAATCAGCAGCAGATTAATAACAATAGCAAAATTTTATAAACGGATGCTTTATGTACGATTGGATGAAAGGGCTCATTCTCCATGGAGGCCAGGGCACGCGGTTAAGGCCGCTGACGCATACAGGACCGAAGCAACTGATAAATATAGCAGGCAAACCCATATCACAGTGGGCCTTGGAAAAATTAAAGGACACTGGTATAGAGAATATAGCCATCGTGCTCGGCGATAACAGTCCAAGGAAGGTCATCGAATACTATGGTGATGGTAGCAGATTCGGCGTCGATATCGAATACATTTACCAAGGTAGGGCCAGGGGCATAGCCGATGCGATATACAGGTGCAGGGATTTCATCGGAGGCGATGACTTCATCGTGTATCTCGGCGATAACGTCCTCTTCGATGATATATCGCCGATAGCATCTGACGGCAGCGACGCATCGCTGCTCCTAGCGCATGTGAAGGATCCACGTGCCTTCGGCGTTGCGGTCATAGACGGTGACAGGATAACAAAACTCGTTGAAAAACCAAAGGAGATCATATCTGATCTGGCGCTGATCGGTGTATACTACTTCAAGCCCCTCATGTTCGACTACATCGCAGACCTAAAGCCCAGCTGGAGGAACGAGCTGGAGATAACGGAGGCCTTGCAGCACATGATCGACGATAATCGTAGTATAAGCTTCAAGGTAGCAGACAGCTGGTGGAAGGATACCGGTAATCCAAACGACTTGCTAGAGGCAAACATGAAGCTTCTTGATAAGTTTGGAAGAGAGGGAAATTATGGAATTACAGAAAATTCAGATATTCTCGGCAGATCTTTCATAGGAGAGGGTAGTATAGTCCGCAATTCCAAGATCATAGGGCCAGCCCATATAGGCAATAAAGTCTCAATCGAAAACACCAGGATTGGACCGTATACAACGATCGGAGACGGTTCAGTGATAAGAGATGCAGACATAGAATATTCACTTATCCTTGAATCTGCCACCATTAGCGATATAAGGATGTCAGAATCCATCATTGGAAGCAAGTCGAGGATAGCTGGAGATGGCAAAAATTCACACTATAGCATTGTAATTGGTGAAAACTGCAGCGTCAAGAGGGGATGATATGAAGACATTAATAATTGGCAGAGATGGTCAGCTTGGTTCCGAGTTGATGAGGATCATTGACGGTGCTGTTGGGACTTCAAGGCGGTCAAAGTCAGATATATACCTCGACATCAAAAATCCAAATTCGATCGAGGATATAATAATGAAGGTATCGCCAGATGTTATTGTAAATACCGCAGCTATGACTGATGTGGATGGCTGTGAAACCAGCCCTGATGAAGCCTACCGTATAAACGCCATAGCCGTGAGGCATATCGCAAGGGCAGCATCCGTTGTGGGCTCATACTTAATTCACATTTCAACTGACTATGTGTTTGATGGATCGAAGGGCAATTACCGTGAGGATGATGTTCCAAATCCAGTAAATTACTATGGGCTAAGTAAACTCCTTGGTGAGGCCTATGCACTTTCGTATGACGACGCCCTGGTCGTAAGAACATCTGGTGTATACGGCGTGAAACTAAACTTCCCCCTCTATGTTGCTAAGACCCTCAGAGCTGGAGGTACTGTCAAGTGCATAGACTCCTATTATTCACCGATACACGCCAGCCAACTTGCAATGGCGATAAAAGAGATAATCTCGAGACGACTTTACGGAATTATCCATGTTTCCGGGCCGAGGATATCACGCTTTGACTTTGCTATAAAAATCAAGGAGAGGCTGGATATAGAGAGCGGAAAGATAATAATGGAAAACGAGAGGAAGATCCTTCTGGCTAATCGCCCATATGATTCTTCGCTGAACAATGGGCGTGCGAAGAGAATACTCGAATATCGTTTCGAGGATATTGATAATGGAATAGAGATGCTTCGAGATAAATATGAGGTGATTTGAAATGCCATTCTTATTCAGAAAGACGGAGATAGAAGGCGTGATGATAGTAGAACCCAAGATATTTGGAGACGAGCGTGGCTACTTTTATGAAACATATAAAAGAAGTGAGTTCTCAAAGAACGGAATAAGCGCAGACTTGGATCAGGACAACCAGAGTTTTTCAAAAAAGGGTGTGTTGAGGGGACTTCATTTTCAAAGAGAACCCTATGCTCAAGGGAAACTTGTCCGGGCGATAACGGGCAAGATATTTGATGTGGCCGTTGATATAAGGGAGGATTCCAAGACATTCGGTAGGTACGTTTCTGCCATATTGAGTGGCGAAAATAAGATAATGCTTTGGATTCCTGAGGGCTTTGCTCATGGTTTTCTGGCGTTGGAGGATTCCATAGTTCACTACAAGGCCACGCATGAATATAATAAGACGAGCGAAGGTGGTATAATATGGAACGATCCTGATATAAATATAGAGTGGCCCATGGATCCCGAGACAATATCAGAGAAGGATATGGCATGGCCAACGCTGAGGGAATTCAGGGCAAATAAATATATAAAATAGGAGGATGAAAGGTTATGAATATACTTGTAACTGGTGGTACCGGTTATATAGGGAGAATACTTGTTCCAGAGCTGATCGGTAGAGGGCATAACGTAACAGTGATAGATAGGGGATTCTTGGATTATGATGATCCCACGAAGGACTATGAAGGTGCCCACTTAATAAGAGATGATATCAGAACCTGTGACCCCTCCCGTCTACGTGGTTTTGATGGTGTTATCGATCTGGCGGCCCTTTCGAATGATCCATCTGGCGATCTGGACAAGACAGCCACATGGGATATAAACTACATAGGAAGGGTTAGAATAGCAAGACTTGCGAAGAAGCTTGGTGCAAAGAGATACGTTGTAGCCTCATCATGCTCCGTATATGGCTTCAGGGATGGGTTATCCGATGAAAGCACGCCTACGAACCCTCTTACAACATACGCAGAAGCAAACGTTGCCGTCGAGAGGGATAACCTCTCCTTAAACGACAGCTCTTTCAGGGCAACCGCTCTGAGGTTTGCAACTGTATTCGGTTATTCAAAGAGGTTCAGGTTGGATCTGGTCGTGAATGCCATGACGTTCTATGGATATAAAAACAGAGTAGTCAGGATGATGAGGGACGGAAATCAGTATAGGCCCTTCATACACGTCAAGGATGTTTCCAGAGCCTTAATTCAAGCTATTGAGTCAAACGATGATATTGGCGGCAGACCAATCAATGTAGGAAATGAGAGGCTTAACATGCAGATAAAGGATATTGCTACCATCATTATGCATAAACTTGGAAAGGATACAAAATTAGAATTATATGGCGACCCAGATAATAGATCCTATCAGGTAAAATTCGATGCGGCGCGAGACCTACTCAAGTTCGAGACAAAGTTCGATCTGGAATACGGGGTTGATGAAATCATTGATAAATGTAAAGAAGGATTAGATGATTTACCTCAGATGCATACCGTCAATTATTATAAGACGTTGCTGAATGCTGAGGACTCGATAGCAAAATATTTGAATCTGAAGCCTAAGATAATTTTCTGATCATTCTTTTTCTTTATGGGTTTATTATTTTTTATCACGAGAGACCTGTATCTTAATGTAATTTGACCTATGCAGGCAGGATGGAGAATCTGAAAGGCGTAGTGCGTGATTTCATAAAGGGCAATATCGCTTCATCATTTCCTGATAAACTCGTGAAGAAATATAAACAGGATGTCGTTGTAAATTTTGCAGCGGAATCGCATGTCGGTCGATAAATGATCCAAACTCATTCATACGCAAGAATGTTTTCGGTCTGGTCAACTTGCTGGAGCTATCAAGGAGATACGATTTCCGTAACTTACACATATCTACGGACGAGGTCTACGGCGAGAGCGAGGCGGATTATATAGCATTAATGATTCGAAGCTAATGCCATCTTCGTCGTATCCGCATCCAAGGCGTTCGCCGATATGATCTTAAAATCTTACGTGAGGACTTATGGAACTGACGCAATAATCATACGCGCATCTAACACATATGGAGAAAAACAGTATCCAGAGGAGCTCATACCGAAGGCTATAATCCGTGGTCTACTTGGCAAGGAAGTACCAGTATACGGGAGCGGGGATCAGCAGAGGAACTGGCTGTACGTTAAAGATTTTGTTAACGTAACTAAAAGTCTGAGCGAAGAAGGCAGGAAAGGCGAGGACAACATCTCAGGTGATAACGTAAGAACGAATCTAGAGATCCTCGGGGCCATATCGAAATATGTAACTCTGAAGCTGAAGCATGTGGGCGATAGGCCTGGACATTATATAGCATATAAGATGAAGAACACGAAGATAACGTTTGAAAGAACACCATTAGAATCGGGCATCAAGGAAACCGTTGAATGGTACAGATCGAATGAATGGTGGTGGAAACCGCTGATAGATGATCCGTATTTCACGAAGGACGAGGAATGGAAGATTAATTCAGTGTAATTTGAAAATAATTATAGGCATCAGTTTCTAACCCTCTATGAAGATTGAAATGTAATTATTCCAGTATTCGTTTATAACCTCAGTCGCATTGAGGTCTTTCTGCATAGACGATTCATTCTCTATTTTCTATGAGTTTTGTGAATTCCAAAGCAACATCATGCCATGTTACTACTGCACTTTTCTGCTTTTCCAATATCTCCACTCTTAAATCTGCATTTGACATAAGAGTGGATAATGATTTCACTATGCACCTTTCATCATTAACATCGCAGACGAAAGAACCGAATTTTTGGTAATGAATTCCACAGCCAGCCTCGGTGATAACCATCGAAAGACCATAATGAACTGCCTCGGTCCTCGCTATTTCAAAGCTCCCCCATCTTGATAAAAGGCAGAATATCGATGCCTGCCGATATTCCTTGATCAGCTCCTCATAGCTCACATCTGTTTTCAGCTCAACGGAGTTGCCAAGATTTAGATCGCTTATCTGCTTCTTTAATGAATTCATGTAGGATTCATCACTTGACGATCCGATTATCCTTAACTTCCACTCCTGGAATTTATCTTTTAGTTTCGAGAATACTTTTATCAATATATCATGTCCCTTCTGAGGATGAATCCGACCTACACTGAGAATAACATTCCGTCTCATTTCATAAGCATTTACTTCGCCCCCATCGATATTAGAAAGTACCCCATTTGGCACTATTACATATTTGTCTTTATATCGATTAATAATTTTTGGCTCTATCAGTTCGACATAAGTGCATTCAGATTCGCATGCTATTTTGTCAAATAGTCTTGTGAACATATAGCGATAAAATACAGGAATAAAGTGATCTTTCGTAATCCTTAGAGAGTCAGGATCAGCATCCAGTTTTAGGATCAATTTGATGTACGATTGACGACTAAGTTTCGTATATATCCTCAAAAGAAATGCGAATAAAATGGCCTCAATTTCTGTGTGTTCGATGATCAGAGCTTTAGGTCTGTATTTATGTATGACCTTTAACATATTTAGGAGACCTATTAGCCTGTTTCTAGGCTTGGATATTGTGCTTTCAGTTGCTTCCTCATAGGTTTGTATGATGTTCAAATTGCTCATTGTATGGCTTGAATTAAATCTCCCAACTACCAAGGTGACCATATATCCTAAGTTGCTTAACTTAGCAGGGATAGAGCTATGGTCCTTTTTTCTAGTGAACATCAAGAAAGATAGAAACTGGCCACCAAAATTATTACGTTTTCTGAGGACATCGTTGAGTTATATCAGTTAGTAGTTTAAATTCTTGCGCTGTTGATGATTCAGATTGAATCCTTAAATGAACGGTATGAGAAAAATTAATATTGCACATTCATTATTGTTGGATCACAATCTATGGTGCCTAGACTTTATGTAAGCTAAAGAAGAAACCTCAGTGAATATGTCCCTTGGTCCATCTTTACTTTTTTGTTCGATTCTCTAATTTCGATTTTTCAAACTCTATAATGTATCTGCACCTTCATTATTTGCATAGCATATGCGGAATATTTCAAATCAGTGAAATGATTATCTATACAGACTAATCTGCCATAGGGATCATAGTAATCTCACAGGATTATGATTACAGATCGATCTTCATGAAAATGAATAGGAGATATAGATTACAGGACAGACGAAATTATTAATTATGATTTCCCACTCTCCTAATAAATATGGTAGAGAATGAATTAATGAATTTATATAAATCAGAGAATATTTCCGATATATTGCAGTTTTATCGGCATTTTGATAACGTATCAGATCTCATAGGATGGATGCAAGGAATTCCGAAGTCTAAACCGAATATAAAGATCATTGAAGGTGAAAATTCTGATATAGCCGTCTTGTGCCCACGGCTGATGCTGAAAGCAGGTTAGCAGGCAATATAAAAAGAATCTTTAAGGGATTCCTAATTTGCTTTGTTGAAGATAATTCTAAATTTTTTAGATTGTCCTATAGCTATAATTATGGCCTAGAAGCTTTGAAACGCTTTGATCCAAGTTAGGTTATTTTCAGTAACGATGATATGGTTGAAAGGGATTCGCCGGAAAGACTTAGACAAGAAATTTATATGAAATCAGATAATAAAATACTATTCGCTAGAATGTCAGATAGAAGTTCTCATTCTAACACTTGGGTAATTGGACATTACACCTTGCCAAACAGACTTACGTATTTTATAATGAATCATGAGTTTGCAATGTTAGAAAGGAAATACAACATAAATGTGAGCATCAATGAAAAAAAGAGATAGCTCATCAATCATGAAATTTATCAATGGGATCAGATCAGAATACCAAATCATAAATGTAGGAGACTTTTCTATATTTTCTAAAGCTCTTCTAAAACAACTTAACTATAAGCCTTGGGATGATACATATATACATGGCTATGAAGATATTGACCTTTCTTTGCGTCTGCTAAAGGAAGGAATCTACAACAGCGCTTCTTTTTTAAATTATGATATTGGAAGCATGGAATCTGCCACGGCAGGAAGATCAAAATTGAGATCCCTAAGAGACATAGCTAATAAAGCTTATTTCAATTTAAAATTCAAAAAGTCTTTCGAAGGAAAACACCGATCTAGTAGCAGCGCACTCAAATTGCTGTAATTTCAAAAAGATCATGCTCAACTTCAATCCACTCAACATTTCATATGACTTTTTTCTGTGATTAGTTGTATAAAATCCTTTTATAGATGCCATGAAAAAGTTCTTTTGACCACACTTGTATGACGGTGCAAGCGTGAGAGTCGGATAGGCAGCAGATAATTAACTTGACCTGAGAGGTCGCTAGATAGATTTGCTGCCCTTCGATTCTCAACTAACTGAAAGAAGGGTGAATAGAAGACGGTCGAACATGTTTCCGACCCTAACTCTCACGAACCACTATTGGAGGTGATCAGTATCTATATCTCGGTTATGGATAGTTTAAGTTTAAACACATGTAAAGAGATATATATAACGAATAATTTATATAAATATATAAAGGAGGTAATGTAAATGCCGGGAAGAGTATACTCAAGCTAGGAGAAATACAAAATTATAATGGAGTCATTCCAGAATCCCAATATTACAATAGCAGCAATATGCAGGGAGCGTGGAATAGCAGTATCACTGTTCTATAAATGGAAGGATCAGTTCCTGGATGGTGGAAGAAAGGACTTGGAAGGTAAGGATCTGGATAAGTCCCTGGTTAAGGAGGTTGAAAGTCTAAAATCAATAATAGGTGAAATGATCATAGCAAATGAAATTTTAAAAAAATTATATGAGGAGGAAAAGATGAGTTCAGTGGATGAGATGAATGATAATGGAATAGAAGTAAAAAAAGCATGTTATTATTCCGGTATAAACAGATTACGTACTATTACGGGAAGAGGCATGAAAATAAGGAAGATAAGAGGTATATTGATACTGGATCATTCCATAGTTCAATAAAGACAGATTATATCTGGATCAATGAAATCAGCAATTTCAAGGATGGAAAAAGCAATCATAGAAAATGCATTCCATGATTACAACAATATAAGATCGCATTCCACACTGAATTATTATTCATCTGTACAGTTCCTTGATAAATGGAATAATGATGAAAGTTTCAGGGAAATATTATAGAGGATTTTTAAAGAATTTGAAAGATGGCTATAAAAGGGGAAAGAGCAATTATAATAGGAGGTTGATGATAAATGTCTCATAAAATGGAAAGATTTTTGTTTAACAATCACTATTCAACATCAAAAGTCTTGAAAATAAACAAGTCTACACTATAGTATCAATAGAAAAAGATTTAAGAGTGAAGGAATATTAAGCTCTATAACAAGACAAGGAGAAGGATTGAATGAATATAAGATTAACTTACACAAATGCAAAACTAATTCACAGGCATCTAGGAATATCATATCCAGAGCTTGCCATTTATTACATTAGCAAGCGGGAAGGCTCAAAGAGTGTAAGCGTAAATTATAATTCGGCCAATGTGAGATTTTCAGATTTGTCAAATATCGCCAGACTACTTGAAAATGAGTGGAAAATTATTCAGACTTCAGAAAAACTGATTACATTTCGTTCTCCCGATGATGTTATTATAACGTGTAGATGTAACGTTGGATATGACTTTGGGCATTTAGTAGAAATTTTTTTAGAAAAATCCTATGGATCTGATTTCAATAATAAGAACATTATAGATATTGGTGCAAGCAATGGTGATTCAGCAATATATTTTGCTAAGAAAGGGGCAAAGCGTGTTGTGTGTCTGGAGCCAGATACGAGAAGTTTTGAACTAGCCGTTAATAATTTAAAAGCATCAAAAGTTGAAGATCGCGTTACTATCCTGAATAAGGCACTAAGTAACAAAGATGGAGAGATTAAATTATTTGTGTATGATATGAATCCAAATGCTAATTCTGTTGATAAAAGCAACATGGTACATCTCAAAGATACGATGCATGAGGAGACCGTTGAGTCAATAACGGTAAAAGACGTAATCGGTATGTTTGAAGGTGAGCAAATAGATCTACTGAAGATGGATTGTGAAGGATGTAAATACTCTGTTTTAAGAAATTTAGATGCTGAGTCATATAAGAAAATTAAAAGCATAGTTATGGAATATCATAATGGTTTACAATTCTTAAAAGGGCTCCTTGAGTCATACGGTTTTAATGTTGAGGTAAAGGCCGGTAATGATAAAATAGGTTATATCAGTGCAAACAGGGTAAGATTATTAAACTGATTCGTCATCCCAAAATATCATTGCCCACTACAGCTTATTGGTATACCATAGAAGACGCCATGACACAATACATAAGGCATGATGACCATAAGTTCGATTACGATGATGAAGGAATAACCCATAGGAAACACATTATTGCCAATAGGATAAGATACATTGGAAAGGAATCAAACAACCTTGACGAATCTATGGTAATAGGCATTGACGAAGATTCATACCTTGAGTATGAAAATATCAAGGAATTATACAATTGGATTTTGTCATTGAAGTCTAAGGATGTTAAGGATAAGGGAATATCTGAAAGAGATCTCAGGAATTTCAAACAGAAAATTAGGCAAGGTAAAGGACTGAAGAACAGGTCAAAGATAGCAAGGATACTCTACGAAGTTTTTAAGTCAAAATCCAGCGATTAATATTGATATATAATTATGAAAATACCGGCACGTTTTAAAGTCTTATCTATATCCCATTCAATAAAATGGGACCGTCCGAATTTGAATCGGAGTCACCAACACCCCAAGCTGGTAGGATACCAAGCTACCCCACGGTCCCTTAAAAAAAGTATTGCAAAATAATATAAATATTTTTAATATGGTAAAACCTCGTCTATTAAATCCTTGTGTGAAAGTATCATTCTCCTGCAGCAGTATCTTTTAACGCCAAGATCGTCAAGAATCTTTGCCTTTTCCTCGCCCCTGGGCTCGCGACCGGTTTCATTTATTATCTTTGTGCAGGCCTCCGTGAATCGTACATAATCGGACGCTATTACACGGCCACAGCTAAAACACCTTACCGGTATTATCATATAATCACCTGTATGATTTCTGCCTCTTTGCCCTAGCACCATAGCCCATTGGCTTTTTCGGCATCTTCCTTCTCACATCATTTACCAGCATTGACCTATCATACGCCCTTATCTCAGCCTCAAGATCGCTGTCCTTAAAGTATTCTATTATTGCCTTTGCCATTGCGGTCCTTGTTGCGTCGGCCTGTCCTGTGTTGCCACCGCCATGGACGTTTACATCAATGTCTATTTCTTTTGATCTGTCGCCAAGTATCCTTATTGGCTCCAGCATCTTTTCCCTTAGTATTTCTATTGGATACAATTCAATTGGATACCCATTTATAAGGAATTTGCCACTGCCCTTTCTTATGATTGCCCTTGCAATGGCCGTCTTTCTCTTTCCAACCTTTATTATGTAATCACTCATAGGTCTCACCCAGTATCTTTGAGATCTCTCCCAATGTGATAAAGCCTGTTACCTTTTTATTCATTGCCGATTCAATTCTTTCAAAATTCTTGTTTTCAAGTGATTTTGGTACATTTGCATAAACCATGCAGCGCTTTAATGCCTCCATTCCATGGGTTTTCTTTTTAGGAAGCATGTCTCCTATTGATCTTTTAAGTATTCTGTCTGCCGTCTTTGGATAGTAAGGTCCCTTTCTGATACTTCCTGTGTTTCTTAAATTATTGAATTTATCTATTATGAATTCTTTTCTGCCTGTTATTACAACCTTCGATGCGTTTACAATTGTTATTGACTCACCATTCAATAATTTTTTGGCAACGTATGATGATAACCTTCCATAAATATGATTTGAAGCGTCTATATATATCATTGGCATCACCTTATTATCTTTATATTGGTTCCCTTTGGATTCTCAGATGCAAGATCCACAAGATTTACAAACTCGGAGCCTGCATCATTTAACTTTTTCAACGCCTTCTCAGAGATTTTAAACGCTGAAACCTTTATCTTTTTATTGAAGACACCGGATGATAACAAATATCCAGGTATTACTATAATATCATCATCTGATGTAATCCTCTGCAATTTTCCAAGATTAACGGTTGCATAATTCTTTCTTGAAGATGAGAGCCTTATGGCTATATCCCTCCAGAACACAGAGCCAGATTCTCTCGATCTTTCAAGAAGCTTTTGAATCGTATCCTTTAGATACGAGTCCGTCTTCTTCTCTACTTTGACCGACATAGCTCATAATTTATATATGATTAATAAATCTTTTTAATTGGATGGTTCATAATAAATTACTATAGAATTCTGACATCTTCTTTTTATATGTTTCAATTGTGTATCTATCCTTTATCTTTTCAAAGTTTGATAATAGTTTATCTCTTTGATCCATTGCAATCTCTATATTTTTTATTAAATCATCAAAACCTGAGAAAATGGCAGAATCATTTAATGTCTCATGGTAAATACCTAGATCAGATGCCACAACCGGTGTACCGCAGAATAAAGACTCCAGGGGTGGATAGCCAAAACCCTCAAATTTATTCATTCTTACAAGAACCTCAGCCTGATTGTAAATATTTACCATTTCCTCCGGGGTGACATCGACATAATTTAAATCAGCCCTATTTCTTCCAACATGTATATGATAGTATTTCCCATGAACAATTTTATCTATTTTCTCTGAATTCTTCCACCAGTCATCGCCTACTGTAAGAATTGAGTTTTCAATCTTTTTGATATTTCTCTTTGAAAATATTGGATCTATGTAATTGTATACCGTTGTTATTTTATCCTCATTGAAACCTGCATCTATTAAATTCATTGTTGTTTCATTTGAGATTGATAATATATTCAAATTTTTATATTTATTTATTATTCTTTTTAGATATAATATATCAAGTTTTCTTGCAATGGTTTCATTATCCTTTTTTTTCAAACATGTATAAATCATGAAATGTAACTATGTCATCATCCCTTATGGGTTTAAGTATTGGGGCAGTATAATGCAAAAGTGAAAATTTTTCATTTTTTATGTATTTTCGAGTTTTAAACCTGTTTAATAGCCAACCAGATGTAATTTTTGGATATTCTGGATAAATAATTCTTCCCGGATATTGTAATTTTGATTTGTTTTTGTCCAAAGGGATTGAAATTAGGTTTATGCCCATGGCCTTTTGTAGTTTTTCAGAATAAACACCTATGCCTGCATGGGAATAACTTACATTTATTCCGAGTATTTCACTGAATTCTTTAGTGAATTTCATAATACGGTATATTTTTTAATTATATTAATTCTGCAAATAATAAAATTATAAAAACAATATTAAATTTTTATAATAATGCATTAAAAATTATGTCATATATTGTATGACAAAATTTATATTTGAATTATGGTTTAGTATTGCACAAAGGTGTATGGGAGATGAATGTTTCAAAAAATCAGAAGGATAGTGCTTTAACGTTAAATAAGGCCAGAAAGGCTTTAAAAAGCTCAATATCTGCACTCAGCATCATTGTAATATTAATGCTTTTCTACATGTTATATGATATAATAATGGGAAAAATAAAGATAGATTCACTATTCTTCTATATAATAACGTTTATAGATATATTCTTTATATTGTTTATAACAAACAATGTTTTTAATAGAGTTATAACCATAGGAAAGTCAATGGTATTTATAGCATTCTCTGTGGCCCTATCAATATTTTTAAAACAGGCATCCCTTTACACTTCGCAATTATCATTGATAATACCAGTTTACGGAAAATTAATAGCACCGATTGCCGTTTCAATATCAATTATGTTAATAGGCTTCTTCTCAATAAGGATGGGCGGAAAGATATTAAAATTCGTTGAGTTAAACAGAAAAAACAAGGCAAGATTATTCATATCATATGCCATGTTTATAATAACATTGATATTCTTTCTGGGAACAATCTTTGATTTAATACCTTTTATTCATCTTTCAAGAATGTTTGATTTTAAATCGATACCATTCCTTGTAATCTTTGGATCTGTTTTATCATCACCGTTAATGGCAACTGAGCTTACAGGCACACTGGTCCTTGCAAGCGAATTAACGGTACCGCTGGAATTCGATACAAAAAATGTGAAGACAAAGACCGTTTCAAAAACATTAAAATACGATACAACTGCCCAGACAAGGGTTATTGATAAGACAAACTTGCCGCCAATAGACAACTGGGACCCAAATGTATGGCTAGGCGAGAACTTATATGGATATAACATAACAAAGGTTCTTGGCAAGGGTGGCACTAGCTATATAATTTTAGGAAAATTATTCAACAGCAGCTATGCAATGAAGATCCCAATATTTACAAGAAGCACGTCAAGCATGACAGTATCAACATACCAGGATCTCATGGATGAGAGCAACACATTAAGGGAAATATCGTCAAAATCAAGGTACATGGTAAAATTATATGCAATACATGCGGATAAATTAATAATGAAGAGCATTGTTTCAGGCAATTCAGAGATGTACTTTTCAAATCCGCCGGTTATGATCATGGAGGCCATGTGGGGCGGAGACGCTTCAAAATTGATATACAATGATAATATATATTTATCAAGCAAGTGGCCATACGTCGTTGCATATATAATAGAAAAGATGGCCTATGCTGTTGCGGTCATGCATGAAAACGGCTATGTTCATTTAGACCTAAAGCCCGAGAATTTTCTCTTCGATAGAATACCCGGAAACACAATATCCGATCTAATATCAAACATAAAATCAGGATCATTGACACCAAAGCTATCAGACCTTGGATCAGCCGTAAAAATAGGCAGACCGCCGACACAGTACACAAGGTCATATGTATCATTCGAGCAGATAGCGGCAATAATAAATAAAAGCCCCACAACACCTGCCATGGATATATATTCTCTTGGTGCCGCAACATATTCTATGTTAACAAGAAAGCCCTATAATAATCCATTATTTTTAAAGAAGAGCGATGAGGTCGTTGATGTTTACCTTGCATATCTAAGAAAGGATCCAACGGTTAACAGGCATGTACTAAACACAAAGCTTGTTGAATTAAGAAAGGCATTTCTTGTACAGCCTCCTGTATCAGGAGTACCAAGGGAGTTTCAGGCAGTATTATCAAGAATGACGTCAAAGAACCCAAGGTTAAGGCCAACGGCAGCAGACGTTGCGAGAAAGATGCATTCAATATACAAAAAATACATTTAATCGTCCTTCTTTTTGCTTGATAAACCGTATAGATCGAGAAGTCTTTGAACCTTTTTATACTCGTTTAAAAATTTATAACCTTCCTCTGTGATCTTATAATCCTTTTCAGATAACTTTTTTAAAAGCCCTGATGATTCAAGCTGGTCCATGTAAACCTTCGCCCTGGTGTAAGGTACTTCGATATCACGAACGATATCACTTACCGTTGCATCATCTTTTGCAACGTAGGATAGTATTTCTATCTTGATCTCAGTTTGTGTTCGATACTTCCTCATTTTTATCACTTTTTAAAACACGGTAAACAGGCAGGGAAAATGTGAAAACACCTAAAACGAGAAGTATGGCGGATATTCCGTAAATGATCTTTATGAGCAGTACAGTGTTGATAATCATTATAAGTATAGATAGAAAGAACAGCAGGAATGATAAAAATATGCCTTTTGAATACCTATTCTTTCTTTTTCTATAGAATATAAAAAGGTCATATGCAACAAAATAAAGGCTTAGAACAAGAAAAACATCACTGATAACTCCAAAGGCAAATGCAGATAAAAATACTGATTTCATGTCGTTATAGTATATTAAAAAGAATGCCAGGGCCTCAAATAATGCTATGAAATCTATTGAAACGCTTGATACAAATGAAAAGATGCCTGATAAAAAGGCCAAACTAAAAAACATGTATATTAATATAAGAAGCTTTACTGTATATATGCTTTTTACCTTTATAGCCATGTATAGTATGGGTGCTATTGAAACAATCAGACCTGCGGAGAATACCGATATTATAATATCATCAAGCATTTATTATTTATATACAATTGTTATATATATCTTTATTCAATTAATTGAATAATCCTTAAAATTATTAAAGCATAAACATTTAATAATGTTATTTACATTGAAAAATCATGGATCAGTTGAAAATACTTAGAATCAATGCAAGAACTACTTTTCCAGGCGGCGTTGAATCATATATTAAAAATGTCAATTCAATGCTTTTAAAAAAGAATATACAAACATTTACCTTTGAGATAAACGTTACAGATTACGATTTTGATTATGGAGGTAACTATTATGTCGTAAAAAAGGATAATTCTCCATTTAAAAGGGTAATAAATGATGCATATTATGATGATTATGTTTACAAAAAACTGAATGAAATATACAATAATTTTAAGCCCGATATTATACATTTGCACAGGTTTAAGGTCGATTATTAAACGATAATTAAATTCATAAGGGAAAAGAACATTCCTGTTGTTTTCACGGCACATGATGCAGATTTGATATGTCCAATATCTACCCTGGTAAGGCCTGGCGGAACAGTATGCGATGGTGGCATAAAAACAAGATGCATGTTCACAGGATGCAAAACAGGTTTAAATGTTCCGTATGAAATATTAAGATACCACTCATTTCTAAAAAACCACTCAATTATAAAAATGTACCTTACACCAAGCAATGCACTGACAAATTATATAAAATCATTTATAGATAGTAGCGTGGAAACCCTCTATTCATTTATAAATTTTCCAGAACGTTTAGATAAAAACAATGAGGAAAATTCCTTTGGATATATAGGCAGGATTGTTAAGGAAAAGGGAATACAGGATGTACTAAGGGCTTGTAAAATATTAAAGTATAAAAGCATTTAATTCAATTATCTGATCTGTGGCAGATCATTTACAAGGAAGAGCAGTCTGTACAGGCATTATAAAGAAGTGCATCACACATCAATAAAACATCTGAATGCTAACAAAGTAGCGACAAGCAGTGACAGAGAGATCAGACCATTCATTAAATAATTAAATAAACATAATATGCATAATGATAATCAATGAGAATTCTTGAAATTGCATATGCACCTCCAGAATCCGGTGGCGGGGTAGAGAGGTTTTCCAACGGCCTTTCACTGTATGCTGCGGAAAAAGGTAATAATGTTACTGTAATAATTTCCGGAAAATGTAATAATATTTTTAATGAAAATAATGTTAATTATGTTCAACTAAAGGTAAAATCTCCATTTTTTAGGAAATTATTATTTAATATAAAGGTTTATTTTTATGCAAAAAGGAATAAAACCAAATTTGATATTATACACATCAACGGGGATAATGGATGTCTTGCATCAAAGATCAAGGGCATAAAAAAGATCATGACACTTCATGGCACATCAAGATTTTCCGCTGGTTTCGATTTAAATAAAATAATGCATGGGTCATTAATATGGTATTTAAAACATCCAAATTTGACGGTATCTTATTATCTTGAGAAATATGCTGCAGCAAAAAGCGATGTGGTCATATCTGTTTCATCTAGGCTCACAGAAATTTTAAAAAAAATTTTCCACAGAGATGATATAATTACAATAAACATTGGTATAGATATAAATTATTATAAACCAGGAAACAAAATGGAATTAAGGAATCAATTAAACCTAAAAAATGATGCTATTTATGCACTCTGGGTTGGCATGTCTCCGCAAAGAAAAAGGCTTGATTTTTCAATAAAATTAATAAAAAATTCAAGGAATATGCATTTAATATGCATCGGCAATACCGGTACATATGAGAATGATGATCGGATACATATTATGGGGCATGTTGATGATTCTGTCCTTTTAAAATATTATCAGGCCTGCGATTTTTTACTCCTTCCATCTGTTTCTGAGGCGTTCAGCCTTACAGTTATTGAGGCTATGGCATGTGGTCTTGTCCCGGTAACCGGCAAAAATGTGTACACTCCGGGATTAAAAAATAATATTAATTCATTTATAGCATCCAGCGATGATGAATATATAAATATTATAAATAAAATTGAAAACAATCCGGAAATATTATCAAAAATGTCTGAAAACGCAATACAAAATGCCCTAGAATATTCCTCATATAAATCATTTGAAAAGTACCTGCAGATTATGGATGATCTAATCCATAAAAAATAATTTATACACATTTTATATGGGGTTTTAATGCCTTCAATTTTTATTACGGTTATAATACCTTCATACAGGCCAAATGATTTTGTCTACAGGGCAATAAAAAGCGCCCTAAATCAAACTTTAAGCGCAGAATTTTATGAGGTAATTGTTGTTTTAAATTATACTGATGAAAAAATTTCAAGCATGGCCAGGGAAAATAAAATAAAGGTATTATACGTGGATCAAATATCATTATCTCCAAAATACATTGAGGCTATTAAAATATCCATGGGCAATGTAATTTGCTTCCTTGATTATGATGACCTTTTTTATCCGGAAAAGCTTGAATACATTTATAATGAATTTAAAAATAATAAAAATCTTGTATACCTGCATAATAGGTGCACATTTATAGATGATAATGATAAACCTGTGAATGAGGGATACAACAGCCCCGATTTTAATCTTTCATCAATATCGATTAAAAAGGATATAATAAATATTGATTATTTATCAAGGGTTACAGCATTGTATGATACCTTTTTTTATTATATATCACTTGATTCAGCCGGTGAAATTAAATTAACAAGAAAATTTTTAACGTACTATAGATTCCATGAAAGTACAAGCAATACTTTATCAGAAGGAATCGAACGATGGAAGAATAAGATGGCCATATATATGAAATACCTTAACTCGCTTGAATCAATGTACAGTTTTTTAAAAAGTAAAAAATCCAGGGTTCTTGCCAGGGATTATATAATTTCCTTAAAAATAGAGCTAAATATGCTCCATGATTTATTAAATTCTGGAAAAAGATATGAATTGAATTATGATGATATATTATTCTGGCTTGCGGTTCCAAGCTATAAGGCAAATAAATTGCATTATCCATTTAAGTTTATTAAGATAATTCAGTATGGCATGCCTGTAAAATACAATAAAAGGATTGAAAACTATCTATTAAAGATTTAAAACAGATATTTATAATACCTAAATATATAATACAAAATGAAAGACCCAAGGATACTTCAGATATGCCATGGCAGGATCATACCTGAGTATGTAAGTGCCTACTCTTTAAGATGCCACACATTGATTAAGGATTATGAAAATAAAATCCTGTTTTCTGTGGGTGGAACAGTTCTCCGGCATGAATATAAAACAATGCCCATCAGTTTAAATCCATTTTAATTATGATTATGTCAATTATGCATGGCAACAGGTTATTTGAAATATTGCTTTCAAAAGGAAAATATTTAAGGAAAAAATATTTGTGTTGTTTTTGGGCACGTTTTGGTGGGAAACTCTTCCTATTTTTATAAAATTCTTCGAATGAAAATACTTGCATCGAATTATATCGGTTCGCACAAATTTTATTAAACGTTTATCCCAGAACAATTAACTTGGTCTAACCCGGTCCAAGTCTAAATAATAAACAGCTAAATTCCTTTGGATATATAGGCAGGATTGTTAAGGAAAAGGGAATACAGGATGTACTAAGGGCTTGTAAAATATTAAAGGATAAAAACATTAAATTCAATTTTTATATAGCAGGCGACGGCAATTATAAAAACGATTTAATGGAAATAACAAAAAATATGATTTATTTAATAATGTTCACTTTCTTGGCAGTGTATCAGGAAATGAAAAGGAAAGGTTTTTTTCAAGGATTAATTTCTCTGTGCTTGCATCATTAATGTTTGACGATCTTCCATTATCTGTGGCTGAATCAATGGTACGTGAAGTGCCTGCAGTTGCAAATAGTATAGGCGGAATACCTGAGCTTATAGATGACGAAATAAATGGTTTGCTTGCCAGACCTTATGATTATAACGATCTTGCGGAGAAGATCGAATACATGCTATCAAATAAATACGATTTAAAGGAATTCGGGAAAAACGGCAGGAAAAAGGTTATGGAACTATTAAGCGCGGAGAGGCACCTATCAAGGCTAATAAATATTTATAACAACATATATAATTAATAATGCAAAAAATTTTAATAAAAATTCTTAATAGACAACAATGAAAATTCTCGTAACAGGGCATAAAGGCTTTATTGGCGGACATATATACAATTATTTAAAATCAAAAAACTATGATGTTTACGGCTATGATATTGGAGATTCCTTAAAGGATATTAAATATGATTATATTATACACATGGCCGCACGTGGTTTAATAAGATTATCAAAGGATTATCCATATGAATACTTTTCTGATGGTTTAAATTTAACAATGAAATTTCTTGAAATTGCCAGAAAAAACAACTCAAAGTTTATATTTCCGTCATCTGGTTCCATCAAAAATCCAACAAATCCATACTCTCTTGCAAAGAAAAACAGTGTTGAATGGATTAAATTATATAAAGATCTATATAATATTGATCATTATATATTAAAATTCTACAATATATATATGGTGAGCATGCCAAAAAGGGCGCTGTTTATCTATTTACTAAAGCTGCATTAAAAAATGAAACAGCAACAGTTTACGGAGACGGTTCTCATGTCAGGGGCTATCTCTATGTTGGTGATGTTGTAAAATTAATAGAGGATATTTTAAATAATAATATAATACCAGGTGAATATGAAGTAGGCTCTGGTATTGGAACATCTGTAAATGATTTAATAAAGAAAATCGAGGCAATAACAAGCAAAAAAATAAAAGTTCAGTACAAAGATTATATTGTCGATGAGGCTGAATCATTGATAGCAGAAAATACAGTAATTAAAGACCCAACATCACTTGATACCGGTATAAAAAGGGTTATGGACTGCATTATAAATGATAAATAATAAGATTATTTAATAATAAAATAATTGAAGGCAATGCCATTTGAAATACAAAATACGGAAATAGAAGATGTGAAATTAATAAAGATAAAAAAATTTGACGATGAGCGCGGTTTTTTTGAGGAATTATACAGAAACAATGTTTTTCATGAGCTTGGCATAAAAAATAATTTTAACCAGGTAAATCTTTCATACTCTAAAAAGAACGTTTTCCGTGGATTTCACTTCCAGAGAAATCCGAAGCCACAGGGAAAGCTCGTCACGGTTATATCCGGTAGAATCATTGATTATGCAATAGATCTAAGAAGAAGATCTGTTTACTATAAAAAGCATGTTTGTTATGAACTGGAAAACGGCAGAATGCTTTTCATTCCGGAGGGCTTTGCCCATGGTTTTCTTGCACTTGAGGATTCATATGTTTTATACCTTGCAACAAATGAATTTGACATAAAACTTGATTCAGGTGTAATATACAATGATGATGAGTTAAATATAAAACTGCCTGATAATATAACAATATCTGAAAAGGATAGATCTTTGAAAAAATTAAATGAATTGGATATAGATTTTTAATGCCATTTAATCTTCCATGGCTCCTCGGATATTAAATCATTGTTTATTAGTCCTGACCACCATGATCTGTTATTTAAATACCATTCAACGGTCATTTTCAGTGCATCATCAAAGCTATGCTCAGGTTTCCAGCCAAGCTTTTTTATTTTATCAGCGTTTATTGAGTACCTTAAATCATGACCAGGCCTTTCAGAAACGTATTTTATTCTTCCCTTTTTATTCATTATATCAAATATTTTATTGACTATCTCAATGTTTGAATGCTCATTGTTTGATGATATATTATAAATTTCACCGTACCTGCCGTTAAATAAAACCTTTAATATTGCCTTTATGTTGTCCTCGACGTAAATCCAGTCCCTTTTATTTTCACCGCTACCATACAATGGTATATCCATGTCCAAAATGTTTCTGATAATTGTTTTTGGTATTAATTTCTCCGGGAACTGGTATCTGCCGAAATTGTTTGAGGTCCTTGTTACAATGACCTTTATGCCATATGTCCTGTAATATGACAATGCAATTAAAGACGATGATGCCTTTGATGCTGAATATGGTGATGATGGCTTTAAAACGCTTTTTTCATCAAATGAACCGTTTATTATATCACCATACTCCTCATCTGTTCCTATCTGTATCATAACAGGGTCCTTTTTTGATTTCCTTATATTTTCAAGTATGTTTACAACGCCATTTATATTTGATTTTTATAAATGAGTCTGGATTCGCTATGCTTCTGTCAACATGTGATTCTGCCGCAAAGTTTATTATATAATCAGCATCGTTTATTACATCGCTTAAATCATCGTTTATATCCCTTTTAATGAATTTATAATTATCCTTTAAATTCTTTAAATTTTCCAGATTTGAGCCATATGATAATTTATCTATATTTATTATATTGCAATTGTAATTATCATTTAAATAATTTATAAAATTTGAACCTATAAACCCGGCACCACCTGTTACAAGAAACGTATCCATGAAACATTATAATTTAATACAATATATTTTTATCCATACTTTTTATATTTTTATTCTAAAATCAAGGTCTATTATATATAAGATTCATCATTATTAGCATTATTAAGATATAGAAATTAAAATACCTGTTTAAAATTCTATTTTATTCTGGTATCAAAGCTGTTTAATAACCAGTATTTAATCAATTTTGAAATAAATCATAATATTGATTTTTTATAATCAATATTCCATGATGCCCATTTTTATGATTATTTAATAACCATAATTCTTTATCCTGGTAACAAAGCTATTGCATTATGGAAGAAAGTATAAATATAAGTTATACACTAGTATAATAGTGAGTTATACATGTTTGAAGAGGAAATGAGTGTGGGCCCAAAGGGGCAGGTCGTGATACCAGTTACATTAAGAAAAGCATTAAAAATCACACCTGGTTCAAAGGTGATTTTTAAACTTGATGGCGATAGAATAATAATGAAAAAACCGAAAACTGATTCCGTAAATATCTTTAGAGAAATTGCCAAAAATGGAAGAAATGTAAATGAAATAAAATATGATGAATATACAGGCGAAATTTTTAAAAGGAATAAATTATGATATATAGATTCCAATGTATTTATATTTGCATCGCTTAACAATGAAGAATTAGGTAATAATGCAAGGCTTATTCTTGAAGCGGTACAAAATAGAAATGTTAATGCAATAACCAGTGCATTAACCTTTGATGAGATCATCTGGATAATAAAAAAGAATAGAAATTTTGAGGATGCAATATCTGCTACTGAGCTTTTTTGAATATGCCCGGACTGTATTTAATTGATGTAAATCAGGGTTTGCTGGCGCTTTCAATAGATATTATGAAACGATATAAAATAGACCCAAGAGATTCTATTCATGCAGCAACTGCAATAACGGAAAAGGTAAATATTATAATATCTGAATACCTGGATTTCAATAAAATTAAAGAGAATTGGTATAATGGAATTTAAAATAAAGTAATATGCATGAATTCAAATCATTCAAAAGCAAATTATAGAATTTTTATATCCAATTTTTGTTTTTGCATTATAATTTTGCTGTTTATTTCAGACCTGTTTTTATTGAATTCCAGAGATGAAAACCAGTATTTATAAAAATTTGTTTAACATAATTGATATTTTCTTTGAGTATGTCAATTTATATATTATATGATATCTATCCTTCTAAAAAAGGCCAATCATATAAAGGCTTTAAAGCCCTACAAAAATCATTTTATTACCATGTGTTTTAAATTTATATCTATATCATAAAAATTGAAATTAATCAATTTTTTTGCCCTTTCTATATTCAAAGATGAATCAAATGGTCTTTTTGCTTTCAATTCAATATTATTCTCATCTATATTTTTATTTAAATTGTACATCTCTGATATTCTTAAAGCAAGATCATATCTTGATATTTTATTTCCTGCTATGTTCAATATTCCTATTCTGTTCAATGGTATAATATCTTTTATTGCCATTGCCAGATTAAATGCCGATATTGGCGAATAATATCCAGGAATTGCGGTTACCCTTTTATTTTCCATTAAATTTTTGTAAACAAATACCGGAAATCCCTTGTTAAGAAATACCCCGGAAGTCCTTATTATTAAAGTATTATCATAAGAATTTGCGTATATATCACCAAGGAGCTTTGTAAGGCCATAATAATTAACCGGATCAGGTAGATCATCTTCCCTGTAATTTCCTGTTATGCCATTAAAAACATAATCTGTTGAAATATTTATAAAATACGACTCTGTTACTTTTAACGGTCTTATTATATGCCTTACTGCCCCGGCATTTACATTATATGCCTCATTCTTATATATTTCGCATCTATCAACGTCTGTTAATGCTGCGCAGTTTATTATAATATCAGGATTGCTTTTTAATATTATATCCTCTATTAAATAGAATTTATTGAAGTCAAGCTCCTTGTGTGATATTTTAATTAATTCATAATCATCTTTTAATAAATTTATTAATTGCGATCCCAGCTGACCGGATGATCCAAATATCAATATTTTCTTCATTTCATCACTCCAAAGATATCATTGATCCCTTACCAACAACAAATTTTGAGCTTATCGGTCTATTATAAGTTTTTCCTATGCTTGCATCCTCTCCTATAATAGATTCTATTAATTTTGCCTCCTTTATAACGGAGTTATCGAATATAATGCTGTTGGATAATTCAGAATTTTCTATGATACAGTTATCGCCTATGGATGTGTATGGCCCTATATATGAATTTTTTATTGTAACATTGTTTCCTATATAGCTTGGACCATATATTTTTGAATTAACAATATTTGATGTTTTAGGCATATTAATCCTGCCATACATATCATTTGAATTATCCGATTCCGGAGTAAACTTATCAAGAAGCTTTATATTTGCCTCAAGCAAATCTCTAGGAGTTCCGCTGTCCTTCCACCAGTCGTTTATAATTGAAAAATTTACGGTTTTATTATCATCTATTAAGGCCTGAATTGCCTCTGTAATTTCCAGTTCTCCTCTCTGGGATGGTTTTAATTCCTCTATATATTTAAATATTTCAGGTGTAAATGCATAAACACCAACTAATGCAAGATCAGAAACAAATTCCTTCGGCTTTTCAATTAATTTTACTATATTATCATCCTCTATTAATGCAACTCCGAACCTGTTTGGATTATCGACCTTTGCGAGAAGTATTGATGCATCTCCATTGAAATTAATCATGCCTTTAATTCCGTTTAAAACTATGTTATCGCCCAAATATACTATAAAATCATCGTTACCTATAAAATCCCTGGCCTTTAATACTGCATCGGCTATGCCCCTTGGATTGCCCTGATATATATAAGTTATTTTAATACCAAGATCAGAACCATCACCATAGTAATTTATAACATCCCTTGGAGAGTTATCGCCAAGTATTATTGCCATATCCTTAATGCCATTATCCCTTAAATCCTCTATACCATATTGCGATATCGGTTTTCCGGCTATTTTTATTAACTGTTTTGATCCGGTATATGTCAACGGCCTCAACCTCGTGCCTGAACCACCATGCAAAATTACAGCTTTCATTTAATCTGTGATATTTTTAAACCTTAATAATTTATCTATAGCTTAAAAATAATAAAATGTGAGTCATTCAATATATAATATTATGTTATTACGCTTAGTTTTATCATATCCCGAATTGAATTCCTATATAAACATTATAATATAGAAAAGAGAGTTAAAGAAAAGGTGAAATTAAACAATAATCAATTAAAATATATAATAAAACAGAAGGAAAAAGGTGAATCATCAACTAAACTGGCATTTATTTACAAAGTATCAGTAAGGCATATCAATAAAATATACTATAATTATTTAAAATACGGAAAAACTACATTATATAAAACAGGAAGGAAACCCAAAATTATAGATAAAAATACAGAGAATTTAATAATAAATATAAGGAACAATCATCCTTTATCAGGTCCTGTAGCAATAGAGAAATACCTAATTAAAATGGGAATTAAAGTATCACATAACATTATATACAAAATATTATTGAAATACAATATGGTAAATGAGGATTTAAATAAGAAGGATCAGAGAAAGTATGTAAAATATGAGAGAGAATATTCTAATTCACTATGGCATATTGACTGGACTGATTATAATAAAAAGGAGAAATTAATAATCATAGAGGATGATGCTTCAAGGTTCATAGTAGGTTTAGGAGTATATGAGGAGGAAAACATTGACAATACAATGGAAACATTGGTAAAAGCAATAGAACTATATGGTAAACCTAATGAAATAATAACAGACCATGGGACACAATTCTTCTCAAATGGAAAGAATGGCATTCCTGGGGATAAGAATAAATTCCAGCAATATCTGGATGATAATGGAATAAAGCATATACTGGCAAGAATAGACCATCCACAGACAAATGGTAAATTAGAGAGATTAAATTATACAATAAAGAGATTAAGGCCTTATTTTAGTACATGGGATGAGGTTGTGTATTATTATAATTATGAGAGAAGGCATATGTCATTATCAATAGATGATAGACCTGTTGTAACACCATCAATGGCATATGTGGAAAAGGGAGGTAAATTATATGAAAAACAATAAATTTATAAAGGAACTCATTTCAGGATATCACATATTACGCTTAGTTTATAAAAAAATTTATAGGTGATTATCGTTTAAATTTAAATAAAAATAACTATATATTCATAATCTATAATTATATGCTGAAGAATAATGAAAATAAGGAATAGTTAGTGGTTTAAAGAGTAGTCTGAATATATATTATTAAACATAAAAGTTGGAATTAAATATTAAACCAATTTATATTCCAGATAATTGAACCTCTATTATTATGTAATTATGGACCGTACCAAAATTGTACCAAAATTTAGGGAATATGAAAAGCAACATGCCCACAAATTATGGGACAATTATAGGACAGATGTACCAAAATTGTTTCAAAAATCAAAAATCAGCTCTATGTTATGAGATATCTCCTAACGAAAAGCCGTTATTTCCAATGAATTTTTCAATTTTTTGAATTGCGGTGCAAAATACCGTACCATAATTCGTACCAAAATTCAAAAACTCAGTATTTCCAAGGTTCTCATAAAATGTCCCAAAATTGTACTGAAATTGTACCACAATAAAATTTGATGCATACATTTTTATACCACCAAAATATTATTATTAGCATGGCGAAGGCCGGTAGGAAGCCATCAATTAGTAAAGACATCAAAAGCTACATTATTAATGTCTACAGTAAGGGTTATAGTGTAAGAGACATAGCGAAATATTTAAAAGAGGAAAAAGACATTGATATTTCTAAAACAACAGTTCAAAGAGTTATTTCAGAATATAAAACTGGAGCAATAGTTAGAAACAACTCTATACATGAAGTCAAAAAAGTTCCAGTGCAGAAGAATGTTCCTGTGCAGAGTATTTTCAATGGTAATAAAGCGAATGATGAGTACAAACTAGAGGTTGTAGAAATGGCAAAGCCGCCTATTACAGAAAGAATATATACAGACTACATGGAAGCCCTTGAGGAAGAAAATTTCCTTAAGGAACTGCGTATAAGGTATTCGTATATTGCAAGGAAGAACTCAATGACATTCAAGCAGTTTGTCCAGAATGCATGTGAGCTTGAACGCCAGTACCTTGAAAAAGAAGTCATGATTACTAGTGAAAAATCCATTACACAGCCTGATCTCAAGGAGACATTTTACATTGCCATACTAGTAAAAGTTATAAAGAGTTTGTAACTAATATAATTATTTTAAAGAACTCATAAAAATTTAAAGCTATTATTTTATTCATATGAAGCAATAATTTACAATTATAGTCTTTTACGCATACAAAATTAGAAAATATCAAAAATTGAAAACAAATTTAGTTAACCTAACATTATTGATTCTAAAACCTGAAAAATATACTATTATGGGATATTAGATAATTATGACGGTTAGTTGTATAAAAACTATCAATAATGGGACACATAGAGATAAAAAATATTTTTATTTCAATTTTTTATAGTGTTCTATGGAAGATTTATTTATATCAGTAATAATCACTGCATATAATAGAAAGGAGTTTTTACTGGATGCAGTTAAAAGTGCATTAAATCAAACCTTATCTAAAGAAAAATATGAGATAATAGTAATTAAAAATTATAATGATAATAACATAGATAAATTTTTAAATAAAAATAATATAAAAAATATAATAATGGATGGCACAATTGGTGAATATCTTTACAAGGGTATAAATGAATCTAAAGGTGATATAATATCATTTTTGGACGATGACGATCTATTTTTTAATAATAAATTAGAATATGTTTATAATTTATTCAAAAAAAATAATAATTTAATTTATTACCATAATAATTCAAAAATCATCGATAAAAATGGCAAAATAACAAAACTGAGGATAAATGCACCTTATTTCAACATGTCATCTATAAATATTAAAAAAGACATAATAAATATAGATAATATTATATATTATATTAAAAAGATATCTACGGACCAGGACCTATTTATGTATCTATGCGCATTGGAATCGGATAAGAAAATAATCTCGAATAAAATGGAATTAACGTATTATAGATATCATAATAGCACATCAAATACAGTAAGCAGTGATATAAAAGATTTTAATTATAATACGGTAAAAAAATTAGATACAATCATAGATGGACTATATTTATTTAAAACTATTTTTAAATCAAAAAAAATCATTAAAAGTTATAAACTGGCTAATAACATATAATAAAATGGTAAAATATCGATATGATAATTCAACGAACGTTGATAATTTAATCAACTATATTTTACATTTTCATTATGGAATAAGACATAGTATTGTATCCATTGGAATATACATATCTATCAAAATTTATCCTAAATTTTTCAGGAAATATGTTCAAAAAAAGGTTTTTGAGAGGAAAAAGGTTTTTGAGAAATAGTAATATATTTCAAATTTCTATATATTTACAGAAAAAATATAATAATATTATTTATTATATACAATATTTATTAACTCTTCAAGATCTATATAAAATTTTTCATATGAGAATCTCTCCATTGAACTTTTAATTTTGTCTCTTATACTAAAATCAATAGATTTAATTGTTTCTACCGCATCATCAGCATTATTGTAACCATAGCCATATTTGCCCATGTCAATAATATCCATCCATGGACCGCCGCTCATTGGAACAACAGGTATCAAACCGTATGACATGGCCTCTATTATGGATATACCATAATTCTCTTTCCTGTTTGCATGCAGGTAGATTGAGCATCTCTTTAATATTGAATCTTTAATATCATCGCTGGCATTCGGAATTATCTCCAAATTCTTTGGTTTTATTCTCATTAGATAATTATAATATTGCTCATCACCCTTATTGACAGCCCCAATTATATAAAATTTATAATCTAAGAGACTTTTTGCAATATCAATAATTAACTCATAATTTTTGTCTTTGTTTATTCTTCCTATTGAGACTATGTTTTTATTAATTAAATTATTATTTAATTTGTATTTAACCGGAATGTAAATAACCTTCATTAAAGCCGGTTTTATATCCAGTTTTGGAAATAACTTATTTGCAATGCTCAATGTGTATTTACTGTTTACATAAAATATCCCATTGTTATAAATTTTATATATTTTTGAGTATTTTATCAATTTAAATGCCATTTGATTTTTAATATTACCATATTCATCTATAAAAGGATCAAGGAAAGAGAAACCATGCAAAATATTTATATTAGCATTGTACAAAAACATATTTGGGTGATTATTAAACGTTAAATCAAATTTGTAAATCTTAAAGATTTTTTTTAGGTCATGCCTTGTTTTAATTACCCTATTAATAATATATGGTAGGCTGGCATTTTCTTTATAATTATAACTGGTTTCTATGATTTCGGCCTTTAAATCTAAATATGGATGCCCTGAATCTGTGATAAGGCTTACATTAATATTATCCTCTTTTAATTTATTAAATATTAATCTGGCAAGAAACTGGCCGCCGCCTATTCTTGTGAACTCATCAATGATGGCCGCTCTCACAGGAATGCCATTAAATCTATTATTAAATATTTTGTGTCTTATTGCATGGCATCAAAGTCTATGTTAAAACGGCTTAATGATTTTTATGCACGAAAAATATTAATTTTATGTGCATTAATATAATAACTAATAAACATTCTACTATAGCTTTAAAAAATATATAATTAATATAATTTACCTAAATATGAAACGCCTTAATGCATAAATATTAATATAATTGATAAAAATAATTAGCATATGGCCAAAAATTACAATTATTGTCCATTATCATATGAGAATAACCTATTTTTCAGTCTGGTTGACTATAGAAATAATTATTTTACAAGTAATAACATAAATAATATCATAAAATTTTATGATAGTTTTCAAGATAGGGAACAACTAATAAAATGGATGAAAGAGAGACCAAAGGGAAACTGTGCAATAAGGGAGATTGAAGGAAGAAAGGATGTTATAGTTATCATTCCCACAATTGATGCTGATAGTAAATTAGCCAATAACTGCAAGGATAACATATTTAAAGGTCTCCACATCATTTTTGTGGAAAGTGGATATAACAATTTCTATTTTAACTATGCACATAACTGTAACGTAGGCGTAAAAAAGGCCCTTGAATATAATCCTAAATGGATTATATTATCAAATGATGATATGTATAAAATAGATTCCATAAATATACTTTTGGAGGATCTTGAAAAAATGGATCCTGACAATGTTATTACTGTTTATATAAATAAGAGTAACTACCATAGTACAAAAAGAAGAATAGTGGAAAAAAGGATAATGTATAATTATATAATATTGTTAAAAAGACTCCTTGTAAATGGATCAAAACTGTATAAATTTACAAGTAAGAAAATTGAACTTGAAAAAAAATTAAAATGTATTTATATGGTTATTCCAAACAAACAGGTATTTAATTTCCTGACAAAGGGCAAAATTACATTGACGGTTGGCATGTCATTTCAAATATTTGGTATATCGTTTTTTAAAAAATACGGTGATTCCATTTTTGACGAAACCTTCATAAATGATGCTGAAGATATCGATCTTTCTTTTAGGCTCTTTATGGATCGTGCAAGGGTAGAAAAATCTAAATTTAGGATTGGGGATATGATAGGATCTAGTCTAGGGTCATATAAAAATGAGCGGTTTAATCTGTTAGGTCTTGGTATAAACGATAAAAATATGCTCCCAGGTGTTATAAGAGAGCTGAGATCTATTTCAAATAGTGCATACTTTAATCTCAAGATCTTAGATAAATATTATGCCACCACGCATTTTAATATATAAGATTGAATTTTATCCAGATTTCATGCTGTCGTCTTAAATCCAAGTATAATATCGTAGTATAAATTTCGTATTTATCCACTTTATTCACTTTATTATCTAAAATTGTGAACTAAGATTGTATTTAGAAACAAGTATAATTCAAAATTTGTTGAAATTTTATACTTACAATAATTATCCTTTATATTTTATATCTATGTTACAATATTTAATAATGTCGGCACCTTTCAGGATTCATTAAATTCCCCCAGAATATAAATTATGATAAAATATTCATAGTGGATAATTATTCAAATGATGGAATATACGAAATATTAGAAAAAAATAAAGAAAATATGGATTGGAAATAAAAAGAATGAAATGCAAGATAGGTCTTGGAAGGCAAAAAGCAATGGAAATGGTTATTGCAAGAGACGATGACTATTTAATGACCATGGACTTTGATACAATATACGGAGATGATTTTACTGAATATGTAAATGAAATTATTAAAAAGCCAAGATACAATGAAATTTTTAGTAGTTTCTTATCAATAAAAATATACAATAAAGATATTCCATGGAGAAATCTAAACGGTGCAGAAGATCTTGAGAGAATAGCACATTTTGCATTATTAGGATTTAATTTGAATCTTAAAAATTTTGACAACAAAAATCAAAAAATAGTTGGTCTAAGAGAGAAGATATGCTAAAGGTTTAAAATTTTATTACAGGCAATTTTATACGGCACTTGATTTCCAAAGGAGGTATTTGCTTTAAATCATTTGATGACTTTTATTCTTTATTTAAAAGTCGCAATAAATATTTATATCGCACGGGATTATTAATTATATATTATATATCAAAATTTTATAAAAAATATTGCTATGATGATAAGTTAAACAATATTGATCTGGCAATGAAGCATGCTGAAAAATAGCTATTTTATAATGTAATATTTAAAAATTCCTTGCGTAATTTATATTACCAGTTTTATTTCTTTAATATTTTATTGAATTCATATAATCTAGCATCTTTTTAACGCTAATTCTGAAATTATATATTCCATAATTATTTAAAATATTATTATTTATATTTTGCATGTAGTAATCAATATTATTTTTTATATCACATATTTTCTCTGTGAATTTATCCAGGTCACAGATATATATACCTTTTTCAATAAGATCCTCTATGCCCTGTGCACCTACATAAGTTGTTAGTACAGGTATACCATGAAAGAGGGCATCCAGATTTTTTGTTTTTATTCCTGAACCAGCTAAAACTGGATTAACCAATAGATCAGATGCATAAAAGTAATCATCTATTTCATGGACATACCCTGGGCATATTATATTATTAATTTTACATGGAATGTCTGAACCCAAAAATATGAAATTAACATCTTTTACTTTATCAACAACTTTATCCACAAGAAAGTCAATTGCCAGCTTATTCTGTATATTTTTATAGGAACCCACAAAGAGGCATGTGAATCTATCTGGAATATTCATTTCCTTCCTTAACATAGATTTATCCATGTATTGCCTTGGTTTAATATATTCTTCATTTATATGAACGGGAACTATAAAACATGCTTTTTTTCTAAAATATTTAAAGAATATATCACGGTCTCTTATTGAAACAAATGTAATTATCCTGGCCGATATATATGAAATAATATCGGTGATAAAACCAAATATGGAATAGTATAGTTTTTTAATTCCGTGAAGCATCCTGGCCTGCTCAAAGTCAATAGTATTTGTATCGTATACTATTCTTATACCTAGAATTCTAAGAAAAAACGCATAGACAAAAAAGAAGGATGTGTGTATAAATATATAATTATATTGGATTTTTCTGATGTATTTTAAATAATAAAGCATAAGTTTAATATTTGCCTCTATAAGGGCAAAGGGGCCTTTTTGTTTTAAGAATATATTGTTATTACCAATATTTGTATTAAGACCTTTTGGTATTACCTGTATAAAATCAACATTATAAAATTCAGACAGGGCTTCTATGTAGTCCCTGGCATAATATGATGATCCGCCATTAATATTGTCCAAAGGCCCAAAACATATCACCAAAAACCTCATTTAATTGATATCAATGGAGATATAATTAATCTTTCTATGCTTATATTCGTAATTATAATACATAAATTTATATTATTAATTAAATCATAATAATTATTCATAGCACCAAAATATTTTGATATTATAATATTTTATATTTTATTTAATATTAAATTTATTTATAAAGTGTGGAAAAATTATATTAGGAAAAAAACAATATCGAAAATATTGAAGGCAGAATATGGGATACTTAATGAAAGGGAACAGATGATAATACTAAGATTATATCGTGTAAATAAGGAAGTTGTTAAAACATCTCTTTTAAACCTAGTTCCAAATTCATATTCATTAGATAAATATCTAGATCACTTGAAAGAATATAATCTAATAAATATCAGAGAGGAAAAGGTTATTAGAAGAACCTTTTATATATCCATCACAAAAAAGGGGTATGCAATTTCTAGGCAATTGGAGTATATCCAAGAACTGCTAAAAATGAATTTTGACGATTTTAATATTGATCCATCATTTAGTGGGGATAACGGTACTGTTTATGAAATAAATAATCATAATAATGGAAAAAACTATGCCAAATTTGTATGTTTGCCAATCCAAGCATGGCAAATTTTTGCATGTTTTGTGGGTCAAAGTTGGAATAAAATATCAACAGAAACATAATATTATGAAATAGGTTATGAAAACATATTATTAAAAACGAAGAATAAGGTTATATAAAAATCCAGAAATTTAATAATAAAAACAAATGATGATTTATATTGTTGGATCTCTATTCTATTGATAAATAACTTAAAAATAATTAGATTTAATATATCACCTAACATTATACAAAATATGCTAGACAACAAAATGACTGCAAAAACGATCATCTTCTGGTGGCCAGATGCAACTTTTCTTGATGTACACTGGAAAAAGGACCCAGGTTCAATTCCAATTGAATTAAAGCGACTTGGATATAAAGTTATTCTTGTCGTTGGTAAATTTGCCTCCAGTAAAAGAAGGGATGAAATAGACATCATTGAAACAAACATACATGAAAACTCCAGTCCTATCATGAATATTATCAATAGAATAAACAGTTTCTTATTCATGATAAAAATTATGAGAAAGCACCACCCAGATACAATAATAGTACAGCGTTCTAAAATTGAGGCCGTTTTAATTATGGCCCTATTGAAATTTTATAAGAAGATCATCTCTTAAGGATAAATTCCCTGATTGGCAGTTAAGGATCGCAGGGCTGGTGGATGATCAATCTTATATGAAAGCTTTAAAGAAGCAGATAATTGATTTGAACCTCTGTAATTCTGTTAAATTAATAACAAATATTAGCGATGAAGAATTGATTAAGGAATGCAAACAATCATCAATATTTTGTCTTTTATCAAGATGGGGGAGTTTTGAAATTGCCAGGGCTGAAGCAATACATTATGGCCTTCCAATAGTTATCACGGAAGCTGCCTGTGGAATATATTACAAAAAATATGGTTCCTTTGTCTGCAATATCAATGATAAGGATTCAATATTTGAAGCTCTATCTACCCTTATGTCAAACCCGGCCTTAAGATTGGAGACATCCAAGAGGCAAAAAGATGCAATATTAACATGGCGTGATGTTGCTTTGGAATTCAAGAAACTGATAGAGATTGAAAATTAATGCATATAAATAAGATCAAATTAACAATCAAATGGGCAATAAATTTGATATTGAAGATTAAATATTACATTATAATAATTCTTAATTTTTCATATCCATTTTATAACTTACTTTTCAGTATTATAAAAATACTTAAAATATCTATTAAAGAATAACAATGAAATATTATAATAATTACCGGGATAATCAAAGGGATTAAAGTTATTTAGTTATTGTATATCTTTAAATTTATACATTGGCAATGAAATAATCAGTTCATGATTATTAAAACTCAATATTAATATACAAATATTAATCCAAATTATATGTGATTATTAAGGCAATAGACATTATATTTATCAATAATTAGATTTTGTCATCATAAAATCTGTTTATATTAATAAATCAAATAATATCGAATTTATAAAAAATGCAATAATTTAATATTATAAACAGTTTAGATAATTTTTTCTATATGATTTAAATCCAATATTAATTGAAATCGCAGTCTTTTATATCCGGTTTAATATTTCAGTACGGTGCGGTACTATCCCTTTATTTATCATCGTTCATATTCTATTTTATTGTGGCGCATATCCTGCCGACATACCTTGTTGGCGTAATCTCGCTCCTGCTTGCAATATTAAACATTTTTTACACGGTTTTTGCACTGGGTTTGGGAACCGGCATGCAGCATTTTATCTCATATCACCTTGCAAGAAATAACATAAATACAATAAAAAAAATAATAAAAAATACATCTCTAATTGGAATACTATTATCAGCAACCGCATTTTTATTTACATACTTTTCATCATATTATATATCAACAATATTTTTTCACTCCATTAAATACAGTTTTTATATAAAAATTATCGGCATAGGCATATCAGGCGATGTTTTAATGAATATATTCTCATCAATGTTGCTCGGGCTAAACTACTATAGAACCTTTAGCATAACAAATATAATTACAAACATTTCAGGATATTTTATTCCGCTATCATTGTTTTTAATCACAAAGGATTTTGAATACTTTATATTCGGATTTTCACTGTCCTATACATTTTATGCAATTATATACATATCCATGGTAATAATCTTTTATTTTAGACTTGCAGATGGTAATAATGAAGATGAAAGATACTTAAATATATTAAAATATTCAATACCAGTATTTATTTCAGGTATATTGGGCACAAGTGCAAACTATATAGATAGAATTATAGTCTCATATTTTGTTAATCTTTCATATCTTGGAATATACAATTTTGCCATTGTAATAACATCTGCAGTCCTATTTTTATTAATCCCTGTTTTTAATATAATACTACCAAGGCTTTCTTATATATTCTCGGCCAATGATGAATCCGGTTTTAAAACCTCATTGAGATTGCTCCTTAACTTTTCATATATATTATATGTGCCTGCGGCATTCGGAATATCGGCCTTATCAAGATACATATTATTTCTATTTGCCGGTCCTATGTACTTAAAGGCTGCAGTTCCATTGATTATAATATTAATATCAACAAGCTTATTTTCAGGCAGCTATGTTTTTTCAAATGCACTTTCATCGACAAAGAGGACAAGGATTTTTATAATATCATCTGGACTGGCTATGCTTGCAAACATAATATTATCATTTTTATTAATACCTGTTTATGGAATAACAGGTGCTGCAATATCATACTCATCCATGAATGGTACAAATTTTATTATATTATATTATTTTGAAAGGAACTTTGTTAAATACGATTTAAAAATTATTTTTAAAATATTTGCATCTTCCATATTTATGTCGATAATATTATTCTATCTTGGTACAATGTTATCATACGGTTTTATAAATCTGCTTATTTTAATAATTCTTGGGGCTCTTATATATTCAATGGAGATAAAGATCTTTAAGATTATAAGCAGGGAAGATAGCATTTTAATCTCGTCTTTAATAGGCAATATTAAAGTTTTTAGATTTATATTGAAAATCCTGTCATAGAATAATTTTAATACATTGTTATATTTAACGATAAATGACGGGCCTTTCCTTAGCATTAAAGGAAATGCGAGAAAACAAGGTTCTTATAAAGTACATGCTGAAGGCAATTATAAAATCAAGGTTCTCAATATTATTTAACATGAAATACGATGACGCAATTAATATGCTCTTTTCAAAGGATCTAATAAATATATTCGGCATAGAAATTATAGATGATAAATTAAGGTTTAAATTCAATGGTAATTATGTATATTTTTACTATAATGACCTTAGAAACGAGGGCGCCAGACTTGTTGAAAACTTTATAATAAGGCAGTACTCAAAATTAAACGTTAATGGTAAAAATGTCATAGATATCGGCGGTTACATAGGTGATTCTGCAATATATTTTTCATTAATGGGGGCAAGGCATGTCTTTGCATATGAGCCATTTCCATCATCCTATAAAAGGGCATTAAAAAATATAGAATTAAACAATATAAAAAACATAAGCTTTTGCAATGCCGCGGTTACGGACAAAAAAGGAACAATTAAAATAAGGGATAGTGACAGCCCATACGAGGAGTTAATGCCAGATGGCGATATTGAAATTAAAGCCATTACACTTAACGAGATATCATGCAATAAAAATAACCTGGTATTAAAAATGGACTGTGAGGGCTGTGAGCGGAAGGTTATATACAGTGATTTATCAAAATTTGATGAAATATTTATAGAATATGATTTCGGCTACGATTATATAATAAAGAGATTAAAACAGTTTGGCTTTCATTATAAAATGATCTCAAGGCCATACAGGATAAATAATAGAATCACAGGATCAATCTATGCATTTAAATAATCCTCGCCTATTATATTCATTATTTTTCCATACATGGATTCAGGGTTAAATTCCATGGCACGCTTAACACAGGCCTCGGGATTTATTTTAAATCCATTTCTGTACAGCTCAATGGCCTTTTTTATAATCTCCTCCTTTGAATCAACCAGCCAGCCCGTTATATTATTTAATACTGTTTGAGAAGGCCCCTGTTTGTTGTATGTAAGAACCGGTGTCCCGCACTTCATGGATTCTATAGGCACCCAGCCAAACGGCTCCTCTGTGAATGGAAACACGGTAAATATTGCATTATTGTAAAGATCATTTAATTCATCATTTGAAACCTTTCCAAGGAATTCAATGTACCTTTTTATATGATTTTTCTTCATGCCCGGCGGTGATTTGCTTCCAAAGGCCTTTATTTTAACGCCGGCCTTGGCAATTTCAATTAATGTATCAAGCTCGGTTTCCTTTCCTATGTATGTTAAAACATAGCCTTTTCTCCTTTCATTCTTGTAATAAAAATTATCAAAATTTTTTATTGTGTTTATCTCACAATTTATATTTATGTTTATTTTTTTATACTCATCGATTAAATATTTTGAATTTGCAGATAGGTGCTTTGTACTGTAAATTGCCCTTAAGATAACCTTTTTATCGAATTTTTTTATTATAATATAAAAGATCTCTGGAACCATTTTTAAAATTATGTTATCTTTGCGCAGTTTTAATAACGTTTCATAGAAGGGCATACCCTGAACTATCATTATATCAGATTTTACAGGTACTGTTGAGCTTAAATTTATAATTATATATTTATCAAAACCTTCCAGAATTTTTAAAACCCTTTTTGAATTGTATGAAAATAAAGCCTCCATGAAATAGCTTTTAACCCAGTGCATTGCCTCAGTTTTGAATATATTATTTATTATGCCATTGTATATGGAATATCGCTCACATTTTAAATCTTCACAAACGTCATGGTTTATGTAGTTTGATATTAAAACAGGCTCATTGAATCTTCCAATAACGGATTTTATCAGATTGTACTGGACAGAATTAATACCTGGTATGGGATCAATGATAAATACCGTTTTCATTGAAAAGTTAGTTTTATTACAAATATAATTTTTTCGATTAAATTCATCCTGATTTTATGATAATTAAAAAAGAAAAATATTTTAAAACAAATTTTATTATCATGCCATGAAATTTAAGATCACCAGGCTAAGAATCATAGTGTTTATTACATACCTTTGGGTTCTATTCCAGACTTGGTATTACTCAATGAGCGTTTTTAAGCTTCATAATTTTTACATTATCGATACTGATACATATCTTCAATCATTAAGCAGTGCAATATTTTCAAATAAATTTTTTGTTAATACTGTACCTGGTGGTTCATTTTTTTCGGTTCATGCATCATTTATATTGTTTTTACTGCTTCCATTTTATTCAATATATCCGAATTTTATAGGTTTATATTCCATACAGAATATAATAATATTCTCACCGACAATACCATTATTTTTACTTGCAAGGAAAAGGCTTGGTAATAATAACTATTCAATGCTGCTTGCATTATCATATTTAATATATCCGGCAATAACGCCGGTCCCATTTGAGGCCGTTACCATATTCTCTGGCTTCGCAGTCTTTGCATACTACTTCCTTGATGAGGATAAAAAGATCGGATTTATAATATCGTTTTTATTAATGCTTTCAACAATAGAATTCAATCCATTTATAGGCATTGCGTTCTTTATTCTTATATTGATAAGATCTGGAATAACAAAAAATATATTAAATTATATAAATAAAATATTTCATACTGAATTAAACGTCAGGATATACAATAGCTGGCGCTTCTATGCTTTATTTTCTTTGATATCGTCCATTGTTATGATGTACCTTGATATAAAATTTATAGCATTTGCATCACATGGAACACACAGCGCATTGCAAAACTCATATGGAACAAATATACTATCATTGAAAAATATTATAACAAATATTAAAACAGACACATCATCGAAGATAAACTATGCAATGCTTGTAAATGCACCATATCTATTTTTATCATTGTTTGATCCTGTTTTGATACTTCAATTTCCATGGATCGGCTTCGATTTAATATCATCGTTCAATGCCTACTGGTCATATGGAATATACTATGAGGCATACCTATGGCCATTCGCGGCCATCGGCGCCGTCGAGGGACTTTACAAGATATCAAGCTATGTTAAAAAGATTGATAACAAAAGAATAATAAAGATAAACCCGTCAAGGGCAAAAAAGCTTATAATATTAATATTTATAGTCATGCTAATATCCTGGGCATACCAGGACGGCATTGGCTACTCTCAGAACATGCCGGTTCATATAAATATCAAGGACCAGCAGCTTTTAAAGGCCATATCGCCTTTAAATGAGAGCTCCTCTGTTTTCACGTCTGCAAATAACATGCCTGTTGTTGAATTAAAATCCTGGGACACATGGTTTTATGGAAATAATAAGGAATACTTTATTTTAAATGCAACATCTGGATCGCCGCCTTCCGGATATGGTGTATACGATGCCGCCGGAAGGTACGTTCTGTTCAAAAAGGGTTATGATAATAAACCGCTTTTTAACGATTTAAATTACACAAGGCATTATAATATCGATAATATAGATCAGTCATTCAATGTTCTTGTTTTCAACGGCAACTACACGGTTAAATTGTATTTAAAATCCGATGGATATAATAATATATATAATGAAGGCAAATCATCAAACGAAACAAAGTATTTTCCGGTCAATACAGGAATAATAATACCATTCAACATTAATAAAACGATGAAAATAACATATATATACACGGATTATCAAATGACATATGGATATTACACTGTAAACAGCGCAATATCAAGAAATGAATCAAGATCATCGATAATAGATTACTCAAATTATACAAACTATGCATCATCATCGGAGAAATTTTACTATAATATTACTTTAAATCCTGGAACATACTATTTCTGGATTTACTCTTCAGGCTACCCTGGCGGTATTTACATACCGGTTTCACATGGATCATCGAAACTTATAAAGATCGATGATACTGGAACAGAGCTATACAATTACAATTTAACATCATCATTTACAATAACAAGCTTCACAGAGCATAAAAATGTGGAATATTCAGCATCATCGCTATTACTGCATGCTTCGAATCTAAGCGTTAACAGATTATATAAATTCAAGTCATATTATTACAATGGAACATATTTAATACTTGTTGGACTAAGATTAAATGAAACCTCATTATTAGAATTAAACAATCCTGAGATTATAATAACAGTAACCTCTGATCATGCAGATTCGTATAATAATATATTTCTTGACAATACGTTGATACCTTTAATACCGTTTATCATCGGCGGAATCATTGTATTTATAATACCAGGATATAAAAAAGATCATAGAAGATTAAAAAGGATATCTGGAGTTCTTGTTCCTGAGCTCATGCTGATCTTTGGGATAATATTTGCCTATGGCTATTTAAACATAATAAGGATGCTTTACAATGTTTACATATTCGCAGCATTTGGGATATCAATATCAATACTCCTTTTAATATATTTGTATATTTATTATTCAAAAACTTAAAATACATTTATGATATAAATTATCATGAAGCATGCTACCATGATAGCAATCATTGATCGTTCAGCAAGGTTATACTCTATTACAAAAATACATACAAGTCAAATCCATGGGATTACAGCTATGCAATTACAATTAACGGAATACAAGTAGCATCAGGAAACACAAATGAACTGGAGAACACAACAGTTTCAATAAACATTACGGAGTACGCATATTTATTCGCCGGTAAAACGGTAAATGTAACAGCTTACACCGCAGAATGGGAGAAATCATACTCTGCATACCAGAGTGTCTGGTTCATCGTTTATCCAGGAACAATTCCAAGGGAGCCAAATAAAATAATAGGCGTTTTCAATAATACGGGCAGCTACACACCAAAGGATCCTGTAAAGAATATATTAATACCATATAATACAAGCCTGAAAAGGAACGTTACGTTCCCTGATAATGTAACAGCAGCATTCTTAAATCTTTACATTTTACAGAACGGAAACGACGAGTTCTGGTATTCAAACCAGCCGCCATTCAGGGAATTTATAATATCTGTAAATAATACAATAATAGCAAGGATATTTCCATATCCAAACATACAGACCGGCGGAATAAACCTGTTCAACTGGCAGCCGATACATGCAATAGGTGCATTGATGGACAAACCTTACATGGTAAATATAACGCCGTTTATAAGCATATTAAACGGAACAAAGAATGTTAATTTAACAATAGTAAACAATGAGGATCAGTGGATAAGAATAGGCCTAAACTTTTTATTATACACCGGTAGCAATGTAAAATCAAGCTACAATGTAAAATTCAGTGAGGTTTACAATTATACACAGAACCCAAAAACGGTAAATGAGAGCATACCCTGCTCAGCAGAATATTTAAATGATTCACAGTATGTATTAATAAAATACGATGTATCATCGTTAAATAACAATGAGATTATATATAGAAATCTAACAGATAAATTCGTTGCATCAAATATAGAATACGATCCAAATAAAAATATATTGAATAAATACTCAAACGGATACATAATAAATGTTTCAGAGTTAACATCAATGCATGAGATTATTACATGCGATTATACAACAATAAACCACGGATACAAGGATGTTAAAATGAAAACCTCTGAATACTCGGTTAATTTAAACTATGGTTGCAGCATACTTTTAAATGATAATTGCCAGCTGACAGGCATAGCAATAAAGGACACGTTAACCCAAACAAGAGATATATCAATAACAAACATGCTTTACCATGGCTATGTTATATCATCCAGCAACATGATAAACGATGATTCAGTATACGGCCACGATGAATTTGCAGGCCTAATAAACAACGGCGTTATAACAAAAATGTATTACAATCATGATAACACGTTAAGAATAGATATACATGTTTACTCCGGAATTAAAGATAATAGCTATGAGCATATAGAATACGCTGTAAACAACTCGACGGTAAACAGAAGCGGAATTATGGTATTAAATATATATAAGAAATTATAAATTTTTTATTGATAAATTATTTTTATCTATATGACAATGAATGACAATTATTTAAATACATGTACAATTTGTTCAAATTCTTTATATATAATAAAATTATAACTTCTCCATGGACAATAAAAAAATAATAAGCATAGCCATGGTGGCTATCATGGTCCTATCAGCCTTCGCTGTTCTAGGCTCAATGCCTGTGCAGCAGGCTACAACACACAACAAGGCCGCGGCAACAAGCGTAGGCGGTCTTACATTGGATCCTGATATATTTACACTGAACAAGGAGGCACAAAACACAACGGTCTTTGTAACATCTTCACACGTTTTTGAGCCTGGTGTTGAGATATACTTCTACTTTTCAAACTCAACATCAAATGTATCATCGATACTTGTTGGAACATATGTTTTACCAGCAGGCATAACAGCATTGAACAATAAAGTTGTTTTCAATTTTGCAAACGTTGATAAATACATAACAAAGCCTGGAACATACTATATATTAGCAGCCCAGAAGGCATCAGTTCCGGCATATGAAACAATAACATTAACAACACAGCACCCACAGTTCTATATAAACGGAATGAACAATGCAACATTATATCCTGGCGAGAACGCAACATTCACCGGTGTAAATTACACTGCCGGCGATATAGTGTCAATATTCTTTACATATCCTGGAAACAACACGCCATTGGCAACTGCAATTGTTGCAAATAACGGAACATTCTCAATAACAAAAAAAGTTCCAAATCTAAGTGGAACAGTTTATTATGAGTCATCAGGAAAAGAGTACCTTAAACCATACAATTTAATAGCACAGCAGGATGCATTCTCAAATGGATTAACAGCAAATGCAACGTTAGAAATAATGCCGCATGTTGTTGTATCGCCATCATCATTTAATGGTTTAAAGGGATCAACATTAACTGTAAATGGTTATGGATTCATAGCAGGTGAAACACTTGGCGCAAACACATCAAAGGTATTTAATGTAACATTATATAGAGGTTTTGATGGTGTAACCTACAAGGTAGATGCATCAAACACTGCAATAACAGTTGCATCAGACGGAACATTCACAATGACAATAACAACGTTAATGAACTTCACAGAGTACGGAGCTTTTAATATATCAATAAAGAATATATCAAGCCTGCCAACAACTGTAATATATATATATACAAATTTCACACAGGATAATGTTGTTTTTGTTTCAACACCAGATACATTAAATGAGCTTGGATTCTACTTCAATGCAACATCGGTAGATGGATATTACTATCCAGGCGCCTCATTCTCCGCTGTTGTATTCAATTTTGAGCCAAATGAGCCAGTTTCAATAATGGTTAATGACTATGTTATAGCAACAAAAAATACAAATTCATTGGGTTATGCATATATAATCGGAAAATTGCCTGCAATGCAAGCAGAACTATATACAATAACCGCAGTTCAGAAATATATAAGGACTGCACCTTCTGAGGATAAAACATTGGGATTATCACCATTACAATCACTAACAATAAGCAGCTACTATACTGTATATGATTCTGTTGGCACACTTTCGAACATTACATCTCCGGACAAAGCCTATGAAACGCAGTACATACCATCAGGATCTATAGTAAACGTTGCCGCATACGGACTCAATCCAACAAAAATTTATGGAATAACATCTTTTTCTGTGGCTTACGCTAACATATCTGTGGTTACAGTTGGTAAATATATAAATGACACATCTGCAATGCCAGCTGCAAATGGAACATTGATGTTCACAGTATACTTAAATTACACAACATCAACTACAACAGGAGCTTATGTGGATTTATATTTCGGTATCATTACTAGATATACTGATGATTATATATCTGGTGTTCAGAATGTTCTTGTTTATGCACCAGAATATTCTACGGTTAATTTTTCGTACTCATACTTTGAAATAGGTGCACCAAGCATAACTTTAACATCAACAAATCCTTACAGCCTGGTATCTGCAGTATCAGGCATAGGTGAATCATTGCCATTATCATACTATATGGAGGTTGGAGGAAATATAACATTAAAATTATCCAATGTTATACCTACAAATGCAACAATGCTTTATCCAGGTGTTTCATACAATTACAATGTTTACCTTGATAACGCATTGCTTCAATTTAACAAATCGAAGGAAACAGTTATAAACGCAACATCCTATGATAACGCAGTAACAACAACAATAACAAAATACTTTATAGTTCCTGATGTAACAGGCCTTGAAAATATTAATGTAACATATGCAATGATGAAGCCTGTTCTTGCATCATCAACAGTTCTTGTATCATCACCTGCTGCAAAGGGAGCATCATCCGGAACATTTATTGTAAGCGATGATTATGCAATTGCATACAATTTATTAAACGGAAGCAAGGCATATTATAATTTGTCTATATCAACATACTCTAAAACTAAACATGAAAACATAACAACCTACTATTCATCATATAGTTATATACTGGATATGGGGGCATTTGTTTATAACTTTACATCAATGGCTGCACAATCCAACGGAACATATGCAGTATTCCTTGAGGTTACAAACAAAACATCAATGTTATCGCATTACTTCATAAATGATTATGAAACAAATGCAACAATTACAACATCATCATCATTATATTATGAGGGGTCTCCAGTAGAAGTTACTGCAAGTAATCTGGTTAGTGACATACCATATGAAATAATATGGAACGGCCAGCCATTAGTATCACCATTTGAAACATCTGGTCATACCCATACATCAACATTCTATGCTCCTTACGCTGTTGGTAAACAGACAATATATTTAAAGGATCTATCAAATAAAGCAATAGTGGCAAGCGCAACATTTGAAATACAAACAAATGTAACGTTAATGACTGCACTAGGAGATTCATCAAATGTGGCATTCCCAACAGAGGTGGTATACTTCGAGTGGAATGTATCATCACACCCACCGGTCACGGATGAAACAGCCGGTGTCACAAGCGCAGGACCTGTACAGGTAACAGTACTATTAAATGGAACACCATACACAACGGTAACAGCATACAATGAGAGTTATATATTAATGGGCTCATTTGCAATGCCCAATGCTCAGCCTGGAACAATGTATAACATATCATTAATGTACACGCAGCCATACACAGCAATGAGCAAGGCAGTAACGGCAGAAGAATACCAGCTAAACTACACTGCATATAACACATACACATCAAAGACAAGCGCCCATATAGAATTGGTATCAGGCAGCGGAGCATTCGTAATAATATCACCATCACAGGTAACAGCAATAATAAAGACTGCTGTTGGCCAGGCATTGAAGGTACCATTAAGTGAGTTAAACGCAACAATAAAGGAATTAAACGGAACTACAGTATTAATATCAACAGACTTCGGTGAGATGATATCAAACTTATCATCATTAAATGCAACAATATCAAAGGTCTCAGGCAATGTAATGTACATAAACACATCACTAGGCATGGTATCAGCAAAGCTATCATCATTA